>NZ_JAGPVV010000096.1 GCF_018066915.1 Roseovarius sp.
CTCGATGCCCGCCGCCTCGAACGCCGCGAGATAGGTCGCAACCGATGGCAGGCCAAGCGCATCATCCTGCGCGCACATCACGGCGGTTTTCAGCTCCGGCCTGTTCAGCGCCAGCCACTCGACCCCGGTCACGTTGTAGATGGGATGCACCTCTGCGGGTGCCAACAGCGTCTTGGTATCCGGCGAGAGATCCGACGGCAGCAGCGTGGAAAAGAGCATCCCCGTGCGTTCCGCCACCGGCTGCACACCCGGCCAGGGATCGCCGCCCAGCATCATGATGAAACTCACGCCATCCTCACGGATGAGCTTGGTCGCCCCGGTGCGGGCCTTGGCGGGATCGTATTCCTCGTCATAGGCCACGAATTCAACCGGATGCGCCCCGTCCGCCAGCGTGATGCCGCCCGCGGCATTGACCCGCTCGGCCCAGATCATGCAGCCATCAAGGCCGGGTTTGCCCCAGGCCGCCACAGCCCCCGTCAGGGGGGCCAGAAACCCGATCTTGATCGGTTCACCCGCCGCCAGCGCCACTTTCGGCAAGCCAAGCGCGGCTGTCGCCGCTGCGGAGGTTTTCAGAAAGGTCCGACGTGTGAACCCCTTAGCGATATATTTGGAAAGCATGCGTTCCTCCAACTGTTGGCACCGCGCGGTCTCGCGCAGCAGAGCGGAGCCAAGGGCGACCTGTTCTGGTTCATTGACAACCCCGGAGTCTATACCAGTTTCCGAAATTGGTTTGGCCCACGACCGAAGGCTAGCAAAGCGATTTGAAACTCACAAGAAAATTTGTTTCTTAGAGTTATAATTAAGCCGGTCCATTCTGCCAAATCTCTCATTTTGCACAGAATTTTAACTGGCACATTTTAGAGGCACCCGGCAAATCGGCCCCCATGACCCCCAAAACTGGTCCGGAAGGGGATTGAAATTGGTTCTCTGCCCCTACCCTGCTGCTTGTGAACTGTCCGCGATCCGCCTAGATTTGCCCAAACACCCGCCGCGCCAGACGAGGGATCGCAACATCATGGCCAGCCAGAGCACCAGCACCACAGCCCAGCTTGTCACCAGCCACTCGGTCGGCGCCACGGTGCAGGTGGTGATCGACAGCCTCTTTGCCCGCATCAAGTCGGAAGAATACCCCGAGGGCGCACGCCTGCCGTCCGAGCGCACGCTCTCATCGGAACTGGGCGTCGCCCGCAACACCGTGCGCGACGCGCTCGACGTGCTCGAGGCGCGCAACATCATCCGCCGCCGCGCGGGGTCTGGCAGCTTTGTCACCTACAAGAGCGAACTCACCCGCACCTCCAGCCGCAGCGCGCTTGCCGAAAACACCAGCCCGCTCGACCACCTCGTCGTGCGCGGCATTCTGGAGCCGGAAATGATCCGCCTCGCGGTCATCAACATGACCCCGCGCGACATCATGGAACTCGACGATATTCTCACCCGGATGGAGGCGATCAGCACCGACGCCACAGCCTTTGTCGCCTGCGAAGAGGATTTCTATCGCAAGATCGCCGCGGGCACCGGCAATCCCCTGCTCGCCTCCTGCTATGATCTCGCGATCGAGGCCTGCTTGCAAACCCACCGCTCCACCATGATGCGCCGCCATCTCACGCCCAAACGCATCGAGGATTACCAGAAACGCTATAACGCGCTCTTCAACGCAATCTCCTCCCGCGATGTCGAAACCGCCGTGGAATACATCAAGCTGCACCTGATCGAGGAACAAAAGACCCTGCTGCAAGAGGACTGAGCGCAAGACGGCCGAGACGCCTCAACTCACCACCAGCCGCGCCTCGAGACAGGCCTTGCCTGCCCCCTGCCCGTGCCGCTGATGCCAAAGCTGGCCAAGAGCCGCCATTTCCGCCCGCAACAGCGCCTCATGCCGTGCCAGCCAATCGGGGATCGACCCGAAATCGACAATCCGTGCCTTGCCGCCTTGGATCTGCACCACCGGCCAATCGCCAATCAGCGTATGGTCGAGGCCAAACATATCCTGCCCCCACCATTGCGCCGGGCCAAAGGCATGGTTGACCTCGCCCAACTGCCGCATCGCCGCCAGAACCGACACGGAATTGACCGTGCCCGCCCGCTCGACCGCGGATTGCCAGATGTCGAGGATGGCGGCATATTCCCAACTCACCGCCGTCCAACTGCCGGGAAAGCGCGCGTTGTATTCCTCGTAGAATGCCTGCGGCTGGTTAAAGAAGAACGCCTTTTCCGCCAGCGCCGGATCATCGAAATCAGGGAACTGGAACAGGAATCCTTCCATGAATTCGGGCGAGGTGAGCGCGATCAACTGCTCATAGCAATCGGCTGTGCAGCTCAGGATTTGGCCCGCATAGCCCTGCCGATAGGCATATTCCGTCATCGCATGCACCATCGGCGTATAGCTCGTGCACCAGCAGAGCATATCGGGTGCGGCCGCCAGCATCGGCGTCACCACCTCGGGCGCCGTGGCCGTGCCCGGATCATACCGGACTTCTGCGACAATCTCGATGCCGACCGCCTTGAACGCGGCGCGATAGGCGGCCAGTGCCGGCAGCCCAAGCGCATCGGTCTGCGCACAGAGCGCCACAGTCCTGATCTCCGGTCGGTGCTTGGCGATCCATTCCACCGCCGTCACCGTGTAGATGGGCAGCGATTCGCCCGGCGCGATCAGATACGGCGTGTCCGGCGACAGATCACTCGTCAGCAAGGATGAGGTCAGCACCTTCTGCCCCATCAGGTAATCGCGCACCTCGGTGAACGAATCGCCCCCCAGCATCATCACCAGCGCCGCATCATGCCCCTGCACCAGATGCCGCGCCCCCGCCAACGCATCCGCCCCGTCATATCCGCAATCATAGGCCTCGAGCCGCACCGGGAATCGCCGCCCCCCCATCAGCACGCCACCCGCCCGGTTGAGCCAATCCACCCACAACCGGCACCCCTGCAATCCCGGCAGGCCCCACGATTCGACAGGCCCGCTCAAGGGGGCCAGAAACCCGATGGTCAGCGTTTTGCGCATGCCCACGGAAAACCGCGGCAAGGCGCTCTGGATGGCCAGTCGTTGTGCGAAACTCGAATTGGACATGCGTAATTCCTAGCAGGTTCCCGGCGCAGCACCAGCCTTCTCATGGGAAAATATTATTCTTGGAAAGAATATTTATTGACAAGCCCGTCGGACCGCCTCCAATCTGGCATGAACCAAAGGCACCAATACCTGAATATTGGTCCATACCAGCTTGGAGGGCAACATGACCAAAAAACGAATTGCGATCATCGGCGCGGGACCATCGGGACTGGCCCAATTGCGGGCCTTCCAATCCGCCGCCGCCAAAGGCGCGGAAATCCCCGAAATCGTCTGTTTTGAAAAACAGGACAACTGGGGCGGCCTTTGGAATTACACATGGCGCACCGGGCTTGATCAATACGGCGAGCCGGTTCATGGCTCAATGTATCGCTATCTCTGGTCCAATGGCCCCAAGGAAGGTCTGGAATTCGCCGACTATTCCTTCGAGGAACATTTCGGCAAGCAAATCGCCTCTTACCCGCCCCGCGCCGTGCTCTTCGACTATATCGAAGGCCGCGTGAAAAAGGCCGGCGTGCGCGACCTCATCCGCTTTTCCACCGCCGTCCGCTGGGTCGAGAAAGAGGGCGACACATTCAACGTCACCGTCTGCCACCTCCCCGAAGACCGCACCTATACCGAGAGCTTCGATCACGTCATCGTCTGTTCGGGCCATTTCAGCACGCCAAACGTGCCCTATTTCCCCGGCTTCGAGAATTTCAAGGGCCGAGTCCTGCATGCCCATGATTTCCGCGATGCACTTGAATTCAAGGACAAGGACATTCTCATCGTCGGCACCAGCTATTCCGCCGAAGACATCGGCTCGCAATGCTGGAAATACGGCTGCAAATCCGTGACCGTCAGCCACCGGACCAAGCCTATGGGCTTCAAATGGCCGGACAACTGGCAAGAGGTGCCGCTCCTGCAAAAGGTCGAGGGCAACACCGCCACTTTCAAGGATGGCACCACCAAGGACGTGGATGCCGTGATCCTCTGCACGGGCTACAAACACCACTTCCCCTTCCTGCCCGACGATCTGCGGCTCAAGACCGCCAACCGCCTCGCCACCGCCGATCTCTACAAAGGTGTCGCCTTCGTGCGCGAACCGGCCCTCTTCTACCTCGGTATGCAGGACCAGTGGTTCACCTTCAATATGTTCGACGCACAGGCATGGTGGGTGCGCGACGTGATCATGGGCCGCATCGTCATTCCCGACCAAGCGACGATGGAGGCCGACGTGGCAGACCGTGTCGCCCGCGAGGATGCCGGTCAGGATGATTACGACGCGATCTGGTATCAGGGCGATTACGTCAAGGAACTGATCGACGAGACCGATTATCCCAGCTTTGACGTCGAAGGCGCCTGTCAGGCCTTCAAGGAATGGAAGGGCCACAAGAAAAAGGACATCATGGGCTTCCGCAACAACGCCTATAAATCCGTCATCACCGGCACCATGGCGCCCATGCACCACACCCCCTGGAAAGACGCGCTCGACGACAGTCTCGAAGTTTACCTCCAGAACTGACTTTCCTGACCTGAGGTGGGCCGCCCTGTGCTGTCCACCTCTTTTTTTCCCTCTGCAAGAGGGCTTGAACTTGGGCGGCGCGCAGCGCATGCAGGGGCCATGTCACGCCTTAGCCCTTACCCCGATTTCCCCTGATGCCGATAGCCCTCGACAGTCTCGCGGCGCTGGCCGCCTTGCCCTTTGACGAGGTGATCGACGTCCGGTCCCCCGCCGAATTCGCCGAGGATCACATCCCCGGCGCGCTCAACCTGCCGGTGCTCTCGAACGAGGAACGCGCCCGCGTCGGCACCATCTATGTGCAACAGGACCGCTTTCTCGCGCGCAAGATCGGCGCAGCACTCGTGTCCCGCAATGCCGCCGCCCATCTCGAGGGCCCGCTTGCGGATCGTCATGGCGGCTGGCGTCCACTCGTCTATTGCTGGCGCGGCGGTCAGCGCTCCGGCTCCTTCACCGTCATCCTGCAACAGATCGGCTGGAAGGCCGACACCATTCAGGGCGGCTATCAATCCTATCGCCGCCTCGTCGCCCGTGCGCTCTATGACGAGGATTTTCCCGCCCCCGTCCGCCTCATCGACGGCGGCACCGGCACCGGCAAGACCCATCTCCTGACGCATCTCGCAGCCCTAGGCGCGCAGGTGATCGACCTCGAGGATCTGGCCGCCCATCGCGGATCGGTCTTTGGTCCCGTCGCAGGCGGGCAACCCTCGCAAAAATCGTTCGAGAGCGCTCTGGCCGCCCAAATGGCCCGGCTCGATCCCACCCGCCCGGTCTATCTCGAGGCCGAGAGCAGCCGCATCGGGCGCATCACCCTGCCGCCTATGATCACTCGCGCCATGCGCACCGCGCCGGTGATCCGGCTCGAGGTGCCGCTTGCCGCCCGCGTGTCCAACCTCTGCGCCGATTACACCGACCTCATCGCCGATCCCGACCGGCTCGACGCGATCCTCAGCCGGCTGGTGCAGTATCACGGCCACGCCCAAGTGGACCAGTGGCGCGCCCTTGCCGCCACAGGCGATTTTCCCACCCTCGTGGCGCAGTTGATCGAGACCCATTACGACCCGCGCTACATCCGCAAACCCCGCCCCGAAGGCATCACGCCGCTCGCGCTGCCCGATCTGTCAGAGGCCACGCTGCACGCGGCAGCGCAGGGTTTGATCCAGAGCGCGTAGGCTTGGGGCCACTTCCGACCACGAAGCCGCGCGGGGGAAACCCGCGACCCTCAACCCCTCACCCTGATCCCCACCGGCCCTGCCACAACCCGCCCGATCACAGCCGCCGCATGCCCCGCCGCACGCAACCGCGCCACTAACTCCTCTGCCTCTCCACCATCGACAGCCGCCAGCATCCCTCCCGCCGTCTGCGGATCGTGCAACAACGCCACCCGTGCGCCCGATCCCCCTTCAACC
>NZ_JAGPVV010000107.1 GCF_018066915.1 Roseovarius sp.
ATCGGCTGGCACGGAGATGATTGCATCATCCAGATCGGCACCGGAGGAAAGAGCAAGACGAATGTCAATGTAGTATAGTCGCTCAACTTTGGTGTCGCGGTTAGTTTTGACCCAAACCGGCTTTTGCGAATATGCCGCTTGGTAAAGCGATGTCATGCGCTGTTGACCATCAAGGAGAAGTTCCTCCGGCTGAGCGGCCGTTGTTGGAACACCCTCAAGGGTTCTAGGCTTGAAATCGACGGAACCGCCCGTCTGTAGAGTCAACAGGGCCCCGACAGGGTAACCTTTGGCAATCGATGCGATCAGGCTACGAACATCTTCATCTGTCCAAACGTAGTCACGTTGGAAATCAGGTAGTTGGAGGGTGCCTTTGTGGGCGTTTGCCAGCAAGTCTTTGAGGTCTTCTTTTTCGATACCGAACATCAAACGCTTTCCTTCAGCTTAAAATTGTCGATCAGCACGGTAATCCAACCATTTTTTTCTGGGTGGATCAGTAGATTTATGCGGCCATTTTCAGTTCCATGGCGGCCGTGATGCCGCCAATGTCCACGTTGGGGCGGTCGTTGTTATAAGTCCATAACCATTATGTCGCGTGATCTTGTGCCGACTCGAGGCATTCGAGAATGTCGTCGCGCTTGTGTGCGTGGTTCGCATGATAGTGGGTAGTCAATCCGCGGGAAGCGGGGCACTAATTTCGCACGATGTGGGGCAGGTCTGGTCGGTAAATTGAGGATAGTTGCGCCTCCTGAAATGAAGGAGTGGCTTGATGCCGACAGGACGATTGAACACGCGCCGTATTCGAGATTTTCTGCGACTGAGTTTGGGCAGAACCTAAATGAGCGAGTTATTGTGGCCTCTCTTGGTCTAAGCGCAATGATTGGGCTAGGATTGCGCACTCTGTGCCCTCATCCTTCTTGGTGGGTCGCTGGGGCTAGTCAGACTTCACACGTGACAGCGCAGATCAGGTAGGTTACTGTGGTTGCGCCGTCCCGCAACCAAATCAAACTCCTCAACAATATCAAAGGCTTGAGTTTCCGCGCTCAGTCCTTTCTGCGTTTATCGCCCAAAGCCGGCGAGAGCAGCGCCGCAAGTGCGCCTTCCAGTTGAACCGACAGCCGCCCCGTGGCCGGATCGCGCTTCAGCACGGTAATCCCCCCGGCCCGCGTCTTCGGTGACGCCAAGATGACCACCGCGCCACTCAATCGCCTCACCCACCGCTGCCACATTCTCGAGACTGGCACTGACAGCAATGGCCGAAACGCGACCTCTGAGAGAGCCAAAAGTTAAGGGAGGAAGACAGCAACATTGATGCCATCATGAATTGGCAAACATAAAGACCGGGCGGGTCAAATCTCAGTGACATCCAACAGACGAGGCGCTCATTCTTCTCGAAAGGCTTTCTCGAATTGATCCATCAGAGGTCGCGCGAAATAGGCCGCCGCAGTTTGTTCTTGGGTGGAGAGATAGACTTCGGTTGGCATCCCCGGCATCAAGGCGAGACCATTCAGCCTTGCAAACTCTTCGGGCGATATATCGACATAGCCGATATAGAACGGCTCACCGGTGGATGCCGAAATTGTCGTTGCTGGTGAAATGTGCGACACTGTGCCGAGGATTTCGGGCGTTGTGCGGTGGTTGAAGGACGAAAACCGGACACGAGCCGTCTGATCAAGATACACTTGGTCGATGGCTGTGGTCGGAAGTTGAACCTCTATCCGCAACTCGGCCGACGCCGGGACAATTGTCGCCAATATCTCGGCTGGGGTGATGACCCCGCCTTCGGTGAACACTGACAGTTCGTTAATCCGCCCGGAAATTGGTGCGCGTATTTCAGTACGCGAAAGCCTATCCTGCACCGCGGTCAACCGGTCTGACAGTTCCTGAATGCGCGCCTCTACGACCGTTAGCTCGCGTTGGGCCTCATTTCTTGCAACCTCGTCCACGGAAAGAATCCGCATCTCGATCTCGCTGATCCGCGAACGGGACCGCGCAATATTGGCGTCAAGTTCGCCAAGTTTGCCACGCATCTGAACCAGTTCGCGCTTTGCTTCATCCACGCGAGGCATTTGGATCAAGCCCTTCTCGAACAGGCTTACAACGCGCGAGTGGCTTTCTTCCACAAGGGCCAATTCATCTGTCAACGCCGAGCGCTGCGATACCAGCGCCACAATTTCCTCGTCTACCTGAGCGATACCGAGTTTGAGTTGTTCGCGCTGATTCTCGCGGTTCGCAATATTGCCAGCGTGGAGGCGCAGTTCACCTGACATCAACTCGTTTTGCTGTGGATCAGACATAGAAAGACGCTTGGGAAATCTGATCTCGACGGCACCTTCACGGTCTGCAACGAGTCGCGCGCGCCGGACCTCGGCCTCGTCGAGTTGCGCGGAAAGGATTGAGAGCTCTGCCCGCGATTGCGCGTCATCAAGACGAAACATAATCTGACCGGCCTCGACTTCGTCACCTTCGCGCACGGAAATCTTTTCAACAATCCCACCGTCTCGGTGCTGAACCTGCTTGAGGTTCTGATCGACCTTGACTGTCCCCATTGCGATTACTGCGCCTGTCAAATTCGCATTGAACGCCCAAGCACCCATGCCTCCTAGCAGCCCAAACATCATGAGGATGCCAAGTATAATGCGTCCACGGAGCCGGTCGAAGGCCGCTGCCTTTTGAGGCGTGTTTGACACAGAACCAGATCTAGCCATTCCAATAATCCTTCTGTTCAGCGCGTCAGGCGTGTTCAATCACGAGAATGTGGTCACCTTCGATCCGCAACTCTAGGTCAATGACCCTGTCACGGTTGAAATCGACCTCAATGACGGTTCGGCGATAATCGTCGCTCCAATCGTGGTGATAGGTCAGCCGGGGTTCATCCACGTCGAGCGCGTCGGCGTAATCATCCAAGTCATCTTCGATACGCTCCTCGAGGGATTTCTGCGCTTTGCGGATTTCTCTATGACCCGCCCCCGAGCCGATCCAGATCCGGTCATCGCTATCGAAATCATTGATCTGATAAAATGACCGGATGATATCAACTGTGTCGCCCTGTACAAAATTGTAGAGATCTGAACCGCCGTTGCCGGTCAGGGAAGCCTGTCCAGACCCTGCGCGAAAATGGTCGTCGCCGGTGGTTCCAACATAATCCTCGAACCCGCCAAAACTGTCGTCACCGATGCTCTCGCCAGAGGCCACACCCATGATCAGATCGAGGTCAACACTGTCTGTCGCACCCGAATAGTTAAGTTGATCGTGGCCCGTATCGCCGGAATATGTATCGGATGCGCCATCGTCGTCTGCGACTACAATGTCATCACCCGCCCCGCCCGAGACAGTATCTTCGTCTGCGCCTCCCGAGAGGATGTCGTTACCGTCACCCCCATAGAGGCTATCCTGACCAGCGTCTCCGAATACAATGTCGTCGTCATCTCCCCCATCCAGGAGGTCGTCTCCGTATCCCCCGAACAGCACGTCATTCCCAACTCCGCCGTGGGATATGTCGTCGCCATCGTCTGAGGAGATCACATCGTCGCCACTGTCACCTGCGAGTAGATCAGCGCCGGCCCCCCCAGACAAGGCGTCGTCACCGCTGCCGCCAAAGATCTGGTCCTCGCCGTCACCGCCGTTGAGGGCGTCGTCGCTAGCATTGCCATGGATGAGATCGTCGCCCTCTTCGCCTTGCACCTCGTCATCCCCGGCACCCGCAACGACGGTATCATCACCGCTGCCGCCAAAGATCTGGTCCGCGCCGTCACCGCCGTTGAGGGCGTCATCGCCAGCGTCTCCGTGGATCACGTCGTTGCCGCCCTCGCCATAGAGACGGTCGTCACCTGCACCACC
>NZ_JAGPVV010000297.1 GCF_018066915.1 Roseovarius sp.
CAAATAGGCCTCGGTCTGGGTGTGATGCAGATCAAGAAGCACGGTCGCGGCGTGAAAATCCACCGCGTCCCCGTCGCGCCGCAATTCGCGCCAGTCTGCCTGCGGTGCCCCCGGCAGCACCGAAACCGCCCGCCATGCCCACGCCGCCCAACGGGTCACGCCGGGCGTGCGCCGCATGACAATGCCCAAGGGCACCATCATCTGCTTGGCGAGCGTCTGTGTTTCGTGGCGATAGGTCACGCGATGGTGCATCCTTTGCTGCGTGCTTTATGTTTGGTCTGACTTTTTGACCACGCAAAGCCCTTTTTGTGTGCAGCGGTCCACATCGGGTCCGATCCGGACATTTTGAACCACCCATGATCCTGCATCAGCGCCCGAGGGACAGATTGTCCACTTCGGCCTTTTCAATGCTGCACTGCCGCATTGCAAGATGTTGAAAACAAACAGAATCAATCGGGTTTAAAATACCCCCTCCATCACCCCCCTCCTCTGCATCGGTCGATTCGAATATCGGTTTACGAGGGCTTCGAATCATGCCTAATCTCTGCGCAAAGTGACCCATGGGGTCCGCTTCCCAGCCGTGTCAAACACCGGGGTAAACATGCCTAAACATCTGATTTTGTGCGATTGTTCCGCCACCCAGACGCTCGACCCAGAGGGCCTGTCCAAGGCCACCGGCCTGGGGTGTTCGCGGCGGCACAGCGCGCTCTGCACCGATGAAATCGAGGCCGCAGCCAAGGCCATCGCCACCGGCGAGGCAATTATTTGTTGCACCCAGGAGGCCCGCGTTTTCGAGGATCTCGCCGCCGATCTGGAGGTGGACAGCCCCCCCCTGATCGACCTGCGCGACAGGGCCGGTTGGTCGGATGATCCAGCCTCAAAACTACCCAAAATGGCCGCGCTTCTGGCCGAAGCCAGCCTTCCCACCCCGCCACAAAAGACCCTCGATGTCATTTCCGAAGGGCTCTGCCTGATCCTTGGCACCTCGGATGTGGCCCTGCCTGCCGCCGAGAAACTGGCCCCCCTCCTTGGCGTCACGGTGCTTTTGACGGATGAGACCGACCCGCCCGAGAGCCGCGGTTTCGATGCGATCCGGGGTCGGATCACGCAGGCCAGCGGCACGCTCGGTCAGTTCGAGCTGCGCATCGACGCGCTGCAACAGGTCAATCCCGCCGGGCGCGGCGCGCTGCGTTGGACGAACCCGCGCGATGGCGGGCAGACGCAATGCGACGTGCTTCTTGACCTGCGCGGCGGCACGCCGCTCTTTCCCGCCCCCGAGAAACGCGACGGCTACCTGCGCGCCGATCCCGGCAGCCTGCATGCGGTCTCGGACGCGGTGTTTCAGGCCGCCCAGATGATCGGCACCTTCGAAAAGCCGCTCTATGTGGCGCTCGAGCCGCTCATTTGCGCCCATTCCCGTGCCGAACAGACCGGGTGCAGCAAATGCCTTGATATCTGTCCCACCGGCGCGATCAGCCCGGACGGCGATCACGTCAGCATTGATCCGATGATCTGTGCCGGATGCGGGGCCTGCGCCGCGCGCTGCCCCTCGGGGGCCATCACCTATGACGCGCCGCCGCCCGACATGACCTTTCGCCGGATTCAAACCTTGGCGCAGGCCTATCGCAAGGCGGGCGGCAGCGCCCCGCGCCTGCTTGTCCATGATGCCACTCACGGGGCCGAGATGATCCGCCTTGCCGCCCGCCACGGGCGCGGGTTGCCCGCCGATGTGGTCCCACTGGAGGTGTCGGCGCTCGCGGGCTTTGGCCATGCCGAAATCCTTGCGGCCCTCGCCTCGGGCTTTGCCGATGTGGCGATCCTGCTCGCCCCCACCACCGAACGCGACGCGCTCGACCAAGAGGTGCCGCTGGCGCAGGCCATGTCAGGGGCGGGATGCGTCCACCTGCTCGACCTGACCGACCCCGACGCGCTCTGCGACGCTCTTTATGGTGCCACGCCACCCGCCCCCCTCGCCAGCCCGGTCCTGCCCATGGGCAGCCGCAGGCAGGTCGCGCGCCTTGCCGCCAGATCCCTCAACCCGTCGGGCGGCACGCTGCCCCTCCCCGCCGCCGCCCCTTACGGCGCGGTGCTGGTCAATACCGACGCCTGCACGCTCTGCCTCTCTTGCGTCTCGCTCTGCCCCTCGGGCGCGCTGATGGATAACGAGGACAAACCGCAATTGCGCTTTCAAGAGGATGCCTGCCTGCAATGCGGCATCTGCGCCACGATCTGCCCGGAAAAGGCGATTACGCTCGAGCCGCGCATGAACCTCGACGATTCCGCGCTCACCCAAGTGGTGCTGAACGAGGAAGAGCCGTTTGCCTGTATCGAATGTGGCACGCTCTTTGGCTCGAAGGCCACGATTGACCGGATCACCGAAAAACTCGCGGGCAAGCACGCGATGTTCGCCACGTCAGAGGCGGCGCGCATGATCCAGATGTGCGAGGGCTGCCGCATCAACGCGCAGTTCAACTCGGCCGACAATCCCTTTGCCATGGGCGAGCGGCCGCGCGTGCGCCGCACCGAAGATTACCTGACCAAGCGCAAGGATCACTGAACTTGGATTGGCGCGCCCAGATCGGCGGGGGCCAACCCCGCCACATAGGCGATGATCGCCTCCAACTCCTCGAGCGTAACCTCGATGGGCGCAATCGGCGACGGCAGATGGATGGCAAAGGGCTGGGTCACACCGGCCACTTGGGTAAAAGCGGGATGGGGCTTGAGCGCAAAAAAGCTCTGGAACCGCGCATCCCAGTCGGCAAAGGTCCGCAGCACGGCAAACGACGGGGTCGAACCAATCGCCCCCATCCGGTTCTCGGGGGCCACCACATGACAGCGCCCGCATTGCCGCAAGGATACTTGCTTGCCCAGCGCGGCATCGCCCTCGAACACCGCGACCGCCTCGGCCTCGTCCTCCACCTGCGGCAGACGAAAGGGGGCCACACCGGCCACCTCATAGCTTGTCACCGTGCGCTGCCCGATCTCGGACGTCAGCCAATCAGCGAACCGGGCCGCCCCCGGATGCGCGCCGACGACACCCATGCGCCAGACTGCGCCCACGCCCTCGAACACTGCCCGACCGTCCTGCGGTGCCAGCGTGATCTCGGCCTCGGCCCCTTCCTCCACCACCTCGACCCGCACCCCGGTCTTGAGCGCGAAGCGGGGGAGGAGATGCTGCAAGAGACCACTCTGCGCCAAGGCCTCGGGCGCGCTCAGGCGAAATCGCTTGTCATCGGCGCGCGCAACACCGGGCATGAGCAACAAAGCCACCGCGAGCCACAGCATCGCGGTCCGGGTCAGCCGATTGCAGAGGGTCATCACCAGGCGCATACCCAAGCCTAGAAAACCGCCTATATCGGCGTCAAGCATTCAGATCAGCAAAGGGAGAGACCGATGAGCGACGATTTCAACATGTCGATGCGCAAATTCCTCAAACAGGTGGGCGTCACCTCGCAACAGGCCATCGAAGACGGCCTGCGCAAGAAGGGCGCGACCGCCGGGCAGGAATTCACCGCCAAGGTGGTTCTGACCGTCGAGGGGTTGGACATCGAGCATACCGTGACCGGCATCATCAAAGGGCAGGACTGACGTGGCATTGACAAGAGAGAGCGTCCTCGAGGCGCTCAAGACCATCACCGATCCGGTCAGCGGATCGGACATCGTGGCCGCAGGCGTCATGCGCGCCCTGACCGTCGACGGCGGCACCGTGCGCTTCGTGCTGGAAATCGACCCGGCCAAGGCGCAGGCCTATACCCCGGTGCGCGACGCCGCCGAGGCGGCGGTCAAGGCACTTGCCGGGGCCGAAAGCGTGTCGGTCGTGCTCACGGGCCATTCGACCAAGGCGCCGCCCGATCTCAAACCCAGCCGAAAGGCAGAGCCGAAAGGCCCCGAAAAAGTCCCCGGCGTCAATCACCTGATCGCTATCGCCTCCGGCAAGGGCGGCGTGGGCAAATCCACGGTCTCCGCCAATCTCGCCTGTGCGCTTGCTGCCGAAGGGCGGCGCGTCGGCCTCTTGGATGCCGATGTCTATGGCCCCAGCCAGCCGCGCATGCTGGGCGTCTCTGGCCGCCCCGCCAGCCCCGATGGCAAGACCATCCTGCCGATGCGCAACCACGGCGTGACCATGATGTCCATCGGCCTTATGACCAACGAAGGTCAGGCCGTGGTCTGGCGCGGCCCGATGCTGATGGGCGCGCTGCAACAGATGCTGATGCAGGTGCAATGGGGCGCGCTCGATGTGCTCTTGGTGGACCTGCCGCCCGGCACCGGCGACGTGCAGATGACGCTCGCGCAAAAGGCGCAGGTGGATGGCGCGATCATCGTCTCGACGCCGCAGGATGTGGCGCTCTTGGATGCCCGCAAGGGGATCGACATGTTCAACCAGCTGCATGTGCCGGTGCTGGGCATGATCGAGAACATGAGCACGCATATCTGCACCAACTGCGGCCATGAAGAGCATGTCTTTGGCCATGGCGGTGTGCGGGCCGAGGCCGAGAAACTGGGCGTGCCACTCTTGGCGGAAATTCCCCTGCATCTCGACATTCGCGTGGCCTCGGATGGCGGCGCGCCCATCGTGGTCTCGAAACCCGACAGCCCACAGGCGCAAGCCTTCCGCGAGGTGGCCCGCTATCTGATCAATGAAGGGCTGGCATGACCACGCCCAGCTTTCCACCCCTGATGTCAGGGCGCGCCGTCACCGGCGCGACCCATCCTTTTGATGTGGCCTGCACCCTCGCGGCCGAGGGCTGTGACGCGGGCCTCATCGTGCATAACGTCACCGCCAATCACCTGATGGCCGCCATCGTTCTCGCCCCCGAGGTGCCACTGGCCGAGGCGATGGTGATGCTGCCCACCTGCGGCGTCGGCTTTCAGAACGCCTTTGGCGCGCTCGCCCCGCCCGAAGTGGCGGTGCAACTGGAATGGTCGGGCGGCATCCGCCTCAACGGCGCCTCTTGCGGTCGGCTGCGCGTGGCCGCAGGCGGCAGCGATCCCGAGGTCGAGCCCGACTGGCTCGTCATCGGCCTCGACCTGCCCCTCCTGCAGATCACCGAGCGCCCCGGCGACCAACCCGACCAGACCACGCTCTATGACGAGGGCTGCGCGGAGGTGGACCCAGTGGAATTGTTAGAGGCCTGGGCGCGCCATAGCCTCGTCTGGATCAACACATGGGAAGACGCAGGCCCCCGCGCGCTCCATGCCGAATGGCGCGGCCTTGCCTGGCGCATGGGCGAGGAGGTCACGCAAAACGGCCTCACCGGCACGTTTCAGGGCGTGGACGACCGCTTTGGCATGCTCTTGCGCGGCCCCGACACCACCCATCTCATCCCGCTCACCACTTTGTTGGAGACCCAACCATGAAACTCGCCCGCGCCATCCATTTCGACGAGAGCGATCAGCGCGTCTATCACAGCCCCGCGCGCACCGGGGAATGGTGCATCTCGGGCGGATTCGAGTTTTCCAACTGGTCCGAGGCTGATCTCACCGGCAAATCCCGTCAGGCGTTTTCCAACGGCTGGCTCGGGGTCGAAACCTTTGGCCGCGTGACCTTTGTCGCCGTGACCCAAGTGGAAGAGGTCGAGATTGCCACCCTGACGCAGGCATTGGCCCAGCATTTCGTCGACATCTACGGCGCGCCGGACCTCGCCGCAGCATTGCCTGTGGCGCGCGAGGAAGTGGCGCAAATGGCCGACCTCTGCGAAGATCACACCCCCAACACCCTCCTCACCGTGATCCGCGAACTGACCGAGGCAGGCGTGCGCGAAACCTTTAGCGTGATCGAAGCCCAGGACGCGGGTCTAGAACAATTCGCCCTCCACGGCAGCCTGGATGACGACCACGGGCACGATCACGACCATGGTCATGGGCCTGGGCACGGGCACAACCACTGAGGCGCGTTGGGAAAAGGCTGATTGGCTTTTGGGTTTGAGGTCGCGCAGGAACACGGCCCGAGACGTTTCCCCCGACAAAAGGCGTGCTAGGGCTGGGGCGGTCCGGCACTAGGGACCGAGGTGAGGGACAAACCGGACACTTGCCGCGATAAAGAGCAAGGTCTGCAATGCGGGACGAAACGCGCTTTCGTTGTGGTTGCTCCAAAGACCGCTCTTTTCTGTAAGACGAGATTCAGCTTGCAAGCCATCTTGCCGTAATTGACCACAAAAGCAGACACAATAGACCGAGTAGTGCAGCTTGTGACAGAACGCCTGACCACGAGATTATTAGAAGGTAGGTTTCCATGAACTCCGGATAATCGATATACCTACGCGGCTTTGGCAGGATAAATGCGAGCACTCCTTGAAATGAGGTGCTGCCGATCAGCGTTATATGCAGAATCCAGAATAGTAACTTAGTCAAGCCGGGGTATCGCATCACCCCAAATCGCGTTTGAGCCAATGTTATTGCCCCGAAGACAGCCATTGCAATGCCAATGTTCAACAAGAAATACGCATGGCTCATCACGTAATAGGTTTCTTGATATGCAGGCTCTGCCTCTCGGACCTGGCTTAACGCAATTTGGATTCGCGCGAAGCTGGCAGCGCCAAAAACCGCGTAGACTGCTGCTACCGTAAAGAACAGCGCGGCGGGCTTGTAGCCGCGGAGCTGAACCAGAAGCGGAGCGAGGATCAAACCAAACAGAAGCGTTACAGAATAGATCACAATCAGTCCCTATGGAATTTTGATTCCGTATGACACTGAAGCAGACATTGATCCATATCGCAGAATCAAGAAATAGGCCTCTAACCCGCAGTTCCCCGTATCAGGCACGACTGTCCGCTAAACGCCACTCGCACTACCGCGAGCACCAGCGGCCTTGCCCTGCGACCGGATGGCTGAACATCCCCCCTTCCCTATACCCCCTTCCTCCCGTATCCCATCCCAAAACCCATACCCCAGGAGACACCATGCAGAAAAGACCCTTGGGCCGGACCGGGATCGAGGTGAGCGCGCTCTGCCTTGGCTCGATGACATGGGGCTCACAGAACACCCCGGCAGAGGGCCATGCCCAGATCAACCGCGCGCTGGAGCGCGGCGTGAATTTCATCGACACCGCCGAGATGTATCCCACCACCCCGATGAGCGCGGAAACCACCGGCCGCACCGAAGAAATCATCGGCGACTGGATCAAAGCCTCCGGGCGGCGCGATGACGTGATCCTTGCCACCAAACATTCCGGCAAGGGCTTCAAACACGCCCGCGACGGTGCGCCGATCACGGCGGGGTC
>NZ_JAGPVV010000138.1 GCF_018066915.1 Roseovarius sp.
CTCGGCCCCCAAGGGCCCGTGGACGCTGAGCGACCCGTAGGACATGGGCACCCAGAGATCGGACCCGTCATAGCCCGCAATCAGCCCCATGGCCCAGCCGGTTGCGATATCCATCAACGCGGGGTGCAGGAGATAGCCCGCCGCCAGATCGCGTTGGGCCATTTCGGGCAGGGCCAGATGTGCGAGACCCTCGCCCTGTCCAAGTCCCATGGCGCGCAACACGCGCCAGCGCGGGCCGAACTCAAGGTGCCCCTCTTGCGGGGCTGTGAGGGCGGTATCGCCTGCCTCTTGCCAGCCTTGCATACGACGTCGTATGGAAACCAGGTCGAGCGCCGCAGGAGCGGGGAGCGGCAAGAGGCTCAGCCCGGCCTCGGCCAGTGTGACCCAGCCTTGGCGCCCCGCCTGGGCAAGATCGCCCTCGATCCGCGCGGCATAGCCGGTGTCGTTGCGGATGAGGGTGAGGCGCATGTCGCGGGTGCCGCCCTCGGGCATGTCAAAGGCGCGCAGGAACCACAGATCGCGGATTTCAAACGGGCCATCCTCGCCCTGTGCGCGCAGCGCTTCGGCCAAAAGCTCCAGATAGCCGGTGCCGGGCAAGAGCGCCTGACCGGATTTGGTGCGGTGCTGATCGAACACCCAGAGACCGGCGTCATAGCGGGCGTGAAAGAGGCGGTTGCCCATCGCATCATGGCTGGTCTCTTGCACCAAGGGGGCCTGCACGGGCAGGCGGGGGGCGGCGAGGGTGTCGCCGCTTTGCTGCGCCACAGCCTCGGCGGCCATGCCCACCTCGGCCCAGATGCCCCAGTTGAGCGCGATGACGCGGGTCTTGTCGCCTGCGCGGCTGCGCGCATAGGCGTTGAGATACTCATTGGCGGCGACGTAATCCACCTGTCCCGCCGGGGCGGTGGCGGTGGAGGAGGAGGAAAAGAGCACGAGCCAGTCGAGCGTGCCATCGGGAAACACCTCGTCCAGCACCTGCGTGCCGTGGATTTTCGGGGTGAACACATCCTCGATCGTATCGGGGCCTTTGCTGAGGAGCGGCGCGTCCTTGATCACGCCCGCCGCGTGTATCACGCCATGAAGCGCGCCAAAGCGGGCCTCGATGTCCGCGCGGGCGGTTTGCATATCCTCGATATTGCTGACATCGCCCGCAACGACCATGACCTGACCGCCCAAGCCCTCCAATCGCTCGACCGCCGCAATGCGGCGGGCCAGCGGGTCGCCTGCGCCGCGTGTGGCCATCACGCGCGGCCAGTCGGCGCGGGGCGGCAGCGGGCGGCGCGCCATGAGGACGATCTTGGCGTTGGAATGCGTGATCAGATCCTCGGCCAAGGTGAGGCCGATGCCACCAAAGCCGCCGGTGATGAGCACGGTCTGGCCCTCTGCCAACGGGGTCTGAGCGGGCAGGAGGGGTGTTGCGCGCCAGCCCGCCTCATAGCGGCGCGCGCCGCGCAAGGCCGCGACATGGTTGCGCGGCGGCTGCATCAGATCCTCGAGCACTTGCGTCACCAGAGCGGCATCGGGGCCGCGTGCGGGCAGGACCAGATCAAGGCTTGCTGCCGTTACGCCCGGCATTTCATGCGGGATCACCCGGAGCGGGCCCATGAGCGTGGCCTTGGCCGGGTCGCGCAGGCCCTCGTCGCGGACCTGCGTCGCGCCATTGGTGATGGCGGTAATGTGGAGCGGGCCGGAGAGGCCTTCATCCGCCATCGCCTGCGCGAGAAAGAGCAGGCTGTAAAAGCCCTGTTCCTGAACGCGGTGGAAAAAGCTTGATCCGGGGCGGTGGCGGGCATCCTGCGTGACCAGCCAGAAATGCGCGATGCGGGTGGGCACGCGCCCTTCGGCTGTAAGCGCGCGGATGAGGGCATCATAGCCTTCACGCCCGCGTTCGGGCGACAGGGCATAGCGCCCCGGCGCAAGCTGGGCAAAGGCATCGCCGGTCGTTACATACGTCACCGTATGTCCCGTGGCGGCAAGCCGCTTGCCCACGGCTGAGCCAAGACCTGCGTCATCCTCGAAGAGGAGCCACGTTTCGGGCGGGAGCGCGGCCAGATCGGCATCGCTTGTGATCTCGACCTCGGCCAGATGCGGCCGCCAATAGGGCAGGTAGCCCCAATCGGTCAGATCGTCGCGGCGCGTGGGCCAGTCAGTTTGCCCGGTGTCGCGCGCCTTGCCGGGGGTGATGAAATAGGGTTTGTGCTGAAAGGCGTAGGTGGGCAGCGGCACGCGGGCGCGCCGCGCCTCGCCCCAGATCTGATCCCAGTCTATATCGACGCCCACCGCCCACATCCGCGCCAGCATCGCCATGAAATAGGCATCGTCGGCGACGCTGTCCTCGGGGTGGCGCAGGGTGCTGATGACCTGATTGGCGCTGATGGCGCCATGGGCTTGGGCGAGGGAACTCAGCGCCTTACCCGGTCCGACCTCGAGAAATACGCGTTTTCCGCCCTCGGCCAGACGCCCCAGACCATCGGCGAAATGGACGGTGTTGCGCAGGTGGCTGACCCAATAGGCGGGGTCTGTCGCCTCGGCGGCCGTGAGGTAATCGCCGGTGCGGTTGGAAAGGATGGGGATTTGCGGGGCGTTGAGGGGGATGGAGCGCAGGTAATCGCCAAAGCGGGTCAGGATCGGTTCCAGCATCCGCGAATGGGCGGCAATGTCGATGGGAATGCGGGTGGTCTCGATCCCCGCCTCGGCCAGACGCGCCGCCAGATCATCGAGCGCCGCCTGTGGGCCAGATGCTACGCTGAGCCCCGGCGCATTGACCGCCGCGATGTCGAGCGTATCGCCCAAATAGGGGCGTAGTGCCTCGGCGGACAGGGGCACGCTGAGCATCCCGCCCTTGGGCACGGTGTCGAAGAGTTGCCCGCGCAGATGCACCAGCCCGATGCAATCCTCGAAGCCCATCACGCCTGCAAGACAGGCGGCGGTATTCTCGCCCATGGAATGACCGATGAGGGCGGCAGGGGTCACGCCCCAGCTCTGCCATAACTGCGCCAACGCGTATTCGGTGAACATGATGAGGGGCAATTGCACCGACGGGCGTTTCAACCGTTCGGCGGCGGTGGCCATATCGGCAGGGGCAGGCAACCAGAGGGCGCGGATGTCGTAATCGAGTTTGGGTTGCAGCACCGCAAGGCCACGATCCATCCATTCGGCAAAGACCGGCTCTGTCTCATAAAGGTCGCGCGCCATGCCGGCATATTGCGCGCCGCCGCCGGGGAACATGAAGACGACCTCGGGGGCGTCGAGCGCCTCGTGGGTGAAGACGCGGCGCGGATCGCCCTTTTCCAAGAGCGTTGCCGCCTCGTCATGGCTGCTTGCCACCACCACGCGGCGGCGTTCAAAGGCGCGGCGGCCTTGCTTGAGGGTCCAGGCCACATCGGCCAAGTCCTGCTCGGGGTGGTTGCGCAGATGCGCGGCAAGGCGGGCGGAATTTGCGTCCAGCGCAGATTTGGAGCGGGCGGAAATCACGAGCGGCTGAAAGGGCCAATCGCTGGCCTCTGGCGCGGCGCGCGCGGGGGGTTCCTCTAGAACCACATGCGCGTTGGTGCCGCCCACGCCCAGAGAATTCACGCCCGCGCGGCGCGGATGATCGCGGCGGGGCCAAGCGGTAAGCCGGTCATTGACCGCAAAGGGGCTGCCGTCAAAGGCAATCGCCGGGTTCGGTGCCTCATAGCCCAAGGAGGGCGGCATTTGCCCATGATAGACCGCTAGCGTCGCCTTGATCAGGCTGGCCACGCCCGCTGCCGTGTCGAGATGGCCGATGTTGGTCTTGACGCTGCCGATGCGGCAGAAATCGACGGCTTGGGCGGTCTCGCGAAAGGCCTGCGTGAGAGCGGCCACCTCGATGGGATCGCCCAAATAGGTGCCGGTGCCGTGACATTCGACGTAATCGACGGTCTCGGCAGAGATGCCCGCCACCGCCTGCGCCTCGGCCACGGCTGCGGCCTGACCGTCGACGGACGGGGCGAGATAGCCCGCCTTGGCCGCACCATCGTTGTTGACCGCAGAGCCCTTGATCACGCCCCAGATGTGATCGCCATCTGCCAGCGCATCCGAGAGCCGCCGCAGCACCACAACGCCCGCGCCAGAGCCAAAGACGGTGCCTTGGGCGCGGTGGTCAAACGCGTGGCATTCGCCATCGGGCGACAGGATCTCGCCCTCTTTGTAGAGATAGCCGCGCCCCTGTGGCAACTCGATCGTGACACCGCCCGCAAGCGCCATGTCGCATTCGCCATTGAGCAGCGATTGCGATGCCACATGCACCGCGACAAGCGAGGTGGAGCAGGCGGTTTGCAGGCCCAGAGATGGCCCCTTGAGATCGAGAATATGGCTGAGCCGGGTGGTCAGGAAATCCTTGTCATTGCCGGTGTGACGCAAGAGGAACATGCCCACATCGTCGACGAGGTCGCGGTTGGAGCAGAGGTTGAAATAGAAATAGCTGCCCATGCCGCAGCCTGCGAAAACGCCGATGGAGCCGGGGAAATGCTCGGGCGGGTGGCCCGCATCCTCGAGCGCCTCCCATGCCACTTCGAGAAAGCGGCGGTGTTGCGGGTCAAGGATCGCGGCCTCTTTGGGGCCAAAGCCGAAGAACTCGGCATCGAACATCTCGAACCCCTCAAGGGGTGCGGCATAGGGCACGTAATCGGGGCGGCGGATCATTTGCGCGGGCTCGCCCGCGGCCAGCAACTCGGCCTCGGTCATACGGCGGATGGCGCGGTGCCCGGCGCAGAGGTTTTGCCAATACTCGGCCACGCTGCGCGCGCCCGGCAGGTGCGCGGCCATGCCGACAATGGCAATCTCGGTGCCGTCGGGCGACGGTTGGGTCATGTCATCCGCCATCAAATCCAATGCTCAAATCATACCGGTGTCGGTATCGCCCGACAATGCGACTGTTTTGCGGCACACCCTTGGCGATATTGGTGTTTTCGCGCCTCACCAGCCCGAGAGCCGCGCCAGATCGGCAAGCGCCGCGCCATTGAGCCAGAGCGCCAGTGCCGCCAAGCCAAGGCCCAAGGCGGCCATGCCTGCGTCATGGCCTGCGTCCCACGCCCGCATATGCCGCGCGAGCCAAATCACCACCGGATAGGCCAGAACCATCGCCGCACCATAGCCCAAGAGTGCGCCCATGAGGCCACCCCATTCGAGACCGAGGAGGAGGGCCACGATCATCGCCGTCGCCTTGGCCAGCGTCAGGATGAAGAACCGCCGCGAATCCCCTGCCGCGAGCGAGGCCTGATCATAGGTCATCACGATGATCTGCGGCAATTGCATGAGCGCCATCAGCACCACCACAGCCCCCGCCATGGCATAGCGGTCGTCATACATGATCCCCACCAGCCAGACGCCAAGGAGGGCAAACCCGGCAGAAAGCGCCATCAGTCCACCCGTGACTGCAAAGCGCATGCGCCGCAGTTTGGCGAAATTGGCGGCGCTCTCGTGCGGGGGCAGTTCGCGGTAGATCGGGATGAGCAGGCGCCATGTCAGCATATGGCCCAAGAGCATGGGAAAGGAGGCGAGGAAGAAGCCGATATTATAAACACCAAAGACATCGAAGCTGAGGTATTTGCCCAAGATGAGCTTGTCCGCCTGATTGAAGAGAAAGCCGCAGATGGTGCTGAGGAAAATCCATTTTCCGAAATGGATGAGTTCCGAGGCTGCCAGCCGTTCCCAGCCCATCCGGTTCGAGGCCCCCGGCAGAAAGAGCCAGAAAAGCACGAGCGCCACGCCCGCGCTGAGCACGCCCGACACGATCAGCGCCCAGACCGAGTGCCACCACCACGCCAACGCCACCGCTGCCACGATGCCGGTGATCTGCACGGCGAATTCGATGGCTGTGACCCGCCCCCAGCGCAGATGTCGCTTGGCGGTATCAAGGGCTGTGGGGTTGAACCCGGTGATCAAGAGCGACAGCCCCGCCACTGGCAAAAGCTGCATCAGGAGGGGATCGTCGTAGATCACCGCCACGGGCCAGGCGAGTGCGCAGGCCACGAGCCAAAGGCCCACGCCGCGCAGCGCCTGAATGGTCCAGGCGGTGTTGAGGAACGCGGGGTCATCGCCCCGTTTGCTCTGCATGATGGCGGGGCTGACACCCACGTCGGAGAATTGCATGAGGCCTTGGATGATGACCGAGACAATCGCCATCAGGCCGAACGCCTCGGGGAAGAGGAGCCGGGCAAGGATCAGGTTCGACGCCAGCCGCAGCACCTGCGCCCCGCCAAAGCCCGCGACGGTCAGCGCCGAGGACCGCAGCGCCCGCGCCAAGAGCCCCTCGCCCGTGAATATCGCCCTGACGCGTTGCATGTGAGCCTTTACTCCGTTGCCGTTACTTGCCCAAGGTTTACGGCAATTTCACGACCGTTCCATTGAAATTTCAGGCAATTACCGGCCCCGCGTCCAGTCTGAGCCGCCGCGCCGCGCGCGGACAATGAGTGCCACGATGACATAGGCGAGAAAGCCCAGAGGCGCGCGCAGGGCGGCGCGCAGCACCCATCCCGGACCATTGGGCCGCGTATCGTCATTGGCCAAGAGCGCCGGGTAGCGCTGCGCAATCTCGGCCACGCCCGCATCCTGCCTGCGGCGCACCCGAACGAGTGCCTCAATTCCTTCGACGATGGGCCACTCATAGCGTGCGGGCACCGCGTGGCGTTCGCGGGGGGCAAAGTGCAGCCGGGCAAAGGTATCGTCCGAGATGATCCCCGGCCAATCGCCCCACCGCGCGCGCCCGGCGCGGTTCATTGCGAAGAAGCCACAGCCGGGCACGCCATGGTGAAAGAAAGGCACTTGACGGTAAAACCCGGCATAAAGGCGGCTGAAGGCGCTGCGCGGCGCAGGGATCACCACCTGACCGCTGGCATAGCCCGGCTCTGGGTGGTCGAGCACCTCGGTGATCTGGCGCAGGAGCGGGGGCGAGACAAGGACATCGGCATCGAGATAGGCCAGCACCATGCCGCGTGCTGCCGCCTCGCCCGCGCTCAGCGCGCCGGGTTTGCCGCCCTGCTGCAGATCGAGCACGGTAAGCGTCCAGTCGCGCGCCGACGCGCGGCAGGCTTCGGCCTCGGCCACGGTTGTATCGTGACAGCCATTGGCCACGATGATCACCTCTGCGCCCCCCGCCACCGGGTCCGAGGCAAAGAGGGCATGCAGGCAATCCCCAATCATCCCCGCCTCGTTATGGGCGGGGATGATGACGCTGAGCCGGGGTGCGGTTTTGTCGGTCAACACAGGGTTTCCAAATCTGCTGCCCGCCAGCCTGTCCTGAGCCTGCGCGGCATGCTAGAGCTTATCCGACAAACTGGCGGCAAGCGGAACCGAAAATGCCTGATCCCCTGAACCTTGGCTATCTGGTGCCTCAGTTTCCGGGGCAGACGCATATTTTCTTTTGGCGCGAGATTGCGGATCTGGAACGGTTGGGGGTTGTGCCGCAGCTCTTCAGCACGCGGCCACCGCCACCGGGTCTTGTCTCGCATGACTGGTCCGAGGTGGCGATGGCGCGCACGACCTATCTGGGGCGGCCCACGCCCGGTCATGCGCTATCCGGCCTGCTCAACGCGCCGTGGTCCGCGATTCTGCGCGAGCGGCAGGGGGGCGAATTTTTCAAGGATGTGATGATCTGCCTGCCTGCGGCGCGGGCGTTGATGGCGGCGTGTCGCGCGCGGGGGATTGGCCATGTGCATGCCCATTCCTGCGGGCGTGCCGCGCTGATCTGTGCGCTGGCGCGGCTGATGGGCGGGCCAAGCTATAGCCTCACGCTGCATGGGGCGCTGTCGGATTATGGCCCCGGTCAGGGGTTCAAGTGGCGGCATGCCAGCTTTGCCACGATCATCACCCATAAACTCATGGCCGAAATGCGCGAGGTTATCGGCCCTGATTTGCCCGCCGATGTGCGGGTGCAGCCGATGGGCGTGGATACCGAGGATTTCAAGCGCGATACGCCCTATCAACCGCCCATGCCCGGTGCGCCGCTGCGGCTATTCTCCTGTGGGCGTTTGCACCGGGTCAAGGGACATCAGGACCTGCTGAGCGCCCTGCGCCTGCTCTTGGATCGCGGGATCGCGGTGGAGTTGGATATCGCGGGCGAGGATGACGCGGGCGGTGCTGGCTATCGCGCGGAATTGCAGGCGCATCTGGAGGCGCTGGGTCTGGGGGCGCATGCGCGGCTTTTGGGGGCGATCAGCGGGCCGGAGGTGCGGCGGCACCTGCTGGCGGCGGATGTGTTCGTGCTGGCCAGTTGGCACGAGCCGCTGGGCGTGGCCTATATGGAGGCGATGGCCTGCGGTGTGCCGACGATTGGCACAGATGCAGGCGGGGTGCGGGAATTGATCGACCATGGCGAAAGCGGCATTCTGGTGCAGCCCAAATCGCCGGAGGCTCTGGCCGATGCGATTGCGGCGCTGGCCGCTGACCCGACCCTCTGCGCGCGCCTGTCAGAGGCCGGGCGCGCACGCGTGGTGCGCGATTTCCGCTCGTCCCAAGGGGCAGAGACCTTGATCGCAGGCGCGCGGCGGGCGCTGGCGGATCAGGGGCGGCTCTGACCGCCCGGCGCCTCCATCGCGTCAATGCGTGCCTTGAGCGCTTCGTTTTCTTCGCGCGCCTTTTGCGCCATGGCGCGCACGGCGTCGAATTCTTCGCGGGTGACGAAATCGCGGTCGGCAAGCCAGCGGTCAATGAGGGATTTCATCGCGGTTTCGGCCTCGGCCCTTGCCCCCTGAGCTACGCCCATGGCGTTGGTCATCAATTGGCTGAGGTCGTCGAGCACTTTGTTACGGGTCTGCATCGGGGTCTCCGGCGTTACATCTGCTCTCTTATATGTGTCGGGCGGGCCGGATCACAAGGTTGACTTGGCCGGGGCGCGCGGGCACAGAAGCGGCCATGCAGGCCATGATCCCCTTTCCCGATATTTCGCCCGAGATTTTCTCGATCTCGCTCTTTGGCATGGAGTTCGCGCTGCGCTGGTATGCGCTGGCCTATATCGTGGGCATCGTGATCGGCTGGCGGCTGGTGGTGGCGAGTGTCAAGCGGCCGCATCTCTGGCCGGGTGGTGTCGCACCGATGCGTCCCGAACAGGTCGAGGACCTGCTGACATGGGTGATTCTAGGGGTCATCCTGGGCGGGCGGCTGGGCTATGTGCTGTTCTATCAGCCGGGCTATTACCTCGCCAATCCGGGCGAGATTCTGGCGGTCTGGCAAGGTGGGATGGCGTTTCACGGTGGCCTCATGGGCGTGGTGCTGGCGGTGGTGCTGTTTTCGCGCAAGCAGGGCATCGCGTGGCTGTCAGTGGCGGATGC
>NZ_JAGPVV010000164.1 GCF_018066915.1 Roseovarius sp.
GCCCAACCTGCCCCCGTCACGGTCTCGACGGCGCGCAGGGCTGCATCGCGGGACCAAAGGATGATCAGGCCCAACGCGACACCGGTGCCGAGGACGACCATTGCCGCCTTTGGAGAGGGTCCCTTGAGAAATCCTCGGGCACGCCCTGCCCGAAACAGAAGCGCCGCATAGAGCGTGAGGCCTGCCGATGTCGCAAGCGCAAGCCCTACGGCGCCAAGCGCGGGGGCGAGCAGGATCTTGAGCCCGATGTTGACCGCGGTGGCGGCAACGAGAAGCCGAAGCGGCGTTCGCGTATCCCCGCGCCCGTGGAACCCGGCAACGAGCGAGCGCAGCGCCAGTGCCGGAACCAGCCCGAGGGCATAGGCCGCGAGGATCGCCGCTGCAGCCTTGGCAGCGGCAAGATCGAACGCACCACGCACGAAGAGAATTTGCAGCGCCCAATCACCCAGCGTTGCCATCATCACCGCGACCGGCACACCCACAACGAGACAGATCAGGAGGGCGCGGTCGAGCACGGCCCGCATGCCTGCAGCATCACCCAGACCCGCACGGCGTCCGATGTCGGGTAAGATGACCGTCCCGAGCGCCACGCCGATAAGGCCGATGGGGAGCTGATAGAGGCGGTCGGCATAATACAGATGCGAGAGCGAACCCGTAGGCAGAAAGGTTGCAATGATCGTGTCGGCGAAGATCGCCACCTGAAGGGCACCCGATGTCAGGATCGCAGGTCCAAGGCGGCGGAACACTAGGCGCGTATCGGGCGAGAGACCCAGCCGAGGGCGCGACAGGGGCAGGCCCGCGCGGGTCGTGGCCACGACCAACAGCACCACTTGCGCCACACCCGATGCCATGACGCCCCAGGCAGCGGCATGGGCAGCGCTCGGAAACGAGGCAGCCATCAGGAGCGCGCCGATCATGAAAAGGTTGAGCAGGATCGGGGCTGCCGCCGGGGCGGCGAAGCGGTCACGGCCATTCAGAAGGGCCGCGAGGAAGGCGACCAGCGACATGCAGAGCAGATAGGGAAAGGTGATCCGCGTGAGCGTGACGACGAGCGGCCAAGTCTCGTCTGAGGGTTTCAGGCCTGGGGCGAGCACGGCCAACATCCAGCCCGTCGCCCCAAGCGCAAAAGCCAGCAACGCGATGTTGGCGAGGGTCAGCCAGCCCAGAACCTCTGCCCCAAGCCGTGTGCTGTCGCGTCCGGCGGCGTCGGCGGCGGCCCATGTCGGCAGAAAGGCCGCGTTGAAGGCGCCCTCTGCCAGGATTGCGCGGAAATGGTTGGGCAGGCGAAAGGCCAGCATGAAAGCGTCTGCTACCGGCCCGGCACCCAGGGTCGCGGCCAGCACGACATCGCGCAGAAAGCCGAGAATTCGGCTGGCCAGCGTCAGGCCGGAAACGGTGCCGAGTTTGCGCAGCATGGCGTGGAACCCTTAGGACTGAAGCGACACGCCGCGAACCCCGGCGCGCGGCAGGCAGTTTTCGATTGAAACCACGGCTTCGTTTATCGTTTATGCCGGAGAACGCCAACTCCTTTGAGAAAGCCCCGCATGAGTCTTGACCAGATATTTGTCCTCGCGCTTGTTGCGGTGGTTTTCCTGAGCTTCTTCAAGGAGATTTACCCACCAGAGGTCACGGCCCTGGCGGCCTCGGCGGCGCTCTTGGCGACGGGAATCATCGAGACGCGGGATTTTCTCGACGTATTCAGTTCCTCGGCCCCGATCACCATCGCGATGATGTTCATCATCTCGGCGGCGCTGGAGCGCACTGGCGTTCTCACGATCATCGGTGATTTTCTGAAACGACAGGCGCGGGGGTCTTTTCTGAGGGCCATGCTCTTGATGATGACCGGTACGATGGGGGCTTCGGCCTTTATGAACAACACGCCTGTGGTGATCCTGCTTACGCCGATCATGATTTCGGTGGCGGCCTCAGTTGGGGTTGCGCCATCACGGTTGTTAATCCCGCTGTCGTTCTCGGCGATCTTCGGCGGCACGCTGACACTGGTTGGCACCTCGACCAATATCCTGATGAGCGGCGTGGCGCGCGAGGCAGGACAGCCTGCGATCACCATGTTCGAGATGACGCTGCCCGGCCTAATCTTTGCCACCACAGGCATGCTCTACATGATGTTCGCGGGGCGCTACCTCTTGCCGGACCGCGCGTCCCTGTCGGGGATCTTGGGACAAGAGGGAAAACGGAGGTTTCTCGCGCGGCTCTTGATCCCCAACGGGTCGAAATATGTCGGCAAGCGGCTCTCTGAGTTGCCCTTCAACACGGCTGAGACGCGCATTCTGGATGTGGTCCGCGGCGAGGTGTCGATGCGGCGCACGATGAAGGAGTTGGTGCTCGAGGTCGGCGACCGTCTGGTGCTCAAGACCGGCACGGGCGAGATCCTCGGGCTGAAGGAGGACGGACAGATCGCCTTTCGAGATCGGGACGATCATGATGTCGAGCCGGTGACCGCCGATCAGACCATCACGATGGAGGCCAGTGTCGGCCCCAATTCGCATCTGCGCGGGCGGCCGATCAAGGATCTCAAGTTGCGCCGGAAATATGGCGTTTACCTCATGGCGGTGCATCGGCAAGAGCAGAACATCAGTCAGGAGTTGCAGGACTTGCGACTTCAATTCGCCGATACGCTGTTGCTCGAGGGTCCGCCCGAGGGGCTTCAACGGATGATGGAGGATGGCGGCATCGTCAACCTCTCGACCCCCACCGAACGCCCGCAACGTCGGTCTAAGGCACCCATCGCGATTGCCACGATCTTTGGCGTGATGGGGTTGGCCGCGTTCGACGTCATGCCAATCGCGGGCCTTGCGGTGATCGGGGCGGTGGTCGTGATGATGACCCGTTGCGTCGATCCCGAAGAGGCGTTTGATGCGATCGATTGGCGCATCCTGTTCCTGATCTTCGGGATGCTCGGCCTTTCCATGGGTCTGGAAGAGACCGGGACAGCGCGCGTGATCGTTGAGGCGGTGGTTCATTCCGTGGGCGGAGTCGGCCCGCTCGCTATCCTCGCCGCCGTCTATGTTCTGACCAGCGCGCTGACCGAGATGGTATCCAACAACGCCGTTGCGGTTCTGGTCGGCCCCATTGTCATCGCCCTTGCCGTCGAGTTGGGCTTTGATCCGCGCCCTTTCATCATGGCGGTGATGTTCGCAGCCTCGGCCAGCTTTGCAACCCCCATCGGGTATCAGACCAATACCTTCGTCTACAGCGCGGGGGGCTATAAATTCGCCGACTTCCTTAAGGTAGGTCTGCCGCTCAACATCCTCTTTGCCGTGGTTGCCGTGATCATCATCCCGATCTTCTTTCCGTTCTGAAGAGTGCGGCATGGACCTTTTGCACCCTGCGTGATTGTTTCGACCTGACAGGCGACGTTGCAACGGCAAAGGGAGAGCGAACTTGGCAGTCGGTCACGCAGAGGCGCTGATGTCGCCGGTTCAGGCCATCGCCCTAGTGGGCGTGCTGGGCGTGGGGGCACAATGGCTGGCGTGGCGGCTGCGCTTGCCCTCCATCGTGCTGATGCTGCTGGCGGGTTTGGTGGTCGGCCCCTTGCTGGGCTGGTTTATTCCCGATCGCGATCTGGGCGAAATCTATCGACCGCTGATTGGCGTCGCGGTGGCCATCATCCTGTTCGAAGGCGGCCTCACGCTGGAACTGGAGCGGCTGGGCGAAGAACAGGCCGCGGTGCGGCGGTTGGTCTATATCGGCGCGCCTCTGGGCTGGCTGTTGGCGACTGCGGCCATGATGGTGACCATGGGCATACCATGGCAGGCAGCAGCGGTGTTCGGTGGCGTTCTGGTCGTGACCGGCCCCACCGTCATCGCGCCAATGCTACGGCAGGCGCGTCTGCGGCGGCGTCCTGCACAATTGCTGCAATGGGAGGCGATCATCAATGACCCCATCGGGGTGCTGATCGCGGTTCTGGTGTTGGAAATCGTGCTGGTCGTCGAAGGCGGGATGACGGCGGGCGAGGCCGTGTTGGCCCTGCTTGCGGGTATCGGATTTGCCGCCGCGGTGGGCGTTCTGTCGGGGCTCGGACTGGCGCGCATGTTTCAACGCGGGCTGGTGCCGGAATACATGAAGGTGCCGGTCCTCTTCGTGCTGGTGACTGCGGTCTTTGCGGTTACCGATGCGCTGCTCCACGAGTCCGGTCTTTTGGCGGTAACCCTCATGGGGATGGTCATGGCCAATGCCAAGCTGGCCTCGCATGCGGAGTTGCACCGCTTCAAGGAACATGCCGCGCTGCTTTTGGTGTCGGGCGTGTTCATCCTGATGGCGGCCAGTCTCGATTTTGCGTCGCTGACCGCGCTTGATTGGCGCGCGGCGGTATTCGTGATTGCCGTGATCGCAGTTGTGCGGCCCTTGCAGGTGCTGCTGCCGATGCTGGGCACGACGACACCGTGGCGCGAGCGGATGCTGGTTGCCTCTACCGGTCCGCGCGGCGTGGTCATGATCGCGGTGTCCGGCCTCTTCGGGGACAAGCTGGTCGAGGTGGGCGTGGCAGAGGGTGCGTTGCTGGCACCGCTGGCCTTTGTGCTGGTTCTTAGCACGGTCATCCTGCACGGCTTTACGCTCAGCGGGATCGCGCGGCTCTTGGGGCTGAGCGGCGGCGGCAGGCCCGGTGTGCTCATCGTGGGCGGTTCGCCGTTTTCGGTCGACCTGGCGAAAGCGTTGCAAAAGATTGATGTTGTCCCGCTGATCGCGGATCCCAATTATCGCAACATCCTGCGTGCGCGGCACGAGGATATACCTGTCTTTCACGGCGACATTCTTGGGGAGGCAGCAGAGCATCATGTCGAATTGATCGGCTACGAGGTCCTGCTCGCAGCGTCGGAGAACGATGCCTATAACACATTGGTTGCCACCGACCTCGGACAGGAACTGGGCCGGACACAGGTCTGGCAGGTGCAGCGCGCCAAGGATGCCCTGAGCCGTCATGCCCTGCCGCCGCAGCTTGGCGGACAGGCCCTGATCGGCAAACCGACCTATGCCGATCTGGTTGACCGCATCGCCAAGGGATGGCGTGTGCGCGGCGTCCAGTTCAAAGAGCGCTACGGGCTTGAAGAGTGGCGTGAGAAGAACCCCGAGGCCAGCATCCTAGGCTATCTGTCGAAACGTGGCGAGTTTGCATTTCTCAACCCGGAGGAAGAGCTGAAAGCGGATCAGGCCAGTGCCATTCTGACATTGTCGCCCTCCGGGGACGACGCCCCAGAGCCCGCAACTCCCACCGACAACTAGGGCGCTGCTGAGGGCAATGAGACGCGATCCGAGGGGCGCTGAGGCTGGCCAAACACATCTCGGCCAGCCCGCGTTTCAATGCAGCCCGAACTCGGCCATCCTCTCCATTCGAAAGAGACCGTCGAAAGGAGAGGAAAAATGCTGCCCGAAAGCAGCAGGGAGAATATCAGGACCGCTTTCCAACCGTGTCAGGTTGACCGCTCAGCGCGCGGGCAAGCTCGGCGCATTGCAGACGGATGTCGGGAATCGCAGTGGTTTCCCACAAGGCACCGCGCGCGCAGGGACCGATGGCAAAGACCCGGCGTGCAGCAACGCCACCACGCGCGATAACCTCTGCATCAAGGGTGGTATCCAACCCAAGACGCAGCGGATCAAGCCGCGCGATGCCGCGTGCCAGCATATCCTGGATCACCGGTGCGCTGTCCGTCTCAGGGTTGCGCCGGAGGCCACGGCAATCAATCGCGTGATCGGCAACCAGCATTCGCTCGGTTCCATCAGGCCCGTTGGTGACAATCCCGATCTGTTTGCCCATGGGCACCGCCCCGGCAAAGCGCGCGCGCAGGAGAGTCAATTGCCCACTCTCTCGTGCCGCCGCGATGGTCTGCGCCGATTGCGGCGGCATCCGGTGGCGGTGCACCTCCCAACGGCTGGCGCAGTGGCGCAGAAAGCGGGCCCGCGTTTCGGTATCCCAGGACCGCCAGATCGCGGCGACGTGCGGGCGCAACCCATCGAGCACAAGCTGCCAGGGGATGCCCTGCGCCTCGGCGGCGCGGACACGCCTGCGCAGCCAGCGCAAGAGCGCGCTCACCGACGCGCAGAGCGGCACCTCACCGCGTCCAAGGGGCAATGCCGCGCCGCTGACATGCGGTTTCGGCAAGAGGCCACGACGCGACAGGCAGGTGATGGGCCCGCGATGGCCCCGCGCCAGCAGCGCCACCACGTGATCGACCATCGACAGGCCGGTGCCAACGATCACCACTTTTGCATCAAGATCCTCGGGCGGGGTGAAATCCCACGCGCCGCGCAAACCGTCGCGCGGCGCGGTGGGCACCGCATGGCCGGTGGCCAGGATCGCGGTATCGGCCAGAACGGCGGTCCCGTCATCCAGATGCGCGCTCACACCCTTTGCCGTTGGCTCAAGACGCAGCACCTCGCCCGAGACGCAGCGCAGACGGTCATCGCGCCAAGGCGACACAAGACTTTCGAGATAGCGGCCATAGGTGGCGCGGCTGACAAAACACTGATCTGTCGCGCCGCAATCCACGTCCCTCGTGCGCAGCCAGCGCAGGAAATGATCCGGGTCATCGGGAAAGGCGCTCATGTTGTGGACGCGGGTATTGAGCAGATGCTCGGGGTTGTCGGTCGCATAGGCGATGCCGCAGCCAAAGATACCACGCTTTTCCACGATGGTGACACGGGTCTCGGGGGCGTTGTGCAACAGATGCGTCGCCATCAGCGCCCCACTCGCTCCGCCACCGATGATCAGCACATGGTGGGCGGAGCGGGGGAATGAGCCGTCCATCACACAGACGCCAACAGTATGGCGCAGAAGGCGAGGCAGAACAGCGCAAGGCACACTTCAGCGCGCGAGGGCAAGGGATCGGAGTCCTGGACGCCGTATTCGGGCGACAGGAATGCGGCAAAGCCGGGATCGTGGGCGCAGTAGAACATGGGGGTCTCCTCAGTCTGGGGGATCAACTCAGGATCACGATGGCCATCAGCGCGGTGTAGGACACGACAAAGACGGTCATCGGAACGGCCTTGCGGATGCGGTTCAGGATCGGTGTCATGCGTTCACTTCCTTCTTGTTGAGGTGGTCTTGGTAACTGGCGGTTGCGCGACCCGGCAGGGCAGGCAAAGACCAGATCAGATCGCGGAGCGCGCGCCCTTCAGGCCATGGGCCAAAGCCGGAGGCCACGTTGACATGCCCCGCCTCGCCCATATCGACAAACTCCGCACCCCAGCGTTTCGCCAACCAGCGGGCGCGCGGCTGGCTCATCCAGGGATCATTCCGGCTTGCGGCGACGATTGTGGGAACATGCAGCGGCACTTCGGGAATTTTGCCAAAAGGTGCCGTGCGCGGATCTCGCGATGTCTCAGCTGGAGCAACCAGAAGCGCGCCACTGACCTTGAGTTGTGGCCAGCGCGCCAAGAGCTGCACCGCCGCCACCGCGCCAAGGGAGTGCCCCACCAGAACCGCACCGGGATGCAAGAGCAGCGCGCCTGCGATCTCGGTCAGCCATTGATCCGAGCGCGGCCGCTCCCAGCATTTCTGCTCGACGATGCGCGCGGTCGGGTCCATGCGTTCCCACCAATGTTGCCAATGGGGCGCGGGAGAGCCGTCGAGGCCGGGAAGAAGAAGGGTTCTGATCATGGGTGATCTCCTTTCCCATATACACTATCATCTTTATCGTGATTTAGGGTTCCAAATTTCAGCACGCTTTTAGAATGTGAGTCTCTCTTGGGGTCAGGCTGTGACCGTGTCGATGGGCCAGACGGTGGTGTCCCGAATCACCTCCATCGAGAATTTGGAGGTCACATTGCGGCACGGCAGGCGGCGGGTGAGTTGCAGGTAGAAGTCATCAAAGGCGGCCATATCGGCCACAGCCACCTTGAGCAGGTAATCGACATCGCCCGCCATGCGATGCACCTCGACGATTTGAGGGAATTCCGCGATGGCGGCCCGAAATTCGGCGCGCCATTCGCGGGAGTGGTCCGGCGCCTCGATCTCGACAAAGACCCGAAGGCCAAGGCCGATTTGCGCGGGATCAACAATAGCCACGCGGCCCATGATGATACCCGCCGCTTCGAGCTTTTGCACCCGCTTCCAGCAGGGGGTTTGTGACAGCCCTACCCTCTCGGCCAGTTGCGCGACCGGGATAGTCGCGTCGCGCATCAACTCATGCAGGATCTTGCGGTCGATCCGGTCCAAGTCCACTTTGCTCATGGCTCATGCCGCCGTGAACGCGCGCACGAAATCATTGGCGGGACGTGCGCGGATATCCGAGGGCTTGCCGACCTGTTCGATCCGGCCCATCGACATGACCACGACGAGATCGGCGAGTTCCATCGCCTCTTCCTGATCGTGGGTGACGAAGATCGTGGTGAGACCCGTGGTGTCGTGAATGTCGCGCAGGCCCTGTCGCAATTCCTTGCGCACCTTGGCGTCAAGCGCACCGAACGGCTCGTCCAACAAGAGCATCCGTGGCTCGATCGCCAGCGCACGCGCCAGTGCCACGCGCTGCCGCTGCCCGCCCGAGAGCTGGCTGGGGTAGCGCGCACCGATATCGGGCAGTTGGATGAGGTCGAGCAGGCGATTGACCCGCCGCCCAATCTCGGCGTCGGTCGGGCGCTCACGGCGTTTGCGGGCACGCAGGCCGTAAGCGATGTTTTCAAACACCGTCATATGTTTGAAGAGCGCATAATGCTGGAACACAAACCCCGCGCGGCGTTCCTGCACGGTGAGGCCGGTGGCGTCCGACCCGTCAAAGAGCACGCGCCCAGAGGTTGGGAATTCCAACCCGCCCAGAATACGCAAGAGCGTGGTCTTGCCCGAGCCGGACGGTCCCAGAAGCGCGATGAGCGCGCCCGACGGAATGGAGAGCGAGACCGGATGCAGCGCACGCTCGGTGCCGAATTCCTTGGCCAGTTCTTCGATTTCGATATGCATGGGTTTCCCTTTCAGTGACGGCGCGTCGCGGCCAGAACATCCGCGTGACGCCATTCGAGAAGCGATTTGAGGGTGAGCGTGACGAGCGCCAGCAACGCCAGCACGGCAGCCAGCGAGAAGGCCGCGACCGAGAGATATTCGTTATAGAGCATCTCGATCATGATCGGCATGGTCGTGGTCTCGCCCCGGATCTTGCCCGAGATGACCGCGACCGCGCCAAACTCGCCCATGGCGCGCGCATTGCAGAGCAGCACGCCGTAGAGCAGCGCCCAGCGGATATTGGGCAGCGTCACGGTAAAGAAGGCGCGCCAGCCCGAGGCCCCCAGCGTCAAGGCCGCCTCTTCCTCGGCCCGGCCCTGTTCGATCATCACCGGGATGAGCTCGCGCGCGACAAAGGGAAAGGTCACGAACATCGTGGCCAGAACAATGCCGGGAAACGCAAAGACGATCTGCATGTCATTGGCCACCAGCCACGCCCCGAGCGATGAATTGACCCCGAACAAGAGCACCAACGCCAGACCGGCCACCACCGGCGAGACCGAAAAGGGCAGGTCGATCAGCGTGATCAGAAAGGCCTTGCCGCGAAAGTCGAACTTGGTGATCGCCCAAGCAGCGGCGATACCGAAGACCGCGTTCAAGGGCACGGATATGGCCGCCACGATCAGCGTAAGGCGGATGGCCGAACGCGCATCGGGCGAGGCCAGCGCCTCCCACGACGCCGCCCAGCCCTGCCGCAACGCCTCGGCAAAGACGGCAATCAGCGGCGCAAAGAGCAGCACCACGATGAGTGCCATGGTCACGCCGATGAGCAGGCCGCGTGCGAGGCGCGGTTCGGTTGTGACGGATTCCGCCCGGATGAATGTAATGTCAGACAAGTCCGATCCTCCGTCTGCTCCAGATTTGTATTAGGTTGATCGCCAGCAGCATCGCGAAAGAGATCAGCAGCATGGCGATGCCGATGGCGGCGGCGGCGTCGTAATTGTATTCCTCAAGCCGGATCACGATCAGCAGCGGCGCGATTTCGGTCAGGTTGGGGATATTGCCCGCAATGAAGATGACCGAGCCGTATTCGCCCACCGACCGCGCCAGCGCGAGCGCAAATCCGGTCAGGGCCGCAGGGGCCAGCGTTGGCAGGACCACTCGGCGGAGCGTGTAGGTGCGGCGCGCGCCCAAGGTTGCGCTGACCTCCTCGACCTCGCGGTCAAGTTCTTCGATCACCGGCTGCACCGTGCGCACGACGAAGGGCAGCCCGATGAAGATAAGCGCCATCCAGATGCCCAGTTCGGTATAGGCGACCTTGATGCCGAGGGGGGCCAGCGCCTGACCAAACACGCCGTTCGGCGCATAGAGCGCCGTAAGCGCGATTCCCGCCACCGCCGTCGGCAGGGCAAAGGGCAGGTCAACGGCGGCATCCACCAGCTTGCGCCCCCAGAACCGATAGCGCACCAGCACCCAGGCCAGCACGATTCCGAACACGAGGTTGAAGAGCGACGCGATCAGCGCCGCGCGAAACGACAGCGCCAAAGCCGACCATATGCGCCGGGAATTGACCATATCCCAAAGATCGGCGGGGCCGATCATCAGGCCCCGACCAAGGAGTGCCCCGATGGGAAGAAGGACCACGATGGACAGAACCGCCATCATGATCCCAAAGCTCAGCCCAAACCCCGGAAGGGGTGAGGGCGAGCGCAAGATGCTCGCCCTCATGCCTTACTTCTCCGAATAGATCTGGTCGAACACGCCGCCTTCGCCGAAATACTCGGGCTGCACCTTGGGCCAGCCGCCGAAATCGGTGATGCTGACAAGATTAACTTCGGGAAAGCGCGCGGCGTCTTCGGGGGCTGCGGCCGAGGTGTCCCAAGCGCGGTAGAAATGTTTCAGCGCCAGCGCCTGCGCCTCGGGGCTATAGAGATGCTGCAAATACGCCTCTGCGGCCTTGCGCTGTTCGTCCGAGGTGATGTTGCCGTCGACCAGCGTCACCGGCGGTTCTGCGAGGATCGAGACCGAGGGCACCACGATGTCGAACGCATCTTCGCCCAGTTCCTTGAGGGCGAGGAAGGCTTCATTCTCCCAGGCCAACAACACGTCACCAATGCCGCGTTGCGTGAACGTGGTGGTCGATCCGCGCGCGCCCGTATCGAGCACAGGCACGTTCTTGTAGAGCTTGCCGACGAACTCAGCCGGATCGTGTCCGTTCTTTTCGGCATAGCCCCATGCGGCGAGGAAGTTCCAGCGCGCACCACCCGAAGTCTTTGGGTTGGGGGTGATAACCGCCACGCCCTCGCCGATCAGATCATCCCAGTCCTCAATGCCCTTGGGGTTGCCGTCGCGCACCAG
>NZ_JAGPVV010000172.1 GCF_018066915.1 Roseovarius sp.
AGACCGGCATGAAATTCCACCTCGCAATCAATCTCGAACGGCTCGATCCTTCGGCGGAGATGAAGGCGCTGCGCGACCACACCCTCGAAATGGTCCAAATGGCCGAGGTGGGCGGCTTTGAAATCGCTTGGGCAGCCGAACATCACGCGCTGGAAATGACCATCGCCCCCAACCCCTTTCAAATCCTGACATGGTGGGGCGAGCATACCAGCCGCATCCGGCTCGGTGTGGGCGTGGTCAACGCCGCCTATTGGCACCCCATCCGCCTCGCCGGCGAGGCCGCGATGCTCGATCTGCTGAGCGACGGGCGGCTCGAATTCGGCATCGGCTCGGGCGCCTATCAGCGCGAGTTTGACCGCATGATGCCCGGTCTCGCTCAACCCGATAGCTGGCGCTACATGCAGGAATCGCTGCCCGTGGTGCAACGCCTCTGGGCGGGCGACTATGCCCATGACGGCGAATACTGGCAGTTTCCCACCGCCACCTCCTGCCCCAAGCCGGTGCAAGCCGAGGTGCCGATCTGGGTCGCCGCCCGCGCCCCCATCACCTTTGACTACGCGGTCGAGCATGGCTGCGACATCATGAGCTGGCCGCTCACCATGCCCTTCTCCGAGGCCGAGAATTACCGCGCCCGGCTCGACGCCGCGATTGCCAAAAACGGCGGCCGCTATGACGGACGCTGGGCGCTCATGCGCCACACGGCGGTCTATGAGACCGAGGACGACCGGCAGGCGTCCTTGGCCGCGCTGCGCCGCGTGCTGGGCCAATTCGGCAACCTGATGATGAAACGCGGCGAGGTGGTCAACGGCTTCCCCGATCCCGTCCCGCTGGCGGAGTTGGAGGGCAACGCCCGCACCGATCCCGCCATGCTCGAGGAAAATCTCGCCTTCGGCAGCCCAGACACCGTGGCCGATAAAGTCCGGCAATACGAGGCGCTTGGCGTCGATGCCTTCATCTATTACGCCTCGATGGGGCTGGATATGGAGCGCCAGAAACGCTCGCTGCACCTCTTCATCGACAAGGTGATGCCGCAGTTCGCAAACCAGAGCATCGCCGCCGCAGAGTGATCCGCAAAGGCGGGTCTGTCAGGCATAGGGGGGAAAGTGGCGCGGTTGACGGGGCTCGAACCCGCGACCCCCGGCGTGACAGGCCGGTACTCTAACCAACTGAGCTACAACCGCGCGTGGGAGGCTGCATAAGCGCCCCCCGCCCGCCCGTCAATCCCAAAATCGTGAATTTCCAGACCGGTCCCGGAGCCCCCCAAACACAAAAGCCCCCGCACCCGCGGGGGCCTTTGATGTCTGCGGTGGCGCGGTTGACGGGGCTCGAACCCGCGACCCCCGGCGTGACAGGCCGGTACTCTAACCAACTGAGCTACAACCGCCCGCAGCAACACCGGGGGGTGCCCCCCGATGTGTGGCGCTTCTATGACGGGGCCGCGCGCCCGTCAAGCGCTGGCATGCGGAAATTTCAACTTTCCCGCCCCGCCTCCCAACCCGGTCAAATCGTGATCCCCGCCCCCACCCGAAAGGTTTGATTTTCGCGGCCGCCCTTGTCACACTCCGCCCAACCTCGGGAGAGAGACCAATGCGGCCCATCCTGCTCATGATCCTGTGCCTCCTGCTCGCCGCCCCCGCCGGGGCCGCGCCCACCGGCACCTTTCGCCACGCGCATAACGTGGGCTTTGGCGCCCATTCGAGCCTTGATCCCGCCTCCAAGGGGCGCGTGCTCCAGATCATCGAGAAAATCCAGAGCCGCCTCGTGCGCCCCGGTCGCGGCGGCAAACCGGCCCCCGATCTTGCCACCTCCTGGACCCCCAATGCCGATGGCACGCTCTGGACCTTTCAGATCCGCGATGGCGTGCGCTTTCACGACGGCAGCGCGCTTGACGCAGGCGACGTGGTCTATTCGATCAAACGCGTCATCGACCCCGATTACGGCAGCCCGGCGCGCGCGGCGGTCAAGATGATCACCCGCATCACCGCCACCGGGCCACTCAGCGTGGAAATGCAGCTCGACTCGCCCTTTGCCGATCTGCCGCTGCAATTGATGGACCCCCGCCTGCGCATCATCCCCGAAGGCTCGGGCGACACCATCGACCAGACCGGCCTCGGCACCGGGCCGTTCCGGGTCGAGAAATTCGATCCCGATGGCATTACGGTCCTGACCGCCAATGAGGACTATTGGGAAGGCCCCCCCGCCCTCGCCCGGATCGAGGTGATCGGCGTGCCTGACGCGCAGGCGCGGCTTCAGGCGTTTCTCAGCGGACAGCTTGATATGGAGCGCGGCATCGCCCCGATGATGCGCCGCGCGCTCGACAAATCGCTGCGCTATCAACTGCTTGAAATCCCCACCGGCAACTGGATGGGGCTGGCCTTTCGCACCGATGTGCCACCCTTCGACGATCCCCGCGTGCGCCAGGCGCTGCGCCTTGTGGTCGACCGCGACGAGATGCTGCAACTGGCGCTCGATGGCGGCGGGGTGATCTCCTGCGATACGCCCGTGGCCCCCAATGACCAATACCGCGCCGAAATGGACTGTCCCCCCGACCCCGAGCGCGCCCGCGCCCTTCTGGCCGAGGCCGGATACCCGGACGGGGTCGATGTTGATGTGCATATCTCAGTGCTCGATCCCAGTTGGCCGGTGATCGGTGTCGCGTTTCAGGAACAGGCGGCGCAGGCGGGGATTCGCGTCAACCTGATCAACGCCGCCGCCGATGGCTATTGGTCAAATGTCTGGATGAAAAAGGACGCCTTCAGCACATCTTGGGGCGAGCGCCCCGCCGATCAGGCACTGAACGAGGCGTTTCATTCCACCGCCAAATGGAACGAGACCTATTACAACAATTCCGAATTCGACCGCCTGCTGGAAACCGCCCGCGCCGAGCTCGATTTCAAGCGCCGCCGCGCGCTCTATATCGAGGCGCAGGAATATCTGGCGATGAATTCGGGCACGCTCATTCCCTTTCACGTCACGCAACTGGTGGTGCTCTCCAACCGCGTGACCCATTTCGATCCGGTGCCCAACGACGCGCTGCGCTGGCATCTGGTGACGGTGGTGGAGTGAGGGGGATTTTCGCGGTCATCCGCAGCACTCACACCCGCGCGGAATCAAGGCGCGTAGCGCCGCCGCGCGGATCGCTGGGCCGTCCCGCGGCCTAGCGATTTTGAAAGGGCGCGCATCGCTGAGGGAGTATACGGACTTGGCTGGCATAAAGTGGCAGTCACTGACGTTGCTTCGCTAGTCCCCGGCCCAGCGTTCCGCACGGCTCCTCCCCTGAGTCTCCCCTCAATACGTCCCCGCCACATATTTCGCGATGGCCCCACCGCGCGAATTCACATCGAGCTTCTGGTAAATCGCCTTGAGGTAATACTTGACCGTATTCTCCGACAATCCCAGCCGCGCCGAGATCTGGAAATTCGTGAGCCCATCCACCAAGAGCCCCAATATCTCATGCTCGCGCCGGGTCAGGCTATCGCCTTGCTCGCCCATCAACCGCTTGAGGATTTCCACCGGCAGGATGCTGTGCCCCTCGACCAGATGGCCCAGCACGCGCGGCAGGCTGCTCAGAACCTGCCCCATCATGCAGACCGAATGTGCCCCCGCCTTCACCGCCGTGCGGATGAATGCAAACTCGGCCTCTTCGGCCACCACCACCACCATCACACGCGGATGATCGCGCCGCAGCATCTCCA
>NZ_JAGPVV010000209.1 GCF_018066915.1 Roseovarius sp.
GGAGGTGACGAACTTGGACGATCACTGGGGCTTTGCGCTCGACGATGGGCGCGCGGTGGGCGTCGAGGCGGCCCCAGAGGACCTCATCGAGGTGCGCGGCGATCTGGCGCGATTGGCTTGGCATATCGGCAACCGTCACACGCCCTGTCAGATCGGCGCGGATCATCTGACGATCCGGCGCGACCATGTGATCGAGGCGATGCTGGCGCAACTGGGGGCAGGTTTGACGCCTGTCACCGGTCCCTTCCGTCCCGAAGGCGGAGCCTATGGCAAGGGCCGCACCATGGGGCATGATCACGGGGCGCATGACCATGGAGGGCATCACCACGCGCATACCCCGCACGCGCACAGCTGATGCTCACCCCTGCCCATCTCACGCTTGTCCATTGGCTCTCGCCCGCCTTTCCGACTGGGGCGTTTGCCTATTCGCACGGGCTCGAGGCCGAGATTGCATCGGGCGTGGTGCATGATGCCGCCAGTCTTGAGAAATGGCTTGGAAACATCCTGCGCTTTGGCGCGGGCTGGCAGGATGCGGTGCTGCTGGCACATGCGCTGGAGGGGGAGTGCGATGCGCTCGATGACTTGGCGCGCGCGCTGCAACCCTGCGCGGAACGCTTGCGGGAAAGCCGAGAGCAGGGGGCCGCGCTGGCGCGGTGCGTGGCGGGCATGACCGGCCTTGACCTGCCCGCGCGCCTCTTGCCGGTGGCTGTGGGCGCGGCGGCGGCGGGGTTGGACCTGCCCAAGAGGGATGCGATCGCGCTCTATCTGCAGGGCTTTGCCAGCAACCTCGTGACCATCGCCATTCGGCATGTGCCGCTCGGTCAGACCGAGGGGCAGGTGGTGCTGGGGCGGCTCTTGCCGGGGCTACATGCGCTGGCAGAGCGCGCCGCGCAGGCCACGCTGGACGAAATCGGCACCTGCGCGCTGGCGGGCGATCTTGGGGCGCTGCGCCACGAAACCATGGACGTAAGGATATTCCGCACATGACAGGCAAAAGCATGAATGGCCCGCTGCGCGTGGGGATTGGCGGCCCGGTGGGCGCGGGCAAGACGACGCTGACCGAAATGCTGGCGCGCGCACTGGCGCAGCGCTGCTCGATGGCGGTCATCACCAATGACATCTACACCCGCGAGGATGCCGAGTATCTGATGCGTGCACAGGTGCTGCCTGCGGATCGTATCCGGGGTGTGGAAACCGGCGGCTGCCCGCATACAGCCATCCGCGAGGATGCTTCGATCAATCTGGCGGCGGTGGATGACCTGATCGCCGCCTTTCCCGATCTCGACCTGATCCTGATTGAATCGGGCGGTGACAACCTTGCCGCCACGTTCAGCCCGGAATTGGCGGATATCACTATCTATGTGATCGACACCGCCGCCGGACAGGACATCCCGCGCAAACGCGGACCGGGCGTGACGAAATCCGACCTTCTGGTGGTGAACAAGACCGATCTGGCGCCTTATGTCGGCGTTGATCTGGCGCGTCTGGAGGCGGATACGGTCCGCGCGCGCGCAGGCAGACCCTATGTGCTGGCGCAATTGCGGCGGGGCGTGGGTATTGCCGCTGTGGTCGATTTCATTGTGCAAGAGGGGGGATTGCAGGTGCAGTCGCTGCGTGTCAGGGCAGAAGGTGAGCAGGTCGGCTAAAGTTTCAGACCGTTCAGAAACACCCGGATCGCCAGTTTCTGCCGTGCGGCAAGACCTTCGGACGTGGCAAGGCAGCCGGGATCGAGCAGGGATTCGAGCGGCCAGGGGCGCACCATGTCGAGCAACAAGAGCGCCGCATCGGTCGTGTCCGCGACCGTGATTTCACCCCGCCCGAGACCGCGATCCAACTCGACCTTGAGGATGGACATATCGCGCCGCATCAGGGTCTGGACCAGATCGCGGCCGATGTCCGGTGCGTGCGGCACCTGCGCCACAAAGGCGCGCAGGATTTCGAGCGGCAGGCCATAGCCCTGATGACGGCCTTGCGACAGCACGCGCTCCAACCGCTCGGCGATGGGAAGGGCGGTGTCGCCGTCGGGCAGAGGGCGGATGAACCCGTTGGCCACCTTGTCGATATAGGCCCGAAAGAGCGCGCTGCGGCTGGAAAAGGCGGTGTAGAGCGTCCGCTTGGACATGCCCGCCTGTGCGGCGATCGCCTCCATCGTGGCCCCGTCCAGCCCGCAATCGGCATGCACCGCCTCAAGCGCCGCAAATATGGCCTCGCGCCTGTCTTCGCAACTGCGCGTAACGGGGCGCCCACGACGTATTTTGCTCTGGGCTTGGTCGTGCTGCATGCTATCCTAGTCCCCATGGCCTTATTTTCGCACATCGGTTGTGCGCGTGGCCGTGTGCTGTTGCCATTTTCCCGATTGTCATATTTATAAAACTCAGGCGTTTTATATCCGACCGGACGCTCTTCTGCCAATCCATATCGTGAAAGGGCCCCTGATGGCTGCGTTTCCCAGAATGATCCGTGTGCTCGCACTCTGTGCCGGTCTCGTGCCGGGGTTTGCCATGGCCCAAGACGGGCAGGGACCCACGCCTGTTACCGTCGTGACGCTCACGCCGCAGGATGTGACGCTGACCTCGCTCTTGCCGGGGCGGGTGGCGGCCTCGGCTGAGGCGGAGGTGCGCCCGCAGGTCAACGGCATCATCACCGAGCGCCTGTTTGAAGAGGGCGCGGATGTGACGATGGGCGATCCGCTCTATCAAATCGACAAGGCCACCTATGAGGCCGCCGTGCGGCAGGCGCGTGCCGGTGTGGCGCAGGCCGAAGCACAGTTGCGCTCTGCAGAGCGCGAGGCGCAGCGTCTGGTGGAATTGCAATCCCGGAACGTGGCAAGCGAACAGGCGCTGGACGAGGCAACATCGACCCGCGATGCCGCAGCGGCAGGGCTGGAACTGGCTGAAGCGCAGCTCAATTCCGCTGAAATCGAACTGTCGCGCACCACCATCCGCGCGCGGCTTTCGGGGCGGATTGGTCTGTCGCTGACATCGCAGGGCGCACTTGTGACCGCAAGTCAAGCGCAGCCCCTGACCGTGATCCGCAACATCAACCCGGTTTACGTCGATGTGACGCAATCCGCCGCAGACCTGCTGCGGTGGCGGCGCGGCGAGACCGAGCGCGACCTTGCAGGCGCAGACGCGACGGTGCGGCTCAAGCTGGCGGATGGCTCGGATTACAGCGAAACCGGAGAGCTGAAGGCGGCGGAACCAAATGTGAACCCGCAAACTGGGGTTGTCACGCTGCGGATGCAGTTCGACAATCCCGATCTTCTGCTCTTGCCGGGCATGTATGTGCAGGTGGAAATGCCGGTCGAGGTCGCCCGTGATGTTTACCTCGTGCCGCAAGAGGGTGTGGTCCGCGACCGTCGCGGGCGGCCCATGGCCTGGGTCGTCAATAGCGACGGTGTGATCGAAGAACGCGCGCTGAACGTCATTCAGGACCGGGGCAATTCTTGGGTGGTGGATGAGGGGGTGAACCCCGGTGATCGCGTGATGGTGGCGGGGTTCCAGAAAACCGCCCCAGGCGCCACGGTCACGCCCGAAGAGCGCGCTGACGCGCCGCAACAGTAACCGACCGGGCAGAGGATATTCCGCATGGCTAGCTTCTTTATCGACCGCCCGGTGTTCGCTTGGGTCATTTCGATCCTCATCATGGGGGTCGGGGTGCTAGCCATCCTGATCCTGCCGGTGGCGCAATATCCGCAGATCGCGCCGCCCTCTGTCACGGTGACGGCCACCTATCCCGGTGCTTCGGCCGACACGGTGGCCAATACGGTGACGCAGGTGATCGAACAGCAGATGACAGGGCTGGACGGCTTGCGCTACTTCTCGTCGCGCTCGACGTCGGCCGGCAGTGCAGAGGTCACGCTGACCTTCGAGACCGGCACCGATGCCGACATCGCGCAGGTACAGGTGCAGAATAAACTAGGACAAGCAACGCCGCTCTTGCCCGAGATCGTGCAACGGCAGGGGATCACCGTCGAGAAATCCTCGGCCGGGTTCCTGATGGTGGTGGGCATGATCTCGACCGATGGCACGCTGGAACAGGTGGACCTGTCGGATTACATGGTCACGAACCTTGTGGACGAGCTGAGCCGGATTGAAGGTGTCGGATCGGTCAATGTCTTTGGTGCGCAATATGCGATGCGGATCTGGCTCGATCCGTCCAAGCTGGCGGGGTTCGGCCTCACGCCGTCGGATGTGGTGGCGGCGGTTTCGGCGCAGAATGCGCAGATTTCGGCGGGGTCCTTTGGGGCTCGCCCCACCGTAGAAGGCCAGCAACTCAACGCCACGATCACCGCGCAATCGCTGCTGAGCTCGCCCGAAGATTTCCAGCAGATCGTGCTGCGCGCCGAGACCGATGGCGGTCTGGTGCTGCTCGACGATGTCGCACGGGTCGAAATCGGCGCGGAAAACTATGCCACCACGGCGCGGTTCAACACTGACCCGGCGGCGGGCATGGCGATCACACTGGCACCGGGGGCAAATGCGCTCGACACCGCGCGCGCGATCAAGGATCGGATGGTCGAATTTGCCCGCTTCTTTCCCGAAGGCGTGGATTACGTGATCCCCTATGACACCACGCCTTTTGTCGAGATTTCGATCAAGGAGGTGGTCAAGACCCTGTTCGAGGCAATTGGCCTTGTGTTTCTGGTGATGCTCCTCTTCCTGCAGAACCTGCGCGCCACGCTCATTCCGACGCTAGCGGTGCCGGTGGTCCTGTTGGGCACCTTCGGGGTGCTTGCGGCGGCGGGGTTCTCGATCAACACGCTGACGATGCTGGCGATGGTTCTGGCAATCGGCCTCTTGGTCGATGATGCGATTGTCGTCGTGGAAAACGTCGAACGGATCATGGAAGAAGAGGGGCTCGGGCCCCGTGAGGCCACGCATAAATCCATGGGCCAGATCACCGGCGCACTCGTGGGTATCGCGATGGTGCTCTCGGCGGTGTTCGTGCCGATGGCGTTCTTTCCCGGCTCCACCGGCGTGATCTATCAGCAGTTCGCAATCACCATTGTCTCTGCCATGGCGCTGTCGGTGGTGGTGGCGATTACGCTGACGCCGGCACTCTGCGCGTCCTTGCTCAAGGCCAAGGGGCATGGTGCGGCGCGTGGGCCGTTTGCATGGTTCAACACCGGTTTTGGCAAGTTGACCAACGGCTATGGCGGCACGGTGGGTTGGTCGGTGCGCCGCCCGGTGCGGGTGTTCGTGGTCTATCTGGCGCTTGCATTGGGCATGGCGCTGATGTTCTTGCGCACGCCCACCGGGTTCCTGCCGGAAGAGGATCAGGGTATTCTCTTTACCCTCATCCAGACCCCGACCGGATCGAGCGCCGAGCGCACGCTCGAGGTGGTCAAGCAGGTCGAGGATTATTACCTCACGCAGGAAACCGATGTGGTGAATTCCATGTTCGGCGTCGTCGGCTTTAGCTTTTCGGGCAATGGGCAGAACATGGGTCTGGCCTTTGTCCAGCTCAAGGATTGGGAAGAGCGGACCGAGCCGGGGCAGAGCGTGCAGGCCTTGGCGGGCCGCGCCTTTGGGGCCTTCAGCCAGATCCGCGATGCGATGGTCTTTCCGGTCGTGCCGCCTTCGGTGATCGAATTGGGCAACGTCTCGGGCTTTGATTTCTACCTGCAAGCGCGTGCCGGGCAGAGCCACGCCGATCTGATGGCGGCGCGCAATCAATTGCTGGGTATGGCGGCGCAAAGCGAGCTTATTGCCTCGGCCCGGCCCAACGGGCTCGAGGATGCGGCACAGTTCAACCTTGATATCGACTGGCGCAAGGCGGGGGCGATGGGGTTGACACCCACGGATGTGGGCGAGCTTCTCCAGATTGCCTGGGCAGGCAGCTATGTGAACGACTTTCTCGATCAAGGCCGGATCAAGCGGGTCTATGTTCAGGGCGAAGCGGATGCGCGCGCGCAACCCACCGATATCGAGAAATGGCGGGTGCGCAATGCCAGTGGCGGGCTGGTGCCGTTCTCGAATTTCGCAGAAGGCCAGTGGGATTACGGCGCGCAGGGGCTTTACCGCTACAACGGCATCCCGTCTGTGCAGCTGCAGGGCACGCCCGCGCCCGGTGTCTCGACCGGCGAGGCGATGGCCGAGATGGAGCGTCTGGTGGCGCAACTGGGCCAAGGCTATGAGCTGGCCTGGACCGGGCTGTCGCTGGAAGAGCGCGAGTCGGGCAATCAGGCACCGCTGCTCTATGCGCTGTCCTTGGCGGCCGTGTTCCTGTCGCTGGCGGCCCTGTACGAGAGTTGGTCGATCCCCTTTGCGGTCATGCTGGCCATGCCCATCGGCATCGTCGGGGCATTGACCGGCGCGTGGATTGGCGGGTTTGAGAATGGCGTGTTCTTTCAGGTGGGTCTCTTGACGGTGGTGGGCCTGACCGGCAAGAACGCGATCCTGATCGTGGAATTCGCCCGAGAACGCTATGAGGCGGGGGAGAGTATTCTCGAGGCCGTGACCGAGGCCGCGCGCCAGCGGTTCCGCCCGATCATCATGACCTCGATGGCGTTTTCCTTGGGCGTTCTGCCGCTGGTGCTCAGCTCCGGCGCGGGGTCTGGCGGGCGCAATGCCATCGGGTCTGGGGTGTTGAGCGGCACGATTTCGGGCACGGTGCTGGGCGTGGTGTTCGTGCCGCTCTTCTTTGTCATTGTCACGCGTCTCTTTGGCGGCAAACGCGCCAAGGAGTGACCCTTTGGACAATAGGGAATATCCGACCAGAGCGGGCCGAGCCGCGCTTAGCCCGCCGCGTAATCCTCGAGGATCATGTCCGAGGCTTTCTCGCCAATCATGATGGCAGGGGCGTTGGTGTTGCCCGACACAATCTCGGGCATGATCGAGCAATCGGCCACGCGCAGCCCGGCGATGCCATGCACCCTTAGCCGGGCATCGACCACCGTTTCTGGCCCCTGTCCCATCTTGCAGGTCCCGGTGGGGTGATAGATCGTCGTCGAATAGCGCCGCGCCCAGTCGAGCGTGCCTTCGTAATCCTCCAGATCGAGTGTGCGGTCGGGTCGGAACTCTTCGGAAATCTTGGAGGTGAGCGGCGCGCAGCGGGCGATGCGGCGGGCGATCTTGATCCCCTCGACGATGGTCCGGCAATCGGTCTCGGTCGAGAGGTAATTGGGGATGATCCTAGGATAGCGCCGCGGATCGGCTGAGGCGAGCCGGATTTCCCCCCGGCTTTCGGGGCGCAATTGACAGACCGACATGGTAAACGCCGAAAAGCGATGCACGCCCTCGCCGGGGCTGTCGGCGGACCAGGGTTGCACGTGGAACTGGACATCGGGCGTCTCGACATGGTCGCCCGTGCGCATGAAACCGGTGGCAAGGCTTGCGGCCATAGCCATGGGTCCAGAGCGAGACAGCGCGTATTTCAGCGCGATCCGCGCCTGATTGATCAGGCTGCGCACCTCGTCATTCATCGTGGGCTCATGGCATTTGAACACCAGTCGCGCCTGCAGATGGTCCTGCATGTGGCGGCCCACGGCGCGCAAGTCGTGACGCACCTCGATGCCGTGTTCTTGCAAATGTGCCGCCTCGCCAATGCCCGACAGCATCAAAAGTTGGGGCGAGCCGATGGCGCCAGAGGACAGGATCACCTCGCGACCCGCCCTGACCACTTGGTCGAAGCCTGCCCGGTCGCGGTAGGCCACCCCGGTCGCGCGCCGCCCCTCTAGGATGATGTGGCTGGCCTGCGCATGGGTGATAATGGTCAGGTTCGGCCGTTTGCGCGCCGGATTCAGAAAGGCCACAGCCGCAGAGCACCGCCGCCCATTGCGCGTGGTCAGTTGGAAATACCCCACGCCTTCTTGCGTGGCCCCGTTGTAATCGGGGTTGAACGGATAACCCGCCTCTTGCGCTGCCGCGACCCAAGCGTCACAGATCGGACGCTTGAGGCGCATGTCCGAGACACTGAGCGTGCCCTGATCGCCGTGATATTCATCAGCCCCGCGTTCCTGATGTTCCGAGCGTTTGAAGAGCGGTAGCACATCCTCCCACCCCCAGCCCGGATTGCCCATCTGCGCCCAACGGTCGTAATCTTGCGGTTGGCCGCGCACATAGAGCAACCCGTTGAGCGAGGACGAGCCGCCCAAAACCTTGCCGCGCGGCCAGTCGAGCGCGCGGCCATTCAGCCCCGGATCGGGCTCTGTGCGATAGCACCAGTCCACCGCCGGATTGTGCATCGTCTTGAAATATCCCACCGGAATATGAATCCAAGGGTTCCAGTCGCGCCCGCCTGCTTCGAGCAGAACAACCTTGATCGCGGGGTTCGCTGAAAGGCGATTCGCCAGCACACATCCGGCAGAGCCCGCGCCGACGATCACGTAATCCGCTGAAATCTCCGACATTCCGGGCCTCCTTGCTCAATCTTGACGCGAAGAAAAAATCTCCTTGCCAGATCAAGGATAATTCGATCAATATTGAGACTGCAAGTATCAAAATTGCACAATAGGGAGGAGACCATGAAAGTATCGAAAGCCCTTAGCGGAATTTCCCGCCGGGACCTGTTCCGTCTGTCAGGTCAGTTCGGCCTGTCATCCGTGGTATTGGGTGCGGGGGCGCTGACGGGGGCGGTCTCGCTTCCGTCCTTGGCGCGCGCCGCCGAGAGCACCTATGAAAAGCGCTTTGGCAAAGAGCCCAAGCACACGCTGAAACTGGGCGCGTCAGGCTTTAACGCGCGCAACCTTTTGATCGAGCGTGCCGGCGTTCTGGAATTCGCCCGCGATCTGGAGGAGCGGACCGAGGGCGAGATTCGTGTGGAATTCATCGGCGACAACCAGATCTGCGGTCAGCTCAACTGTGTGGAAAAGACCCAGACCGGCGTGATCGACATGTATGCCGCCTCGACGCAAAACTCGGCCGGGGGCGCACCCTATCTGAACGTGCTCGACTATGCCTATATGTTCCCCAGCCGCGCCGCGCAGTATCACTTCCTCTATAGCCCCGCCTCGCAAAAGATCCTGCGCGAGCCGTTGGAAAAGCGGCATGGCCTCAAATTCCTGTTCTCGCATTGCGAATTGCGCGGTCTCCAGATGGGTAAGTCCTTTGCCGACAAACCCACCGTGACCAAGCTCGAGGAGCTGTTTGGCACCAAGAACCGCGTGACCGGCACGCAATTGGGCCGTATCGCCATGCAGTTGCTCAACCTGAACCCGGTGCCGGTGGCGTGGGAGGAAACGCTTGATGGGCTCAAGCAGGGATTGATCGACGGGGCCGAAACCTGGGCCTCTGCTGTGGCCTATGCCAATATGGCGCCCGTTGTCAGCCAGTCGGTCGACCTCAAGTTCTTCTGTGGCACCGAACACACCTCGATGTCGGCCAAGGTGTTCGACGCGATGGAGGCGCATTTGCAGGACGCGATCATGGAGTCCGCCTATCTGGCACAGGTCCATGTGCAGGCGGCGAATGAGGCGGCTCTGGTCAAGACCGTGGGCTTTTCTGATCCGCAATTGCCCGGCACCATCTTTGCCCAAAACGGCGTGCGTCCCGCGTTTCTTGCCGATGATCAGATCAAGATGGCCGAGGAAATGTGCTCGCCCGAGTTCAATCCAGAGCCTTGGGCACAGTGGCGTGAGCGGCTCAATGGTTGGGCCGATGGCATCGACACCTATCAGGAAATCTACAACGTGGCGCGGGAAATTCCCGTCGACACCCTGCCCGAGAATGTCGAGCCGCGCCGCTGGTGGCGGTCAGCCTGACGCGATAGGCTCTGATCGGGTCGCGCAGCCTGCGCGGCCCGAGACCCCAAGCCGCCGAGACGTGCGGCACGGATACACGGCAACCCAAAGGGAGGAATGGGCATGACCGGCTGGTTTCAGGGCACAGGCGATATCCTGAGCGCCCTCGTGGCAGGCGATTCCTGGATGTTGAGTCAGGCAATGAACGAGCCGGCGGCTTGGCCGCTCGGGCTCGCCGCGATGCTGGCGCTGTCCTTGATGATCCTTTTGTTTTACCGCCTCAGCCCTTGGGCAGAGCGCAATCTGGAAAAGACGATCATGGTCGTCTCTTATCTGGCCATCGGCGGGATCATCTTTGTCGAGGTGTTCCGCCGCTTCGTGCTGTCGCAACAGGTGCCTTGGTCCACCACGCTGCCGCCCTTTCTCTTTCTCATCATGACCTATTTCGGGTGCAGCTATAACGTCAAGCTGCGCACCCATCTCGCCTTTGCCGAGTTCCGCAACGCCATGTCGCGGACGGGGCAGATCGCCTGCCTGATGCTTGATGCGCTGCTCTGGACGGGCTTTTCCTGGGTCGTGGTCGTCACGTCTACCAAGGTCGCCATCAATTCCGCCGCGAATTTCCAGATTATGCTGGGCAGCGACAATGTGATGCAATGGTGGTTCCTGTTGTCCGTTCCTCTGGCCTTTACGACGCTGGTGGCGCGGGTGATCGAGAATGCCGTGACCGATATTGCCAATTTCCGCAGTGGTGAGACCCTGATCACCCAAGCCGTGATCGGAGGCGACTGATATGAACGACCCAACCCTCATCACCGCCATCTCCATCGGGGTGACGTTCCTCTTCGTGCTGGGAGTGCCGGTGTTTCTGGTCATCGGCTATTGGGTGATCGGCGTCTCCTTTGTCCTTGGCATGCCGCTCCAGAATATCGGCGGCGCGCTCGGGGATGTGTTCACCGACGGCTTTGCCCTTCTGGCGATGCCGCTCTTCATCCTGACCGGCGATCTCATCAACCGCTCTGGAATTGCGCGGCGTCTGAGCGATTTCGCCTATGCCTGCCTTGGCTGGATACGCGGCGGGCTGGCCATGGCAGCACTTGGCGCTTGCGGGCTCTTTGCGGCAATCTCCGGCTCCAACTCGGCCACCACCGCGACCATCGGCTCGATGCTGCATCCCGAGATGGTCAAGGGCGGCTATGATGCGCGCTTCTCCGCAGCTACGGCGGCGGCGGGCGGCACCGTGGGCATCATTATCCCGCCCTCGATCATCTTTATCGTCTATGGCTTTTTGCTCAATTTGCCGATTTCCGAGCTGTTTGTCGCGGGCATCATCCCCGGCGTGCTGATGGTGCTGGCGATGATGTTCGCCGCCTTCCTGATCTGCTGGCGCAACGGCTGGGGGTTCCTGATCCCGCTCAGCCCGTTGCGAGTTCTCAAGACCGCCATCGGCGCATGGTTGGGGTTCTTTGCCATCGGTCTCGTGCTCTGGGGCATCTACACTGGCAAATTCTCGCCCACCGAGGCGGCAGGTGTGACCGTGGGTTTTTGCGTCATCGTGGGCTTTCTCAGCCTGCCGCTCTACAAGCTGATGGGCGGCGCCAAGGGGCGCGACGTGAGCGAAAAGAAAATCTCGGAAATGCTGGTGGTCGAAGGTTTCAGCCCGCTGGAACTGCCCTCGATCACCATGCGTTCGGCGCAGATCACGGGTATTCTTGCCCCGCTCATCGCCGTTTCGGTGGTGATGCAGCAAATCCTGTCGGTTCTGGGCGCGCAGGAAACCATCGGCAACTTTGTGATCTCGATGGGCGGCTATTACGCGGTGCTCTTTACCGCGATGGCGATTGTTTTCGTCTGCGGCATGGTGCTGGAAAGCCTGCCGGTGACGATCATCCTCGCCCCCATTCTGGCCCCTATTGCCCATTCGGTCGGGGTCGAGCCAGTGCAATTCGCGGTGATCTTCCTTGTCGGGGCCTCGATCGGGTTCATCACGCCACCCTATGGTCTCAACCTCTATGTGGCCTCTGGGGTGACGGGCGTTCCCTATTTCAAACTCTTGCGCTACACCGTGCCCTATCTTGTGGCGCTTTTGTCGGTCTGGGTGCTTGTGGCGCTTGTGCCCGCCCTCTCGACAGCGCTGCTTCCGCAACGGTGAGAAGGGGCTGAACATGGATGGCGAAGACGCAGGGACGATCCCAACCAATCTGCGTCTTCTGCTCGTGCTGGAAGAGATCGCGCGCGTGGGGGTGCCTGTCACGCCCACCGAGATCAATGCCAAGATTGGGCTGCCCAAGCCAACTATCCACCGGCTCTTTGCCACGCTTGAGGAAGAAGGGTTCCTGCAACGCGATCTCGATGGGCGCGGCTATGCACCGGGGCCGCGCCTGCGCACCATGGCGGGCGGGGTTCTGTCATCGCTGCGCATCCGCACCGCGCGTCAGGCGATCCTGCAGCGCCTGAGCCAAGAGGTGGGCGAGACCTGCAACATCGCCCTGCCGGATCGGGACGCGATGATCTATCTCGAACGGGTCGAGACGCAATGGCCGCTGCGCATCCAACTGCCTATCGGCACGCGGGTGCCGTTCTATTGCACCGCCAGCGGCAAGATGTATCTCAGCACGCTCGCGCGCAGCCATCTTGTGCGCTACCTCTCGGCCACCGATCTTGTGGCCCGCACGCCCAACACCCTGACCGATCCCGACGCGCTCTTGGCAGAGATCCAGCGTGTGCGCGAACAGGGCTATTCACTCGACCGCGAAGAGTTCATGGAAGATATGATCGCGCTCGCCGTGCCGATCCGTGATGTCAACGACCGGCTGATGGCGACACTGGCCTTTCATGCGCCCACGCAGCGCTTCAGCATCGAGCGGGCACTGGATTACCTTGATGCAATGCGCGAGGCGGCGGCGGATCTGTCGAAACTGGTCGCCTGAGCCGCGCTCAGACCCATTTCGCGAGCGGCGGCAGGCTCATCAACACGGCGTTTGCGTCATGGCCCGTGGCCAGCCCGAATTTGGTGCCCCGGTCATAGACGAGGTTGTATTCGGCATAGAGGCCGCGATGTTGGAGTTGCGTGTCCTTGTCCGCGTCCGACCACGGCTGAACCCGACGCTTTTCCACCAGCGGCACATAGGCGGGCAGAAAGGCGCGGCCGATGTCCTGCGTCAGCGCAAAATCCGCCTCCCAGTCGCCGGTGTTGCGGTCATCCATGAAAATGCCGCCCACGCCGCGCGCCCGGTTGCGATGTGGCACAAAGAAATACTCATCCGCCCAAGCCTTGAGCTTGGGATAGAGGTCGGCCCCGTGCGGATCAAGATGCGCCTGCTGTTGGCCATGAAAATGCGCCGTGTCCTCAGGATACTCGATGCAAGGATTGAGATCCGAGCCGCCACCGAACCACCAGGCGTGCGGGGTCCAGAACATGCGAGTGTTCATATGCACCGCCGGGCAATGGGGGTTCTGCATATGCGCCACAAGGCTGATGCCAGAGGCCCAGAAGCGCGGGTCGCTGTCCATGCCCGGCACGCCGCGCGCCGCCATCGCGCGCTGTGCCGCGTCGCCGAGGGTGCCGTAGACCTCCGACACATTGACGCCGACCTTTTCAAACACCCGCCCCCCACGCAGCACGCTCATGAGCCCACCGCCGGCGTCCGATCCATCGTCGCTGTGGCGGCGCGTATCGCTGACCTCGAACCGTCCCGGCGCGGCGTCCGACATGGGGCCGGTGGCGTGATTGTCCTCCAACCCCTCGAAGGCGGCGACGATGTCGTCGCGCAACTGGCGGAACCATGCGGCGGCGCGGGTTTTCTGCTGGGTAAAATCGTCGGTCATTCGTCTTGTCCTAGGGCCATGATGCCTATTAGTGCGCCGGGGCTGCGCAGGGGTCAAGCAGGGTGCGCCCGCCATCCACCGTCATGATCTGCCCGGTCATGAAGGCCGACCCGTCGCACGCCAGATAATGCACCGCCTCGGCCAGTTCCGCCGCCGAGGCAATCCGCCCCAAGGGTGTGTGACATTCGATGTCAGAGCGGTAGTCGCTATGCTCGCGCAGCGTCTCCTTGAGAGAGGCGCTCATGACCGATCCAAAGGCGAGCGCGTTGACGCGGATACGGTGCGGAGCCAGTGCCAGAGCCAGACTGCGCGTCATCTGGTCGAGGGCGGCAGAGGCCACCGAATAAGCCAAGAGATCGGGATGGGTGCAGCGCGCGGCGATGGACGAGAGGTTGACGATGGTGCCCGCGCTGCCCTCTGTCTGGCCCTCGGATTGCTTGATCATCCGGCGCGCGACCTGCTGGCTCATGCGCAGCGCGGTCAGTAGGTTCTGTTCCAGCAGCATCTCGACCGCGTCATCATCGGGGTTGAGCGCATCCGACGGCACGATCTGACGGCAGGCATTTACGAGGATATCTACCTGTTCAAAAGCGTCGATCGTCGCTGACAAGAGATTGGCCTGCGTCAGCTTTTGCCGCAGGTCCCCGGCGAAATAGCGGATGTTGCTGCTGTCGTCATTCTCGCCCAATTCCTTGATCAGGCGCGCCTCGTCCATATCGGCAAAGACGACGTTGGCGCCCTTGTCCGCGAAATGGCGCCCGATGGCGAGGCCGATGCCGTTGGCGCCCCCGGTGACGATGGCGGTTTTTCCGGTGATGGAGAAGGACATGTCTGGCCTTTCAAGCTGGGTCCATGGCGCACGGGCGGTGCTATCGGCCCTGTCGCATCGGACGGCTGGCGTGGAGGATCTTGAAGCGCGTATCGCCTGTAACCTCGTTGACCGAGGTGAAGGATTGCGCGAGCGTGGTTTCATAGGGCAGGTGGCGGTTTGCGACCATCCAGAGGCTGCCCGAGGGTTTGAGCATGCCCGCCGCTGCACGGATGAAGGCACGGCCAAGATCCGGATCGGCGCTGCGGCTTTCGTGAAAGGGCGGGTTCATGATGACGGTGTCGGCGCGCGCGTCCGGCTGCCAGACCGTTGCATCGGCCCAGTGAAACCGCGCGCGCGGGTCTGGCACATTTTGCCGCGCACAGACGAGGGCGGCGTGATCTGCCTCGACCAGATCGAGCCGCGCAATGCCCGCGCGCTCCAGCGCCCGCGCACTCAAATAGCCCCAGCCCGCGCCCAGATCGACCACATGCGCGCCAAGCGCCTGCGGCAGGCTCTCGGCCAGGAAACGCGACGCCGGATCTACGGCATCGGCAGAGAAAACACCCGGTGCCGTCACATAACCGTCTGCAATGGATTGCGGTTCGGTGGCGGCCCAATCGGCGAATTCCGGGCCTGCGGCAAAGCTGAAAATCTTGCCATGCGCCTTGGACAGTGGCGCGCTGACCGTCACGCGGCGGCGGCAATCGCGCAGCAGCGATTCGATGCCATCGGTTTTCAGACCATCGACGACGATCAAACCATCCGTCACAGCGGCGGCCTCTGCTAGTGCCGCGCGTGCCCGCGCCTTGGCACGTGGCAGGCAGAGGATGACGGCCCCATAGCGCCCCTCGGGGGCAACGGCGCAGTCATATCCCAGACCGGCAAAGTGATCGTGATCGGGCTTGAGCGGTGTGATGATCTGCACGCGGTCCATGGGCAAGGCCGAGAGGTCTGCACCGGCGCGCGGGGTGAACACGGCAATACGTCCCGCCTCGGGCAGGGTTGCAACCCCATCGGCGAGGGCAAGTGTCAGGCGGGTGGCAAGGGCCAAGCTATTCTTTTTCCATGGTGCATTGCAGCGGATGTTGGTGACGACGCGCAAAATCCATCACCTGCGCCACCTTGGTCTCGGCGATTTCGTGGCTAAAGACACCCACGACCGCCAGCCCCTTTTTGTGCACGGTCAGCATGATTTCAAAGGCCTGCGCATGCGACATGCCGAAAAACCGCTCGAGCACGGCGACGACGAATTCCATCGGCGTGTAATCGTCATTCAGCAGCAGAACCTTGTAAAGCGGCGGGCGCTTGGTCTTGGGGCGTGTTGCAACGACCACCGCGGGATCGCCCGCGTCCTCCTTGGGCCCGGTCAGTGTCATCGGATGCTGGATCATTTCAGTCGCACTATCGGATCATTGCCATGTGACAGGGTCTGTTTCATGACGTCTATATATCGTTTGACCGGGGTTAGAAAAGGGTCCCCGTGAAAGAAGCCATTCAATCCGCCGTGTTGGGGGTCGGCGCGATCAGGTCCGCGCCGCGCGCACGGTTGGAATTGACCGCCGGGTCGACGCGCCACATCTCTAGGCAGTCCTCGGGTGCAGGGCGCATCAGCCGCGCCGCGCCATGGCCCGCCTCGCCCAGCCAGAGCGGCCAGTCCTGCGGTTCCAGAATCACCGGCATGCGGTGATGCAACTGTGCCATGCTGTCATTGGCGGCACAGGTGACAATCGCGCAGGTGTCGATCCGCTCGGCCCCGCGCACCCAGCTTTGCCAGATCCCGGCCATGACCAGCGGTGCGCCATCCCGCCGCCGGATGAACCACGGCAGGCGGCTGTCGCCGTCGCGGGTCCATTCGTAAAAGCCCGCGCATGGGATCAGGCAACGGCGCGCGCGCGCCGCCTCGCGAAAGGCGGGCTTGTCGGTGATGGTCTCGGCGCGGGCATTGATCAAGAGCGGTCCGGCGGTCAGGCTGTCGTACCAAGAGGGCAGGAAACCCCACCGAATTGCCGTAAGCCGCCGCGTGCCACTCTCGCCCAGACGAACTGCGGCGATCCGCGCCGTGGGACAGACGTTGTAATCGGGGGGCTGGGGCAGGTCATTGTCGGGGGCAGCGCCAAAGAGTTGCGCCATCGCGTCATTGGGCAGGGTGATTACAAAGCGCCCGCACATGCCCGTCGCCGAGTCAGGGCTGACGGGGCAGGCCGGTGCCGATCATCGAATCGCGCGTGACAAGGATGGCCAATTCCGCCTCGTCCAGACCTTCGGTGCCCTCGGGCCGGGAGGGCAGCACGATATAACGCATATCGGCGGTGCTGTCGTGGACGCGCACAGTCACATCATCGGGTAGATCGAGGCCAAATTCGCGCAGCACCGCGCGCGGTTCGCGCACTGCGCGGCTGCGATATTCCCGTGTCTTGTACCAATCGGGCGGCAGACCCAAGAGGTTGCGGGGATAGCAGGAGCAGAGCGTGCACACGATGAGATTATGGGTCTGAGCGGTATTCTCGACCGCGATCAGGTGGAGCGGGCCAATATCAAACCCCATCTCGCGACTCGCGGCAGAGGCATCGGCCAAAAGCCGCGCCTTGAACGCGGGATCGACCCACGCGCGCGCCACAACGGCCGCACCATTGGCGGGGCTGCGGGCCTCCATCGCCTCGATTTGCGCGGCAATTTCGGAAGGGGTGAGCAGGCCCTTTTCCACCAGCAATTCGCGCACCGCGATTTCCATGCGCTGCCAATAGGTCAGAGGGCCATCATTATCGGCGCGATAGGGGTGGCCAGAGGGGCTCATCCCTTCATGGTGGAAATGGTCGTGATCGTGGTGGTCATGGGGCATGGTGATCCACCTTTTCGAGCCAATGCGCGTAGATTTCGGCATCGAGCGTGTCGTCGGGGTTCTCGGCCGCCTCACCCCAGATGTCGCGCATCAAAAAGCGCACGCGAAAGAGCGGCTTTTCCTCGGCAGGCAGGCCGTAAGCCAATTGCTCGGGATTGCGAAACGCCCCCAAGGGCCGTTCGATCACGCCTTCCTTGCCGCGCAGATACCACGGTGCACGCACATGGCCCGGCGGCGTGAGCGCCTTGACCCGCACCCGCTCAGCCATGTTGCGCCTCGGCATAGGTTGGGCCGCGCGCAGCAACCTGTTCCATCCGGTCGGCCAGTTCTTCCAGCGAATAGACCCCGGATTCCAGCAGGTTCTGGTTCACGGCGGCGATCCAGCGTTCGTAATAAGAGTGTTTCTCGAAGGCATCCTCGCCCATATCCTCGAGAGCGCGGCGCAGCCCATCGACGGTAAAGAGCCCCTTTTGCCCGCAGAGCACCATCAGCGCGTCGATGCGTTTCTCCCAGAGGGCAAAATCATGCCCCTCCATCGGCACAGGCCCGGCAGCCTGTCCGCCCATGTCATGCCAACGGCGTCCATCCCAATCACTCATAAGGCGAAGCCTAGGGGGGCGTGTTCGGCTTGTCCAGTGGTCACGCGCTCTCGTCTTCTTCAGGGGCGACATAGGCAATTTCACCCGCCGCTTCGAGGGTGCGCACGGCGTTGACCACGGCGGTCATCGCCTCTTCGGCATCGCGCAGGCGCACGCGGCCGCGCTCCTGCATTTCCTCGCGCATTGCCTCGGCCATGCGCTTGCCCATGTTGCTCAGGATGAACTCGGCCACCGGCGCCAGATCGCCCGACGCAGCACCGGCAAGCGCCGTGACCAGCACCGCCTGATCCACCTCGCGGGTGACACGGGGAATATCCGTGGGCTTCACCCGCTCGGGAATATGCACGAAGGTAAAGATCGCGCGGCGCACGAGGTTTGCAAATTCCTGATCGGCTTCGTCCAGCCCGGTCAGCACGTCATCGCGTGTCGCGGCGGGCGAGAAGTTGAGGATCGCGCCCACACGCTCGACCGCGCCTTGGGCAAAGGCGGTTTCGGGGATGTCATGCAGTTCCGCCGCGAGCGCCAGACCGATCCGGTCCACCGCTTCGGGGCTGACCGCGCCCGTTTGTGACACCGCATAGGTGATCCGCCGCGCCAGTTCGCCGGGCAATTTGCCCAAGAGGTCCGCCGCGCGCGCCACGTCGAGCTTGGACAAGAGAACTGCCGCAACCTCGGTGCTCTCGCGCTCGACAATGGGAATGAGCGCGGCAACACCTGCCTGTTTCACCTGATCCCAGGGATCGCCCTGTTGGCGCACGCCCGCCTCTTTGCGCAGGCGCGCGGCGGTTTGCGGGCTGATCCGGCCATCGAGCGCGCTGAGCGCGCCCGCCACCCCGCGCGGAAAGGTCAGGCCCATACCCTCCAACTCCTGCGCGAATTCTGCGACCACATCGGCCAGCGTGCCCCGGTCCACATAGCGCATGGAGCCCATTTGCGTGGTCAGGCGCGCCTGCAATGGTTCCGGCAGGTCGGTCAACGCAATGTCCGCCCCCTCGTTGATCAGAAAACGGACGATGATCGCGGCCTTTTGCGCGCGGGTCAGATGTGCCGCCGCCCCGCCACGGGGCGCGGGGGCCATGCGGGCCAGGGGCGTGGTTGCTTTCATTGCGGGCCTCTCTGCGGGTCTGGTCCGACAGTAGCGGCGAAAGGGTGAAGAATTCTCTAAACTTGCCCCAGCATTTCGACGGTTTCCCGGATGACGCCGCCCGCGCTTCGTGCTAGGGCCAAACCATGAGCCAGATGCCCAGCAAGATCGAAATCCTGCAATGGATTTCGGACAACCCGACCCTCACCGCGAAACGCGATATCGCCAAGGCCTTTGGCATCAAGGGGGCTGCGCGGATCGACCTCAAGCGCGTGCTCAAGGAGCTGGAGGACGAGGGCCATCTCGAAAAGCGCAAAAAGACCTATCGCGACCCGGATCGTCTGCCTCCCGTGAGTGTGCTGCAAGTGACGGGGCCAGCCTCGGACGGTGAATTGCTGGCGCGCCCGTTGGAGTGGACGGGCGAGGGGGTGGAGCCTGTGGTGCTGCTGATCCCGCGCGCCTCTGACCCCGCGATGGGGGCAGGCGACCGAATTCTGGCGCGTCTGCAAGAGGTCAAGGGCGAGAGCCACCATTACGAGGCGCGGCTGATCCGCCGCATCGGCACCAACCCGCGCAAGGTCTTGGGGATTTTCCGCAAAGGGGCTGAGGGCGGGCGTATCCTGCCCATCGACAAGGGGGATGGCAAGGAATGGCAGGTGGCTGCCGACGCCACCGGCGGCGCGCAGGATGGTGAGCTGGTCGAGGCGGAGCAGGCGGGACCAGCGGGCCGTATGGGTCTGCCGCGGGCGCGGGTGCTCGACCGGTTGGGCGACCCTTCGGCACCCAAGGCGGTGTCGCTGATTGCCATACACCAGCACGGAATCCCCGATACCTTTCCCGATGCGGTGATCGCCGAGGCAGATGCGATGAAACCTGCGGGCCTAAAGGGGCGCGAGGATCTGCGTGACATGCCGCTGATCACGATCGACCCATGGGATGCGCGCGACCATGACGATGCGGTCTGGGCCCATGCCGATGACGATCCCAAGAACCAGGGCGGGCATGTGATATGGGTCGCGATTGCCGATGTGGCGCATTACGTGCGCCCCGGCACGGCGCTGGATCACGAGGCGCGCAAGCGCGGCAATTCGAGCTATTTCCCCGACCGGGTGGTGCCGATGCTGCCCGACCGGCTGTCGGGTGATTTGTGTTCGCTGCACGAGGGGGTTCCGCGCGCCTGTATCGCGGTGCGGATGCAGATCACAGCGACGGGCGACAAGATCGGGCATCGCTTTGTGCGCGGTCTTATGCGCTCTGCCGCCTCGCTGACCTATCAACAGGTGCAATCGGCGCAGGATGGCGCGCCGGATGACACATGCGCGCCCCTGATGGATGAGGTGATCGCGCCTCTCTATGCCGCCTATGCCGCCTTGGAAGAGGCGCGGCGGCGGCGTCAACCGCTCGACCTCGACCTGCCCGAGCGCAAGGTGGTGTTGAGCGACGCGGGCAAGGTTCTGTCGGTGAATTTCACCGAGCGTCTGGATGCCCACCGGCTGATCGAGGAATGTATGGTGCTGGCCAATGTGGCCGCCGCCGAGACGCTGGTGGCGCGCAATTCGGCGCTGCTCTTTCGGGTGCACGAGGAACCGTCGCCCGAAAAGCTCGACGCTTTGCGCGACGTGGCGGCTGCGGCGGGGATGGTTCTGGCCAAGGGGCAGGTGCTGAAAACCGCGCATCTGAACGCGCTTTTGCATGCCGCGCGCGATACCGACCATTCCGAGGTCATCAACATGTCCACCCTGCGCGCCATGACGCAGGCCTATTACGCGCCGCAGAATTTCGGGCATTTCGGCTTGGCTCTTCAGGCCTATGCGCATTTCACTTCGCCCATTCGCCGCTATTCCGATCTTGTGGTCCATCGGGCGCTGATTTCGGCGCATGGCTGGGGCAAAGATGGTCTGAGCCATGAGGAAGAAGCGCAGCTCGAGGCCACGGCGCAGCATATCTCCGACACCGAGCGCCGCTCGATGATGGCGGAACGTGACACCAATGATCGCTATCTGGCGGCGTTTCTATCAGAACGGCTGGGCGAGGAATTCACCGGACGGATCAGCGGCATCGCCAAGTTCGGCGTCTTTGTGAAACTGGACGAGACCGGGGCCGATGGGCTGATCCCAGTGCGCTCGCTGGGGCGCGAGTATTTCCATTTTGACCGAGAGGCGGGCACGCTGATGGGGTCCGATACCGGCCTCTTGATCGGGCTGGGGCAGCGCGTCACGGTCAAGCTGGCCGAGGCCGCGCCCGTGACAGGGGGCATCGCGCTGGAACTCGTGAGCCTTGATGGCGAGACTTTGCCAAAGGGTCCGCGCGC
>NZ_JAGPVV010000213.1 GCF_018066915.1 Roseovarius sp.
CGCGGGCTGGATGAAGAGGCCGCCAAACGGCGCGGTCGCCAGATCCACCGCCTGCTTGAATTCCTGCCCACCGTGCCCGCCGCCGACTGGCCCGCGACCGCCGCGCGGCTCCTCTCGAACGGCAGCGATGCCGCCACGGGCGACGAACTCTCACTCCTGCTTGCCGAGGCGGACAAGGTGCTGACGCGGCCCAGCCTCATGGCCCTCTTCACCCCCGATGCCCTGACCGAGGTGGCGATCACCGCGAACCTCGCGTCCCTTCAGGGACGCCGGATTCACGGAATAATCGACCGTCTGATCATCCAAGACACGCGCATCCTCGCCGTTGATTTCAAGACCAACGCGCTGGTGCCCGACACCGCCACCGACTGTCCCGATGCCCTTTTGCGTCAGATGGGCGCCTATGCGCATGCGCTCGCACAGCTTTACCCTGACCACCGCATCGAGACTGCAATTCTCTGGACCCGCACCGCGACGCTCATGTCCTTACCCCACGATCTTGTGACTGCGGCGCTGGAATCCACCACCATCGCTTGACGCGCCGCGCCCGGCTCCATAGGTTCACGACCGAAACCCTGACCACTAGGAGACATATCATGGCCACCGTTGCCGTCACCGACGCCACATTCGACGCCGAAGTCAAGAATTCCGACATTCCCGTCGTTGTGGATTTCTGGGCCGAATGGTGCGGCCCCTGCAAACAGATTGGCCCGGTTCTCGAAGAACTGTCGTCTGAGATGTCTGGCCGCGTCAAAATCGTCAAGGTCGATGTGGACAGCAATCCCAATTCCGCCGTCGCCATGGGCGTGCGCGGCATCCCGGCGCTCTTCATCTTCAAGGACGGGCAGGTCGTCTCGAACCGCGCTGGTGCCGCCCCCAAGGCCGCGCTCCAGAGCTGGATCGAAGACAGCATCTGAGACCACGCATATACCTCATGGAAGGGGTCGCGCCTGTCGCGGCCCCTTTTTTACTTGAACGACGCGCGATTTAGAGCGACGGCCTAAGTGCTTGAAATCTCTAGGCGACAGCCTGCTCATTGAATTATTTGGCGTTTATGTATTTGATTTTAAACCATAAATTATAGTTTGACTATTGTGGCTGTATAGATTCTAACTTAGGTACCACACTCGAATCGCGCTGTAAGCAAGGTTCGTGAAAGCGCTCAGGACTTAGTGTCTTGGGCGCTTTTTCTTTTGCATATATCTAGTGGGTGAACACTTGATGTTGTGCACACAGTGATAATCACCACAATTCCCTTGACTCCTTGGAAGGCATACCTGACGTTTGTCGTGCCCGAGAAGGGTGAAGGAGCAGCGCGATTCGAGTGTGGTAACCGACAGCGTTGCTTCTTCTCAACTTGTAGAAGGAACGGTGTGATGAACATTCACACGACCAAGAAGCCTATCGGCACGACAGCCCGTACCGGTGAGCGCTGTCCAGAAAGCGGAGTATGGAGATCTCAAGATATCCCTTCAACAACCGCTCCGATTGCAAAAAGCAATGTCATGCCACCTCACAACGGCCGCGCTGTGACGTGGAAGCTCGTACAATACGCGTGAGCTAGGCGTTACTACGGAAAGGGCCGCGCGACTGTCGCGGCCCTTTTTCTTTGTCCATAAAACCCGCATGATCCCCCCATGACCCTGACCAATGCCGATATTACAGAGCTGACCGCCCTGCGCCGCCTGTTGCACCAACACCCCGAAGTGTCGGGGCAAGAGCAGGGCACCGCCGGGCGCATCACCGACGCGCTCTTGGGGCACTCACCCGACCGGCTCTTGACCGGGCTTGGCGGGCATGGCGTGGCGGCGGTCTATCAGGGCCGAGACCATGGCCCGACGATCCTCTTTCGCTGCGAACTCGACGCGCTGCCGATCACCGAGCAGGGCGACCTGCCCCACCGCTCGACCGTGCCGGGCACGGGGCATCTCTGTGGCCATGACGGGCATATGACGGTGCTTCTGGCGCTCGCGCGCCTCTTGTCTCGTCAGCGCCCTGCGCGAGGTCGCGTCGTGCTGCTCTTTCAACCCGCCGAGGAAACCGGCGCAGGCGCAGAGGCAGTGTTGAGCGATCCGGATTTCGAGACTATTTCACCCAATTATGCCTTTGCCCTGCACAATATGCCCGGTCTGCCGCTCGGTCATGTGGGCCTTATTCCCGGCCCGGTCAATTGCGCCTCGCGCGGCATGGCCGTCACCCTGACCGGCAAATCCGCCCATGCGTCAGAGCCGGAAAATGGCCGCTCTCCGATGCACACATTGGCGCATCTCATGCCTGCGCTGACGGCCCTCAGCCACGGCACGCCACAGGATCATGATTTCACGCTGGCCACGATCACGCATGCCCAGATGGGCGCCCCCGCATTCGGCATCGCGCCGGGCGATGCGACGCTCTACGTCACGCTGCGCACATTGACCGATGGGGGGATGCAGGGGCTCTGCGATGCCGCGACAACACTGGTGATGGATACCGCCACGGCGCAGGGCCTGATGACCGAAATCACCTATCACGACATTTTTGCCCATTGCGAAAACCACCCCGAGGCGACCCTGATCTTGCGCCGCGCGCTCGATACGCTGCACATGCCCCATGACGGGCGCGGCCTGCCGATGCGCGCCTCCGAGGACTTTGGCCGCTTCGGTCATCGCGCCAAGGCGGCGATGCTGTTTCTTGGCGCGGGCACCTCGCATGCCGCGCTGCACAACCCCGATTACGATTTCCCCGATGACCTCATCCCCATCGGCGCGCGGATCTTTCATCAGGTCGCCCGCGACATGCTTGGGTGAAACCGGCCTTTACTCCAACGGCCAGCCCAGCACTCTGAGCCGCGCTGCGATCTGGTCCGATGCCTCTGGCGCACCGGCATTTATGGACGTCAGCTTGAGAAACCAGAGCAGGTATTTGTCCCACTCCGGGGCGTGCCGCTCTACCAGATCAAAGGCCTTGTCCACCCCAATATCTGCCACGTTCAGCATGGCGTGATGAAAATCTATCTTGGCAAAAACAATTGCGGGCTTGCGGAAAAACATCGCCATCAACGCGACCGATGAATTCTCCGTCACCACGAAATCACAGCCCCGCAGATGCGTCTCCATCCCGCCTGTGGTCACGTCCAACAGAGGATGGGCGCGGCGCAACTCCTCCAGCTTCCGCATGTCAGAGCCCGAATATTGCTCTTTGGGATGCAGCCCCGCGATCACCCGCCTGCCGTCCGCCCGGTGCAGCGTGTCGCGCAGCATCTCGAGAGGCGACACCACCTGAAACGAGCGCCGCTCGCCGATATGCCCTTGCAGAGCCACATAGATTGTCCCGTCGCGGCGGGTGTCGTCGGGGTCCGCGTTAAACTTCCGCTTGGCCCAGTATTTGGCAAAACGCGTGGCCTCTGCCGGATCAATCTGGCTGGGGTCAAAATCCGCGCGGGCGACATCGAAATTCCACCGCTCCGCTGTCCGCTCGATCCGCCAGAATGGCATGAGATAGGCAACCCTCAGGCTGAGCCCCTTGGCATGGGCCGGTTCCTGCATCAAAAAGAGGGCGTATTCGTCCGCGTCCGCAGCGGTCCATGTATCCACCGGGCCAGCGGTGCAAATATCCAGCGTCCAACCCGACAGCGCCAATGCCTGTTGCAGTTTGCTCACGAAATTATGGTCGCCCGCCCGGGCGCGCTTGTCCATCGGATTTGGAAAATACAATCGCGCGCGGTGACCTTGCATCATGGCGCAAAATCTAATCCACACCACTCCTTTGCTCAAGCCGCTTGAAAGCCGGGCAAAGGTTGTAAACATTGGGTGCGACAGTCATATAGGGCCGCGAAACGGAAGGAATATCATATGTCCGAGAGCAGATTTCCCGGTTGGCACGGCACCACCATCATCGGCGTGCGACGCGGCGGCGAGGTTGTCGTGGCCGGTGACGGGCAGGTCAGCCTTGGCCAGACCGTGATCAAGGGCACCGCCCGCAAGGTGCGCCGCCTCTCGCCCGGCGGTCATCCGGTGGTCGCGGGCTTTGCCGGGTCCACGGCGGATGCCTTCGCCCTGCTCGAACGTCTGGAAACCAAGCTTGAGGCGACACCGGGCCAGTTGCAACGCGCCTGCGTGGAACTCGCCAAGGACTGGCGCACCGACAAATACCTGCAAAAGCTCGAGGCGATGCTGATCGTCACCGATGGCGATCAGCTCTATGTCATCACAGGCGCGGGCGATGTGCTCGAGCCAGAGCATGACGTGGCTGCCATCGGCTCTGGTGGCAACTACGCCCTCGCCGCCGCGCGCGGCCTAGCCGAAAACCCCGACCTGAGTGCCGAAGACATCGCCCGCCGCGCCATGGCCATTGCCGCCGATATCTGCGTCTACACCAATGGCAACCTGACGGTGGAAAGGATTTCCAAATGACCGACCTGACCCCGCGCGAGATTGTCTCGGAGCTTGACCGCTACATCATCGGCCAGCGTGACGCCAAGCGCGCCGTGGCCGTGGCCCTGCGCAATCGTTGGCGGCGCAAGCAGCTTGGCCCCGACCTGCGCGACGAGGTTTACCCCAAGAACATCCTGATGATCGGCCCGACCGGCGTGGGCAAGACCGAGATTTCTCGGCGTCTCGCGCGCCTGGCCAAAGCCCCGTTCATCAAGGTCGAAGCCACCAAGTTCACCGAGATCGGTTACGTCGGCCGCGAAGTCGACAGCATTATTCGCGACCTCA
>NZ_JAGPVV010000222.1 GCF_018066915.1 Roseovarius sp.
GCCATCGACCATGTCGATGAGGTGCTGGGGTGGCTCGCGCGGCGACCGGGCGATATCCTGTCGCTCAACGATCACACCAGCGCCAATCACAAGCTGGGAGAAGACAGCGCCAAGCTCAAGCGGATGGCCGTGCGCATGGGCCTTGCGCCCGCTGATGCCAAGGCTGCGATTACGGCGATGCTGGCGCGACAAGGTGAAGTGCCGGGGGCGACCGACCGCATTTGTGCGGGGGCCATCTCACTTGGCCACCCTGTTCTGTCCCATGACGACATGACCGCCGAGGACCGGCGCGCAGGGCGCGCGCGCGGTGTGACCGTGGCCGAGTTTCCGATGTCCGAAGAGGCCGCCGCCGAGGCGCGGGCGGCGGGCGAGCCTGTGATCCTTGGCGGGCCCAATGCCCTGCGCGGCGAGAGCCACAATGGCGCGCTCTGCGCGACGGCGGCAATCCGGGCGGGGCTCTGCACCGTGCTTGCGTCGGACTATTACTATCCCGCGCCGTTTCATGCGGTCTGGCGCCTGAACGAGGCTGGCATCCTGCCGCTGTCAAAGGCTTGGGCGCTGGTGTCTGCCAATCCGGCGGCGGCGGCTGGGCTGGATGACAGGGGCGCGCTCTGGCCGGGCAAACGGGCGGATGTTCTTGTGGTGGCCCCGGACACCCGCAAGATCGAGGCGGTGTTTGTCCAAGGCAGAAAGGTTCTGAGCCGTGGCTGAGTTGACAGAGCTTTCACGCGCTGAAGCAGGCCTCGCCCGTCTGGCGGGGCTGGCCTATGATGCGCGCTCCGAGCGCCCGATCTGGTTGCAGATCTATGACCGCTTGGCGCGGGCCATCGAGGGGGCCGTGGTGACCCCCGGCAGCCGCCTGCCCGGCGAGGTGCAACTGGCCGAGATGTTTCGGGTCAACCGTCTGACGATGCGCCGCGCGCTCGCCCTCTTGCAGAGCGAGGGCAAATTGCAGGCGCGCAAGGGTGTGGGCATTTTCGTGCGCCCCGTGCCGCGCGCCTTTGTGATCCGCAACGACATGCGCTTTGCCGACTCTCTCATTGGATGCGAGGCGCAGGTGACATCGCGCACCCTGCGGCTGGAACGGGCCTCGCCCAGCCCCGAGGCGGCGCGCCTCTTTGATCTGGGGCCGGGGGATCTGGTGATCGTGCTGCACCGGATGCGTCTCTTGGACGGTGCGCCCATCTATTTCACGCGCAAGGAATTGCCCGCCCACCGCTTTCCCGAGTTCGAGCGGATCTACACGATCGGTCAATCGGTCAGCGCGGTTTACAAGGCGGCGGGAATCCCATGGTTTCGCCGCGCCGAAACCCGCGTGAGCGGGGGCTTTGCGCAACCGGATGAGGCGGAAATCCTCTGCCTGAACGACAATACCCCGGTGCAATATGTCACCGCCATCAACCGCGATCCTAATGACGCGGCGATCGAATTCAACCGAGGCTGCTGGCCAATGACCAGCGTCGAATTCGTGTTTCAGACGTGAGGCCCGTGTGAGTGCTTGCTAACGCAATTATGTGGTATCGCGCCCATCACAGGGACGGGCAGACCAGCAGAGAGGCGGTGCAAGGTGGGCGTCAGAGGCAATCATCGGCCCGTGCGTGCTCTCTTGCCGAGAGGCATGGCATCGCTGCAGAGCCTACAACAGGCGATGTCTGACACAAAGCCCGCGCAATGCTTGGCGATAAGCACTTGAAAACAAGATATTTCAGAAAGTTGGCTGGGGTGGTAGGATTCGAACCTACGGTACACGGTACCAAAAACCGACGCCTTACCACTTGGCTACACCCCAACGTGACGCGCTAATTACTCTGGAGCTTGGCGCGGTTCAAGGGTGCTTGGCAAAAAAAACGCGGTCCCATCCCCCGGCAGCCCCATCCATATGATAATATTGTGGAAATTCATTCGTGTCGCGACCCGCTACTCGAATGTCTCCTCCTCCATGACACCCCAGAGCGCCGTTTTCGGGGCCCAGCCATCATAGCCACCGGCGGAAACCGCGCACCAGTCCGGTTGGCATTCCTCGAGTCGCGCGATCACGCCCTGTTCCAGGCGGGCCACCACCATGGCATGCGCTTCGGGTTTGGCCAGCAGGTCCAGCATCTCGACCTCGACACTGGCGGTGCGCACGCCAGAGAGCAGCGTGTAATGCACCCAGCCGCCTGCCCCGTCCCGGTCGCGCACCCGACGCCAATGGCCATGCTCTGCCGTGATCTCGAGCGGCATGTCGCGCCGCTTGAAGATCCAGTCGATGCGATGCGTAAGGCTGGGGCCGCGGCGCACATTGCCCTCCGAGGCCTTCATCGACACAAACCGCGGCAGCGGCAGGTTCGTGACCGGCCCGCGCTCTTCGGCCAAGGCCCCCAGAGGGCCCAGTCCCATCACCATGACAAGGGCGGCAAGCCCGGATTTCATCGCCGTCATTCGAATTCTGCCCGCAAACTGCAAGGGGGTTCTTGTGCCCCGCTCTTTCCTGCGCCACTCTGGCAGCAACGCGCCTGAAAGGAAAGTTTCAAGGAGGGCTTCATGCCATCTGCACGCCTGAGTGTTGTCGTTACGCGACGCCTGCCCGAGCCGGTCGAGACGCGGATGCGCGAACTTTTCGACGTCCGCCTGCGCGAGACGGACGCGCCCATGACGCGCGAGGAACTGGCCCGCGCCGCCAAAGAGGCGGATGTGCTGGTCCCGACCCTGTCGGACCGGATCGACGCCAGCCTGATTGCGCAGGCCGGGGACCGGCTCAAGCTGATCGCCAATTACGGGGCCGGGGTGGATCACATCGACGTGGGCACCGCGCGCCAGCACGGTATCCTTGTGTCGAATACGCCGGGCGTGTCGGCCGATGATACCGCCGACATGACCATGGCATTGATCCTCAGCGTCACGCGCCGCCTGCCGGAAGGGCTGGCGGTGATGCAAACCGGCCAATGGGGCGGCTGGTCGCCCACCGCCCTCTTGGGGGGCCGGATCGCCGGGCGCAGGCTTGGTATTCTCGGCATGGGGCGGATCGGTCAGGCGGTCGCGCGGCGCGCGGCGGCCTTTGGCATGCAGGTGCATTACCACAATCGCCGACGCCTCCGCCCCGAGACCGAAGAAAGCCTTCAGGCAACCTATTGGGAAAGTCTGGATCAGATGGTGGCGCGCATGGATGTGCTCAGCATCAATTGCCCGCATACGCCCTCGACCTTCCATCTGATGAACGCGCGGCGGCTCAAGCTGATGAAGCCCGAGGCGGTGATCGTCAACACCTCGCGCGGCGAGGTCATCGACGAAAACGCCCTCACGCGGATGTTGCGCGCCGGAGAGATCGCAGGCGCGGGCCTCGATGTCTACGAGCATGGTGCCGACATCAATCCCCGCCTGCGCGAACTCAAGAACGTGGTGCTCTTGCCGCATATGGGTTCGGCCACCGT
>NZ_JAGPVV010000252.1 GCF_018066915.1 Roseovarius sp.
CACGCAAAAGGGCAAATTGCCCCTGCTGCGCCCGCCCGTTCGGGAAAACGAGACGCGCGTGATGCAGATCGACGCTGCAACTCGGCGCAATCTCGAACTGACCCATAGCTTGAGCGGCGCGCGCGCCGGATCTCTCTTGGCCACGATCGACCGGACGGTGACAGCAGGCGGCGGGCGGCTTCTGGAACGGCGTCTTTCCAGCCCCAGCCGCGCGCTCGATACTGTGCAAACCCGCCTCGACGCGGTGGAATTCGCGGCGGAACAGAGCCGCATCTGCTCTGATCTGCGCGAGGCTTTGCGCAAGGTGCCCGATCTCGATCGCGCCCTCTCGCGCCTCGGTCTGGATCGCGGCGGCCCCCGCGATTTGGCGGCGGTGCGCAATGGGCTCTCACAGGCGATGGAGATTGCCCAGCGTCTTGCCGATGCCGATCTGCCACCACTTCTGCGAGAGGCCGCCTCGGGTCTGACCGGGCATGACGCGCTGCTTGAGCTCCTCGATCAGGCGCTGGTGGCTGAACCACCGCTTCTGGTGCGCGATGGCGGCTTTATCGCTCCGGGATATGACAGCGATCTCGACGAGGCGCGCCAATTGCGCGACGAAGGGCGCGGCGTCATCGCGCGGATGCAGGGCGATTATATCACGCAAACCGGGATTTCCTCGCTCAAGATCAAGCATAACAACGTGCTGGGCTATTTCATCGAAGTGACCAGCACCCATGCAGACCGGATGCTGGGCGCACCGCTGAACGAGACGTTCAAACACCGCCAGACCACCGCCAATCAATTGCGCTTTACCACCGTGCCGCTAAGCGAGATGGAAACCCGTATTCTCAACGCAGGTGGGCGCGCACTCGAGATTGAAAAGCGTCTCTATGACAGCCTGAAAACCGCGGTTCTCGACCACGCCGCCGCAATTGCCCAATGCGCCCGCGCGCTGGCAGAGCTGGATCTGACCGCCGCTCTGGCGGATTTGGCCCGCGCCGGAAACTGGTGTCGCCCCGAGGTCGACCAGAGCCGCGCCCTCCGGATTGAGGGCGGTCGGCATCCGGTCGTGGAACGCGCCCTGCGCGCCCAAGGCGGCGATCCCTTCATCGCGAATGATTGCGATTTGGGCGAGAATAGTGACGTCTGGCTGCTGACCGGGCCGAACATGGCGGGTAAATCGACCTTTCTGCGCCAAAACGCACTGATTGCCCTCTTGGCACAAATGGGCAGCTATGTGCCCGCAAAATCCGCCCATATCGGCATGGTCAGCCAACTCTTCAGCCGCGTCGGCGCATCAGACGATCTGGCGCGGGGCCGCTCGACCTTCATGGTCGAAATGGTCGAAACCGCCGCCATTCTCAATCAGGCCGATGATCACGCGCTGGTCATCCTCGATGAGATCGGGCGTGGCACGTCCACTTGGGACGGGCTCAGCATCGCTTGGGCCACGCTCGAACATCTGCATGATGTGAACGGCTGCCGCGCACTTTTCGCCACCCATTACCATGAATTGACTCAACTCAGTGACAAACTCGCCAGAGTCGAGAATGCCACCGTAAGCGTCAAGGAACACGGCGGCGATGTCATATTCCTGCACGAGGTGCGGCGCGGTGTGGCGGATCGCAGCTATGGCGTGCAAGTGGCCAAACTCGCGGGCCTCCCCGCCTCGGTCGTGGCGCGGGCGCGCGTCGTGCTCGATGCGCTGGAAAAAGGCGACCGCGAAGGCCACCGAGCACAAAAGGCCCTAATCGACGATCTGCCGCTCTTTGCCGCCCTTCCCCCGGCGCCCAAACCCAGCGCACCGCGCGAGTCGCTTGTGGAAAAGCGGATCGCGGACATCCTGCCAGACGCCCTCAGCCCGCGCGAGGCGCTTGATCTCATCTACGAACTCAAGGCCCTAGCCCAAGAGAGGGCCGACAAGACGGGGTAAACCCCGTCTTTGCGCTCATCCTCCGCGGTTGGAGGACACACCCACCTGCGCCGGACGCAGAATGCGGTCATGCAGCATGAAGCCTTGGGTGGACACCTGAATGATCTCGCCCGCCTTGGTGCCGGGCAACGGCGCCTCGAACATCGCCTCGTGATGCTGCGGATCGAACCGATCACCAACCTGCGGATCAATCACAGTGATCCCATGCTTGGTGAACACATTGAGCAACTCGCGCAACGTCAGCTCGATCCCCTCGAAGAGCGCGGCAGACCCGGCGCGCTGCTCTTCGTTGACTGTCTCGAGCGCCCGCTTGAGATTGTCATGCACCGGCAGCATATCGCGCGCAAATTTTGAGCCGCCATAATTCTCGGCCTCACGGCGATCCTTCTCGGACCGCTTGCGCGCATTCTCGGCATCGGCCAGCGCGCGCATGAATTTGTCGCGCAGGGCATCCCGCTCGGCGCGCAGCGCATCAAGCTCTACTGCGTCATCACTCATATCGTCATCCATGCGCTCACGCTCTTGCGCAGCGGCCTCTTCGATATCATCGAGAAAGCTGTCTTCTTTCGGCTCTGCCATTCTTCACCTCTAGCTCCGGTCGGAGATCAGTTTGCCCACGAGCTGCGCCGTGTAATCCACAATCGGCACAATCCGCCCGTAATTGAGGCGCGTCGGGCCAATCACCCCCACCGCGCCGATGATCTTACGGTCAGCGTTCATATATGGAGAGACCACCAAAGAGGAACCCGAAAGTGAGAAAAGTTTGTTCTCAGACCCGATAAAAATGCGCACGCCGGCACCCTCATCGGCCAATTCAAGAAATTCGGCAATGTCCCGCTTGCGTTCAAGATCGTCAAAGAGGATGCGAATCCGCTCGAGATCCTTTTCCTCAGACGCCCCGTTGAGCAGATTGGCGCGCCCGCGCACGATCAACCGCTCGTATTTGTCGCCCTCACCCTCCCAGACAGCCAGACCGCTGTCGATCATGTCGCGGGCGAGCTGATCAATCTCTTGCCGCCGCGCAGCGATCTGACGTGAGATCACAGTCTGCAGGTCCGACAGCGTCTTGCCCTCGATCAGCGCATTGAGGAAATTCGCGGCCTCACGCATCGAACTCGGCGTTTGACCGGGCGGCGGGGTGAATATCCGGTTCTCGACATGCCCATCGGAAAACACCAAGACCACAAGCGCGCGGTCATGACCGAGACTCACAAACTCGATATGCTTGATCGGGGCCTCATGCTTGGGCGCAAGCACAAGCGACGCCCCGCGCGTGACGCCCGAGAGCGCCGCGCCAATGCGATCGAGTGCGCCCGCCACATCCTGCGAATTGCTGCCCACGGTCGCATCAATCGCCTGCCGGTCCGTCGCCTCGAGATTGCTGACCTCGAGCAACCCATCGACAAACATGCGCAGCCCCTCTTGCGTGGGAATCCGCCCCGCGCTGATATGCGGGCTGCCCAAGAGGCCCATGTATTCCAGATCCTGCATCACGTTGCGGATCGTGGCGGCGCTCACCTTTTCGCTGAAATCGCGGGTCAGGGTGCGCGAGCCGACCGGATCACCATTCGCCAGATAGCTCTCGACCACGCGGCGAAACACCTCGCGCGAGCGGTCGTTGAGCTGATCGAGGATCGAGGCCGTGTCTGTCATGCGGTGGGCTTCCTGTCTCTTGATCTATTAAGGACCGCAGGGGCCAAAGGTCAATCGGGGTTGCCATGACAGGCCTTGCCCATATATCCGGGGACAACCAAGGAAAGGGACATGCCATGCGGCCGTCAGGAAGAAATCTAAGCGAAATGCGCTCCGTTTCAATCGAAACAGGGGTGCTCAAACATGCAGAGGGCTCTTGCCTGATCAAGATCGGTGATACCCATGTCCTGTGCACCGCCACCATCGAAGAGCGCGTGCCCCCCTTTGTCAAAGGTTCGGGGCTGGGCTGGGTCACGGCGGAATACGGCATGCTCCCCCGCTCGACCAACAGCCGCATGCGCCGCGAGGCGACGACCGGCAAACAAGGCGGCCGCACGGTCGAGATTCAGCGCCTGATCGGCCGCAGCCTGCGCGCAGGCGTGGACCGCGTGGCATTGGGCGAGCGCCAGATCACGGTGGATTGCGATGTCATCCAGGCCGACGGCGGCACCCGCTGCGCCTCGATCACCGGCGGTTGGGTCGCGCTCAAACTGGCGGTGCAAAAGCTGATGAAAGCGGGCGATGTGCTCAGCGATCCGCTGATCGACCCGGTTGCGGCGGTGTCCTGTGGCATCTACGCCGGACAACCCGTGCTCGACCTCGATTACCCCGAGGATAGCGAGGCCGGTGTGGATGGCAATTTTATCATGACCGGAACCAAACGCCTGATCGAGGTGCAGATGAGCGCCGAAGGCGCAACCTATAGCCGCGACCAGATGAACACACTCCTTGATCTGGCCGAACAGGGCATTGACCATCTGGTCATGAGACAGCGCGAGGCGACGGGTGCGTAAATTCACCGACGACCGGCTGCTGGTCGCTACCCATAACGCGGGCAAACTTGACGAGATTCGCGCACTTTTGGCACCTTATGGGGTTGAAGTGGTTGGCGCGGCCGCCATGGGTCTGCAGGAACCGGCGGAAACCGAGACGACGTTTGTCGGCAATGCCCGGATCAAGGCGCACGCGGCAGCGCAGGCGACCGGCCTGCCCGCGCTCTCGGACGATTCTGGTATTGCCATCGACGCACTGGGTGGAGCACCGGGCGTTTATACCGCAGATTGGGCTGAAACAGAGACTGGGCGCGATTTCACCAAGGCGATGACGCGCGCCCATACTGCGCTCAAGGCCAGCAAAGAGCCGCAGCCCTGGACCGCGCGGTTTTGCTGCACGCTGGTGCTCGCCTGGCCCGATGGGCACGACGAAGTGTTCGAGGGCACGGTCGAAGGCTGGGTGGTCTGGCCCACGCGCGGCGCAGAGGGGCATGGCTATGATCCAATGTTCCAGCCCCTCGGTCACGACCTGACCTTTGCCGAAATGAGCCCAATGCAAAAGAATCGCATCAGCCACCGCGCAGACGCGTTTCGCAAACTCGTCGCAGGCTGTTTTGGCTGAAGATTGGCAACAGGGTGGCTTTGGCCTCTATCTCCATTGGCCCTTTTGCGAGGCCAAATGCCCCTATTGCGACTTTAACAGCCATGTCGCCCGCCAAATTGACCAAGCGCGTTGGTGTGCAGCCTATTTGTCCGAGATTGACCGCTACGCGGCCCTGACACCGGGGCGGGTGCTCAACACCGTCTTTTTTGGCGGCGGCACCCCCAGCCTCATGGCCCCCGACACGGTGGCAGCCATCATCGCGCGCATCGCGCAGCATTGGCCCATGGCGAACGACCCCGAAATCACGCTCGAGGCCAACCCCGGCTCGGTCGAGGCCGGTCGCTTTCGTGCCTTTGCCGAGGCAGGCATCACCCGCGTGTCGATGGGCATCCAAGCCCTGAACGACACCGACTTGAGGCGATTGGGGCGCATCCACAGCGTGACAGAGGCAAGACAAGCGTTTGATATTGCGCGCAAAAACTTTGATCGTGTCAGCTTTGACCTGATCTATGCGCGTCAGGACCAAAGCCCCGCCGCCTGGAAGGCCGAACTGCGCGAGGCGCTTGATATGGCGGTGGATCACCTGTCGCTCTATCAGTTGACCATCGAATCCGGCACCGCCTTTGGCGACCGTTACGCCGCAGGCCGACTGCGCGGCCTGCCCGAGGATGACACCGCTGCCGAAATGTATGAAATCACGCAGGACATCTGCGAAGGCGCTGGTCTGCCGGCCTATGAGGTTTCGAATCATGCGCGCGCCGGCGCGGAGTCGCGGCACAATCTGATCTATTGGCGCTATGGCGATTATATGGGCATCGGTCCGGGGGCACATGGGCGTCTCACCCGCGGCGGGCATAAATACGCAACCGCCGCGCATCGAGCACCGGGCAAATGGCTCGAATCTGTCGAGACCGCCCGCACGGTTGAAAGTTGGGAGCCGCTCTCTGGTCCAGATCAGGCTGTGGAATACCTGCTGATGGGTTTGCGCATCACCGAAGGCATTGATCCCGCGCGATTCGAGCGGTTGGCTGGCAAGCCGCTCGACCAAAATAGCCTGGATCACCTTGGCGCCATCGGAATGATCACGGCAGATGGACCACGTCTGCGCGCCACCGCCGCTGGCCGCGCCGTTCTCAACGCGGTGATTCGCGATCTCTTGCCGGATTAGATGCTGAGCATGCCGATCAACCGGTCCAATTGATCGAGCGAGGCATAGTGGATCGTGATCCGACCATTCTCCTGCCCCGGAACATGGTCAATTTCGACCTTCATGGTTAGATTAGCCGACAAATCATCCTCGAGCGCGCGCGTATCGGCATCCTTGAGAATTTCCTTGCGCGGCTTGGCCGAACGCCCGGTCTCCATGAAAATATTGCCGATCCCGGTCTTGGCCAGCTTTTCCGTATCCCGCACCGAGAGTGATTTTTGAATCACTTGCCGGGCAGCAGCCGCAGGATCATCAAGCGTGATCAGCGCGCGGGCATGACCCGAAGACAACTTGCCCTCGCGCACATAGCCCAGAACCTCTTCCGGCAGGGACAAAAGCCGCACCGAATTTGCGATATGGCTGCGGCTCTTGCCAAGCGCCTCGGCCAACCGTTCCTGGGTATGACCGAACTTCTGCATCAGTTGCTGATAGCCAAAGGCCTCTTCCACCGGATTCAGATCGGCGCGTTGAATATTCTCGATGATCGCCACCTCGAGAACTTCGGTATCGTTGAAATCACGCACCAACACCGGAATCTGATGCAGCTTGGCCATCTGCGCCGCGCGCCACCGGCGCTCGCCCGCCACGATTTCATATTCGCCTGCACGCTCCGGAGCGGGGCGCACGATCAGCGGCTGCAAGATCCCCTTTTCCGAAATGGACCGCGCCAGATCTTCAAGCAGGGCGGTATCAAAATCCCGGCGCGGCTGATTGGGATTGGGGCGAACCTTCTCCACCGGCACCATCAAATCGGGCCGGCGCGGTGCATCGGCGGGTCGCTCCGGCCCTTCCGTCGTCACATCCGCCATCAACGCGGACAGGCCACGACCCAGCCCACGCGGTTGAGATTTCTTGCCGGTCATAGCCTGTCCCCTTCGCTCAGGCGGCGATTTTCGCCGTGTTTTCAATCAGTTCTTGCGCCAGATCGCGATAGGCCTGCGCGCCCTTGGACAGCGGATCGTAGCTCAGCACCGACATCGCATAAGAGGGCGCCTCGCTCACGCGGACATTTCGGGGAATCCGGGTGCGAAACACCAGTTCCCCCAGATTGTCGCGCGCATCCTGTTCCACCTGCGTCGAGAGATTGTTGCGCGCGTCAAACATCGTCAGCACAACCCCCTCGATCCGCAACGCAGGATTGGCAGTCTGCCGGATTTCTCGGATCGTCAGCATGAGCTGCGACAGGCCTTCGAGCGCGAAAAACTCGCTCTGGAGCGGGACAAGCACGGAATGCGCAGCCACCATCGCATTCACCGTCAAGAGATTGAGCGATGGCGGACAGTCGATCAGCACATAGTCAAACCCATAGCCATCCATCGCAGGCTGGCGGAGCGCATCATGCAGCAGAAAACTACGCTTTTCGTTCGAAATAAGCTCGATATCCGCCGAGGACAGATCCACCGTCGAGGGGATGATCAACAAACCGTCCTGTGCCGTGGCCTGAATGACATCGCGCAACGGCGCCTCATCGAGCAAGAGATCGTAAACCGTAAACCGTCGCGCCTCCACGTCGAGACCTAAGCCCGTCGAGGCATTGCCCTGCGGATCAAGATCGACAATGAGCACCCGCACACCAAGCTCTGCCAAAGCCGCGGCAAGGTTGATGGTCGTCGTCGTCTTACCCACGCCGCCCTTTTGGTTGGCAATGGCGATGATCTTCGGTCCTTCTGGGCGCGTCGGATCAGGCACGGGACACTCCTGTGATGGCGAATATGACGGGACCGTCTTCTGTTGCACTTTTAACAAGCCGATAGGTGAAACGCCACGTTCTTTCGGCCTCTTCAAGCTCGTTTTCCCAGCGCGCCCCCTTGGGGAAAAGCGCGGTGCCCCCTGGTGCCAGATGGCGCTCCGCAAACCCCAACAGTCCGTTCAGGTCGGTCAGCGCCCGCGCCGAGAGAACGTCCGCCTGCTGCGCCTTGGCCTTTTCGATGCGGTCGTTGAGAACGGCGGCATTGATCCCCGTCTCTCGAATGACAACCCGCAGAAACGCCGCCTTGCGAGCATCCGACTCGACCAACGTCATCCGCTTGGGCGATCCGCTGTCCTGACCCAGAATGGCAACCACCAACCCCGGAAAACCGCCCCCTGATCCCAGATCGACCCAATGTTCTACAGGATGTGGTGCAATCTGATGTATCTGCGCCGAATCAGCAAAATGCCGGGTCCACATATCCTCGAGGCTTTTCTTTGACACAAGGTTGATGCGCGGGTTCCACTTGAGCAGCAACGCCGCATAGGTTTCGAGGCGCCCCTGTGTTTCACGTGAAACACCGGGCAGGCCGGTCACGCGATTTTCTCCCGGGTCGCCTGCCGCAACTTGGCAAGGATGAGGCTGAGCGCCGCCGGCGTCATTCCCTCGATGCGCGCCGCCTGCGCGAGATTCTCGGGCCGCGCCCGGTCCAGCTTACCCTTGAGTTCATTCGACAACCCATCAATCGGCTGATAGGCGAAATTCTCTGGGATTACATGGGCTTCATCGCGCTTCATCATCGCCACATCCCGCGCCTGCCGGTCAATGTAACTTGCATAGAGCGCGTCGCGCGCGAGCTGTTCCTGACTTTCCGGGTCGATCTCGGCATAGCTCGGATCAAGCCGCAGAAGATCCGCAAAACCGACATCCGGAAAGGACAGGATCTGAAACGCGCTGCGCCGTGCCCCGTCCTGATTCACCTTGAATCCAGCCTCGGACAGTTGCCGAGGCGTATACTGCGTTGCATCCAGCCGCTCTTTACCCCGCCCGAGCCGCTCCATCTTATCCACAAACACGGCCCGGCGATCCTCTCCGACACAGCCAAGGCGTAGACCGAGCGGCGTCAACCGCTGATCCGCGTTATCCGCCCGGAGCGAAAGCCGAAACTCTGCGCGCGAGGTGAACATGCGATAGGGTTCGCTCACCCCCCGCGTGGTCAAATCATCAACCATCACGCCGATATAGCTATCGGTGCGGCTGAATTGGACCGGATCGCGTCCCTTGGCCTCCAGCGCCGCATTCAGCCCTGCAACCATGCCCTGCGCTGCAGCTTCCTCGTATCCGGTCGTTCCATTGATCTGCCCCGCGAGATAGAGGCCGGGCACAGTCTTGACCGCAAGCCGACTATCAAGCGCACGCGGATCAACATAATCATATTCAATGGCATAGCCCGGCTGCAAGATTTCGACCCGCTCGAGACCGACGATGGACCGAACATAGGCCACTTGCACCTCCGCCGGGAGAGATGTCGAAATCCCATTCGGATAGATCACACGATCCGAGAGGCTTTCCGGCTCGAGAAACACCTGATGCGAGGTCTTGTCGGCAAAGCGCACGATCTTGTCCTCGATCGAAGGACAGTAGCGCGGTCCGATCCCATCGATATGCCCACCATACATCGCCGACCGACCCAGATTTTCCCGAATGATCTCATGAGTCTGCGCGTTCGTGTGGGTGATCCCACATGAAATCTGCCGCGCCGTGGGTTCTTTGGACAGAAAGGAAAAAAGTACCGGATCTTCGTCCCCTGGCTGTTCCTCCAGCCGTGTCCAGTCAATCGTTTTGCCATCAAGGCGCGGCGGCGTCCCGGTTTTCAGCCGACCCATCGGCAGACAAAACCCATCCATCCGCTCGGCCAAACGCACCGCCGGACGATCGCCCATGCGACCGCCCGGATAGGACGTATCCCCGATATGAATCACACCGCGCAGAAATGTGCCTGTTGTCAGAACCACGGCCGTTCCGGAAATTTCGCTGTCGTCGGCCAGCCGCACACCCGCCACCCGATCTCCCTGCATCAGAAAGTCCGCGGCTTCCCCTTCGACAATCTCGAGCGTCGGACAGCTCTCCATTTCTCGCAGCATCTCTTCGCGATATATCTTGCGGTCCGCCTGCGCCCGCGGCCCCTGCACCGCAGGCCCCTTGCGCCGGTTCAACAAGCGAAACTGAATGCCCGCGCGATCCGCCACGCGCCCCATCACCCCGTCGAGCGCGTCAATTTCGCGGACAAGATGCCCTTTGCCCAGACCACCAATCGCCGGGTTGCACGACATGACCCCAATTCCGGCCCGGCTCAACGTCACCAGCGCGGTTACTGCTCCCATGCGTGCCGCCGCATGCGCGGCCTCCGCGCCCGCATGCCCACCGCCGATCACGATGACATCAAAATGTTTCACGTGAAACACCTCTCATTTACCCAGGCAAAAGCTGGCAAAAATCTCGTCGAGAACCATCTCGACATCAATCCGTCCTACCAGAGAATCGAGCGCACGGATAGCCGCCCTCAGCTCCTCCGCCGCAATCTCTGCCACCGCTTCCCCTTGCGGCAGGATAGCCAACGCCGCGCGCAAAGACACAAGGCCGCGCTCCATCGCCTGCCGATGCCGGGCCCGCGTGGCGATCCCCGCTCCGGCCACGCGCTCAGCCAACACCCCCCGTATCCGCTCGATAAGCTCCGATACTCCGGCGCCCGTCCGGCCCGAAACGGCATCCGACACATCACCCAGCAAGTCCGCCTTGGCACGCAAGACAATATCACCCTCTCGGGGCGTCATCTCGGGCATCTCGCCCGCCTCGACCAGAAAAACCCGCAGATCCGCCGCCTCTGCACGCGAGCGCGCGCGGGCTATGCCCATGGATTCCACAACATCCGTAGTCTCACGCAGACCCGCCGTATCCAAGAGCGTCACAGGCAGCCCGCCTAGGTCCATCCGCACTTCGATCACATCCCGCGTGGTCCCTGCATGCTCCGACGTAATCGCCGCCTCACGCCCCGCCAAACAATTGAGAAGTGTAGACTTTCCCACATTCGGTGCTCCGATGATGGCGACCTCGAACCCACTTCGAATCCGCTCTCCTACGACACTTGCCGCACTCTCACGCTCGAGCGCCTCTGCAACCCCTTCCACCAATGCCGTGACCTCAGGCGAGACATCCACCGGCACCTCCTCATCGGCAAAATCAATCGTCGCCTCCAAGAGCGCCACAGCCCGCAGCAAATGAGAGCGCCAGGTCTCGCATCTCTGGCCCAAAGCCCCGGAGAAAACCCGCAACGCCTGCTTGCGCTGCGCTTCCGTTTCCGCGTCGATCAGATCGGCAAGCCCCTCGACCCGCGCCAGATCAAGCCGCCCATTCTCCAACGCCCGTCGCGTGAATTCCCCCGGCTCCGCCAGACGCAGACCGTCACAACGGCCCAGCACATCCAGAACCGCCGCCACCACCGCCACGCTGCCATGCAAATGAAACTCCACCGTCTCTTCCCCGGTAAAGCTCTCTCCTGCAGCAAAGGTCAGAACCAGCGCTTGATCCAGCCGCTCTCCATCGCCATCCCGCAAGAGGCGCAGCGCGGCGCGGCGCGGCGCGGGCACATCCCCACAGATCGCATGACACGCGGCAAAGGCCCGCGGCCCGCTGACCCGCACGACCGCAACACCTGCCTTCCCCTGTGCTGTGGCCAAGGCATAGACCGTGTCCATCCGGACACCTCCGTTTCCGCTTCGCCTCAGGTGTTCATCGAGTCAAAGAACTCGGCATTCGACTTGGTCTGCTTCAACTTCGACAACAGGAACTCGACCGCATCGGTGGTCCCCATCGGGTTCAAAATCCGCCGCAAAACAAAGGTCTTCTGCAAATCGCCCTTGTCGATCAACAGATCCTCTTTCCGCGTGCCGGACTTCAGAATATCAATCGCCGGGAATACCCGCTTATCCGCCACCTTGCGATCCAGCACGATCTCAGAGTTGCCGGTGCCTTTGAACTCCTCAAAGATCACCTCGTCCATCCGGCTGCCGGTATCGATCAACGCCGTCGCGATGATGGTCAGCGATCCACCCTCTTCGATGTTCCGCGCCGCGCCAAAGAACCGCTTCGGCCGCTGCAACGCATTGGCATCCACACCCCCGGTCAATACCTTACCCGAGGACGGCACCACGGTGTTATAGGCCCGGCCCAGTCGTGTGATCGAATCGAGCAAGATCACCACATCGCGCTTGTGCTCGACCAGCCGCTTGGCCTTCTCGATGACCATCTCCGACACCGCCACGTGCCGCGTCGCTGGCTCGTCAAAGGTCGAGCTGACAACCTCCCCCTTGACCGAGCGCTGCATATCCGTCACCTCTTCCGGCCGCTCATCAATGAGCAACACGATCAGATAACACTCCGGATGGTTCTTCTCGATGCTGTTGGCGATATTCTGCAAGAGCACTGTCTTGCCGGTCCGCGGCGGGGCCACAATCAACGACCGCTGCCCCTTACCAATGGGAGCCACCAGATCAATGATCCGCGCCGACCGGTCCTTGATGGTCGGGTCCTCGATCTCCATCTTGAACCGCTCATGGGGATAGAGCGGCGTCAGGTTGTCGAACGCAATCTTGTGCCGCGCCCGCTCCGGGTCCTCGAAATTGATCTGCGTGACCGAAGTCAGCGCAAAATATCGCTCGGTCTCATCGGGCTGCTTCATCTGCCCTTCAATCGTATCCCCGGTGCGCAGCGAATATTGCCGGATCATGTCCGGCGAGACATAAATATCATCCGGACCGGGCAGATAGTTCGCTTCCGGCGAGCGCAAGAACCCAAACCCGTCCTGCAACACCTCCAGCACGCCATCGCCATAAACCGTCCAATCCTCCTCGGCCCGCTCCTTGAGGATCGAGAACATCATCTCGCCCTTGCGCATGGTCGAGGCGTTCTCGATCTCCAGCTCTTCGGCGATCGTCAACAACTCCTTGGCGCTCATCGCCTTGAGGTCGGACAGATTCAAACGGTCTTCGGACATGGGAAATCCTCTGGTGGCATCCACCGGGGGATGCGACATGCGGTCAGATACGGGAATACGACAGCCACCAGGACGGCAGCCCAGCGCTTACATAGGCAAATTGCCCCGTCCCGTCAATCCGACTCAGAATTTCACCACGACCGACAGCACGATCACCACCATCGCCAGCGTCGGCACCTCGTTCATCATCCGGTGCTGCCGCCCCGTCCGTGTATTCTTGCCCGCCGCAAACTCCTTGCGCCGCTGACTTAGCCAGATATGAAACCAGGTCATCACCAGGACGCCCCCCAGCTTGCTGTAGGGCCAGGCCGATCCCCAATCGACAATCCCCGGCGTCATCACCAACACCAGACCGAAACCCCAGGTCGCGATCATCGAAGGCCGCATGATATACCGCAAGAGCTTGTATTCCATGACCTGAAACACAACATCCCGGCTATCGCCCGGCTGCGATTGCTCCGTGTGATAGACAAAGAGACGCGGCAAATAAAACAGTCCCGCCATCCAGGCGATCACCGACATGATATGCAGCGCCTTGATCCAAGGGTAGGCGATGCTCAGAATATCACTCATGCCTGTCTCCGATCCATTCTTGGCCTTCTTAAATATTAAGTAAGATATAAGAAAGGATGTAGTGGGATGTAGAGCACCCCAATTCTGTGGATAAACCAGAGCCCCACAGGACTATCCCCAATGGGACAACCCTGGTGATGAATTCCCAAAAACCGCCCAGGCATCCTAGGCACCCAAGAAAAAATAAAATAAAATCAACAACTTATTTATTATGACTCTCCTCCGCTACGCCCTCTGCCTCTCTGGATAACT
>NZ_JAGPVV010000256.1 GCF_018066915.1 Roseovarius sp.
AGTGTGGTGGCGTGAAAGAGAAAGATCGCCTCATTGGTATAGGCGGGCCAGGCGAGCCGCAGCATCGTGGGCCAGATGATCCGGCGAAAGCGCGGCCAGCCGGAAAAGCCGTAAGCATCCGCCGCCTCGTCATCGCCCTTGGGGATGGAGCGCAGTGCGCCATAGAAAATCTCGCCGGAATAGGCGGCGGTGTTGAGGAACAGCACGATCATCGCGCCGAGCCAAGCCGAGGTCAGGATATCGAAGAAAGGCGAGACCGATTTGAGCGAGAGAAAGAAGAAATAAGCAAAGAAGAACTGGATAAAGAGCGGCGAGCCGCGAAAGACGAAGATGAACCATTCCGAAAGTTTGCGGATCACGCGGTTGCGCGAGCCTTTGCCGAGCGCCACAGCGGTGGCGAGGATGAAACCGCTGACAAGGGCGAAAAGCCCGAAATAGACGTTCCAGATCAGGCCAGAACCGATCAGGGTGACTTGCTCACAAAGGGTGAAATCGCTCTGAGGCAAGAGGCGTTCGCCGATGCCGATGGCGCGAAGCCCGTAGGCTTGGATGGTCTCGAGACAGCTCATGCCGCTTTCCTTTGCGCTTCGCCGCCGGTGGTGGCCTGCCCCAAGGTGAGGCGCTGCATCAGGCGTTCCAGCACCACTTCGGAGATGCGGGTGAAGCCAAGGTAGAACACCATCAGCCCCAGAAAATACCACATCCGCCAGTCGCCATGCGGATACTCGGTAAAGCGGGGATTGGCGGTGGCACCAAGTTCACGCGCCCAATAGACGATATCCTCGACCCCCAAGAGAAAGAGCAGCGGCGTGGCCTTGATCAGCACCATCCACAGATTGCCAAGGCCGGGCAGGGCGTAGACCCACATCTGCGGCACCATGATGCGCCAGAAGGCCTGACGGCGGGTCATGCCATAGGCCTCTGCGGTTTCCATCTGGGCACGGGGCACGGCGCGCATGGCACCAAAGAGCACATTGGCGGCAAAGGCGCCAAAAACGATGGCAAAGGTCAGCACGGCAAGAAGGAAGCCGTAGGATTCATGCACCCATTGCGGGGCTGTGCCAAGCGGCAGTTTGGCCGCCTGACAGACCACGAAATCATTGCCTTGTCGGATCGGTTGATCCCAATCGGGGCAGAGCACCTTGTGGCGCGCCCATTCAAAGGCCTGATCGAGTGCGATGACAAAAAAGAGGAAAAACGCGATGTCCGGCACGCCGCGCACGACCGAAATATAGGCCTTGCCAAACCAACGCAGGGGGGCGAGATGCGCCCGCGCGGCCATTGCCCCGCCAAAGCCAAAGGCAAGCGCCGCCGGTGCGGTGATCGCCAGCAGCAACAGCACCGTGCCCACCGCATAGTAGAGTTGCAGGTGTTTGGACGTGGTCAGATAGCAGGTGATCCACGCAAGCCCGTCAAGGCTGGCTGGATCGGAGCAAAAGGCAAACATCGCATTCAGCCTTGTTGGAGGGGGCGGGGCCGTGTCTAGCCCCGCCTGTCGGTCAACCTCAGAAGGTCAGGCCGATTTCCCATTTCTCGATCAGGGCGTTCAGGCTGCCATCGTCCTTCATCGACTGGATGGCGGCGTCGAACTTGGCCTTGAGTTCGGTATCGCTCTCGCGCAGGCCAAGGCCAATGCCGCCACCGATCATCACCATTTCTTCCAGCAGTTCCAGACCAGCATCCTCTTCGGCCACGGGTAGAAGGAAGGCACGGTCGGCCAGAACGGCATCCGCCTCGCCATTGCGCACGGCGGCGATGGATTCCTCGGGGGTGGCGTATTCAACCAGCGTGGCACCGCTGCTGGCGACATAGGACGCCTGAATGGTGCCCGACTGGGCCGCGATGACGCCGGATTTCACATCGACATCCGCCGAGGGGGCGAGATAGGCCGAGGGATCGGGCAGGGTGTAGTTCTGAGTGAAATCAATCACCTGATCACGCTCGTCGGTGATCGACATGCCCGCGATGATCACGTCATAGTTGCCGGACACGAGATTGGGGATGATGCTGTCCCAGTCATTCGTGACCCATTCACAGGTCAGTTCGGCGCGCTTGCACAGCTCATCTCCCAACTCGCGCTCAAACCCGTCGACCTCGCCCTTGTCGTTGATGAAGTTATACGGAGGGTAGGCGCCTTCGGTGCCAAGCCGCACGGTGTCGGCCATGGCAAAGCCTGTGGTGAGGGCCAGAGCGGCGGTGGTGAGTAGCAGTTTCTTCATGGTTTTCTCCCTTGGTTGGTGGTCTTGCCTCAGTCGCCAGTTGTGGAACTGAGGAATTGTTGCAGGCGCGTCGATTTCGGCGCGCCAAAGAGGGTATCGGGTGGGCCCTGTTCCTCGATCAGCCCTTGATGCAGGAACACGACATGGTCACTGACATCGGCAGCCATTTTCATGTCATGGGTGACGATCATCATGGTGCGGCCTTCGTTGGCCAGATCCTTGATGACACGGATCACCTCTTGTTCGAGTTCGGGGTCGAGCGCCGATGTGGGTTCGTCGAAGAGAAGCGCCTCGGGCTCCATACAGAGGGCGCGGGCGATGGCGGCGCGCTGTTGCTGGCCGCCGGACAATTGCGCCGGGTAGACATCGCATTTGTCGCCAATGCCCACCTTGTCGAGATATTTGCGTGCGGCACCTTCGGCCTCGTGCCGGTCGCGGCCAAGCACGGTCACGGGGGCCTCCATCACGTTTTGCAGGATCGTGAGATGCGCCCAGAGATTGAATTGCTGGAACACCATGCTGAGATTTGTGCGGATGCGCAGCACCTGTTTGGGATCAGCGGGATGGCGGCCCAATCCTGAGCCCTTCCACTGAACCGGCTCGCCCTTGAACAGGATATCGCCCTGTTGGCTATCCTCGAGCAGGTTGGCGCAGCGCAGGATGGTGGATTTGCCCGACCCGGACGAGCCGATGAGCGAGACCACATCCCCGCGACGGGCGGAAATGTCGACCCCCTTGATCACCTCAAGCGCGCCATAGGCCTTGTGCAGGTTGCGGATCTCGATAACCGGGGGCGTTTCGGACAAGGGCAGCTTCCGTTTTGGTGAGTTTTGACGGCTATGTGACAATAGGGCCGAAAAAATGGGCTGATGCAACTTGCAAAACGGGCGATTGGGGGGCGGTTTGCGCGAAATGACGCGCCGTCAGCTCAATTCGGAGGCGTAGGCAAAGGCGGCGGCGCGGGATTGGGCAGGGCCAGATAGTCTGCCGCCGGAATATGGGTGACGCCCTTTATCCCAAGGGCTACGCGTGTGTCATCAGGGAGCGCCAGGATTGCACTCTCCAGCGCGGCGCGCAGCGCGCCTGCATCGCGGCCAAGGGCTGTGATATAGGGCAGGGCGGGTGTGGGATCGGTATGGGTGAGCACGCGCAGGCCTGCGGTGAAGGGATCATGTGCCTGCATCAAGCGCCAACTGAGCGCGTCGAGTGCCGCAATATCAGCGCGCCCTTCGGCCACGGCCATGCCAGAGGCGCGGTGTGCGCCGGTGTGGATGGGATTGCTGAACGCAAAACCGCGCGCGGCGGCCCAGGTCTGTGGCGCAGCCCAGCCAGATTGCGACAGGGCATCGTTATAGGCGAGGCGCGCGGTGGCAAACTCCTGAGGGTCCGCGCGCGGATCATCGGCGCGGGCGACAAAGACGCTATAGTAAAGCCCCGGTGGACAGTCGGGCAGGTCGAGCACGGGGCTGCCCACCAGCGTCACGTGGCCATGCAGCCGCGCGCGGTAGGGATAGCCGCAGGTTTGCGAGAGCAGGAGATCGGGGCTAAGCCAGTGATCCCAAACGTCGCCATCGCGCGTCAGGTGTTCGGGTCCTTCGCCCAAGGCCGCGCGGAGACCCTGCCAGAGCGCATCGTTGGCCGCCGCTGTCTCGGGGCGGTCATACATGGGAAGGCTCGCGATCATTCCTGACCGATGACGCGCTGACGGGCGAGGGCGCTTTCCTGATCCGTGATGCCCAAGAGGCTGGCCACCAGCCGCAAGAGCGCATCCTCATCCGCCTCGCGTTGGCCATCGGCCAAGGCCACTTGCCAGAGCGCCTCGATCACGCCCAGACGGTCCTCATGGGGCACCGCGTCCTTGATCGCGCGGGTAAAGCGGACGGTGTCGGGGGCCTCGCTCTCGAGCGTTTCCGCTTGCTGGCGCAGGGCCTCGGCCTCGGGTTGAGGCAGGCCGTAACGGGCAGAGATGATGCGCGTGATGCGGATGATCTCGGCGGCGGCATAGTCTCCGTCGGTGCGTGCGACACGCACGAGGAGGGCACAGAGCGCCAGACGGGCATCACCGCCGGTCAGGGGCTCGGGGGCTGGTTGGATCAGCCGTTTCAGGAAATCTGCAAACATGGCTCTGGTATAGGATGCCACGCGCGGCGCGCCAATGGGGAATTGCGGGGGGTGCTATTGCGCCTCGGCGAGGGCGCGAGCGGAGTCACTGTCGGCATGGCTCAGACCCATCGCCTCGCGCGCTGCGTCGATCACCTGCAATTCCTCGGGCTGGCTCGCGCCGTCCGACAGCACCACTTCCCACAGCGCCTCGAGCGCCCCAAGACGCGCCTCGAGACTTACGGTCTCGCGGATGATGTGGCCAAAGCGGTCGGTGTCGGGGGCCGCATGCTCTATGCGTTCCGAGAGGGCGCGCATCTTGGCCGCCTGCACCGGACCAAGCCCGTAGATTCGCGCCAAGAGACGGTCGATCCGCTTGATTTCAGCCAGTTCGTAATGGTGATCGGATTTCGCCACGCGCACCATCAACGCGCCCAATGCCAGCTTGTCATCCGGCTCTGGAAGGGGGGCGGGTTTGGCCGCGGCGAAGCTGTGCAGAATACGTGTCAACATAAGGATAGACTAACCGCCAAAGCGGCTTGCCCCAAGCGGATTTTTGACACTTGCCTAAATCGTGTCACAGTTGTTCCGCACAAAGCGCACTTTCACCGCTCAGAGATAGCGCATTGTTTTTTCGCGATAGTTACGGAGCCGATGATGCCGCATGCCAGTCCGTTTGATTGGTCCGCAAGCCCTGTGGCGCAGCAGATCGCGCATTTGCGCGACCTCTCTCCTGAGGCATTCCGCGAGGCGATTGCGGGCTATGACTGGGCGCTTGATCCCGAGCCGGTTCTAGGCTGGGCCATGGCGCAGCGCGGCATTGATCTGTGCACGGCGCTTGCCGTGTTTTTCAACGGCGATCCGGGGCGGTTCAACTATATGCCCAAGGCGCATGTGCCCGCGCAGTATCGTGGCGTCGCCCGCGTGCTGGACAACATCTGTTTGCGGGTCAACAGCGGCTTTTACCTGATTTATCCTGGTGAGACGCCGCGCCATCAGGCCCGGCTCTCGACATGGCTCGGCTATCAGCAGGCAGACCGCGCCGAAGGGCGGCGGGGCCGCTGGATGCTCGACGAGCGCATCCTCGCCCCGATGTTACAGGATGATCTGCGCCTGCCGCGTGAAATGGCCCCGGCGGGCAAGCCGCGCCCAAGCCTGTGGCGGGATCTGCTCAGCCCGATCATCGGGCTGGGGGTGGATCGCGATATCCTAAAGTACAAGGACCCGCTCTGATCCCTGAATTCAGAGTTTGCGCACCTTGAGTTTGGTGATGCGGTTGGCGTTTCGGGCCATGACCTGAAACCGGAAGCCGTGAAAGATAAAGACCTGATCGACCTTGGGGATCATCTGCGCCTCGTGGATCACGAGGCCTGCAACGGTATTTGCCGCGTCATCCGGGAGGTTCCAGTCATTCGCGCGGTTGAGGTCGCGAATGGTCATGGCACCATCGACGAGAAACTGATTGTCCTCGGTCCGGCGCACGGGGTGTTCGGCGTCGGGATCGAACTCGTCGGTGATTTCGCCGACGATTTCCTCGAGAATATCCTCGAGCGTGATCAGGCCCTGCAGCGTGCCATATTCATCCACCACCATGGCAAAATGGCTGCGCATGCGCAGGAATTGTCGCATCTGATCGTCGAGCGTGGTGGTTTCGGGCACGAAATAGGGTTTGCGCGCGATGCTGCAGACGTCAAAATCCTTGAGGGCTGCCGCCCCGAGTTCCGATGAGGTGATCAGTTTGTGAATGGCGCGCAAGAGGTCCTTGGCGTGGACCACACCGATGATGTTGTCGGGGTCATCGCGATAGAGCGGCAGGCGGGTGTGGTTGCTCTTGAGGCATTGATCGAGGATCGCGTCGGGCTCTGCCTCGGCATCGATCATCTCGATCCGCGAGCGATGCAGCATGATTTCCTCGACCGCGCGTTCGCCCAGATCCAGCGCGCCAAGGATACGGTCGCGGTCCTCTTTCTCGACCACGCCTTCGGATTGACCCAGATAGAGCGCGCCAGCGATTTCCTCGCGCACGGCCAAAATGTGGCTGTCAGGATCGGTCTGCACGCCAAAGAGCGCCAGAACCCGCCGCACGAACCAGCGCACGGCGGTCACGATGGGCGAAAAGACCTTGATCACCCAGACAATCAGTGGGGCGGTGCGGGCGGCGGCGGCTTCGGCATTGGTGATGGCGTAGGTCTTGGGCAGAACCTCTGCAAAAACCAGCACGAGAATGGTCATCACGAGCGTCGCCAAGGCCACGCCGCTCTCGCCGAAGAGGCGGGTAAAGAGCGCGGTGGCCAGCGAGGCCGCAAGAATATTCACCATATTGTTGCCCAAGAGCACCGAGCCGATCAGCCGCTCGTTGTCCTCGGTGATCCGGAGCGCGGTTTCCGCCCCGCGAGAGCCCTTTTCGGCCTGCGCGCGCAGTTTCCCGCGTGAGGCGGCGGTAAGGGCTGTTTCGCTGCCGGAAAAGAATGCGGACATCACCAAAAGCGCGACGATTGCGCCGATGGTGATCCAGAATGTCAGGTCGGTTGCGCTTGACGCGGCTTCCATATCTGTGCGGTCCCTCTTAGTTTACAGGGTTATGGGGCGTCCGCCCCCTGCATTCAAGGGAGCATGGGCGATGCGGATCGCGGATTTGGGAGAGTTGCGGGGGCCTGTGCTGATTTTTGGCGGGCCCTATTCCAATTTGCAGGCAACACAGGCGATTTTGGCGCAGGCACGCGGCCGTGACATCGCCCCGGAGCGGATGATCTGCACCGGCGATGTGGTGGCCTATTGCGCCGAGCCCGCCGAGACGGTGGCGCTGATCCGCGCGGCGGGCTGTGCCGTGCTTGCGGGCAATTGCGAGCGGCAATTGGCGCAGAACGCGATGGATTGCGGCTGTGGATTTGATGCCGGCACGTATTGTGATCTCTTGTCGGCGGGGTGGTATGCCCATGCGAACCGATCGGTTGGTGCCGACGCGCGCGCTTGGATGGACGGGTTGCCCGATCTCATTCTCTTTACCCATGCCGGACGGCGTGCGGCGGTGATCCATGGCGGGTTGTCGGATGTCAGCCGCTTTGTCTGGCCTGTGTCCGATGTGGCGGTATTTGAGGAAGAAATATCGCGTATTCAAGAGGTTGCAGGCCATATTGATCTGGTTTTCGCGGGTCATTCCGGGCTCATGTTCCAGCGCCAGATTGGTGCTGTCGACTGGATCAATGCCGGGGCCATTGGCATGCCGCCGCATGATGGCCGGGTCGAGACCGGATTTGCGGTGCTGGATCACGGCGTGACCTTTCACCGCCTCGCCTATGATCATCGGGGTGCCGCGGCTGCAATGCGGGCGGCGGGGCTGGTTCAGGGCTATGATCGCGCGCTCTTGAGCGGTTACTGGCCCTCGGAAGACGTGCTGCCCCCGGTCTTGCGTCGGGCGGCCTGTGCCAACGGGTGATGCTCCTGCACGAGCGCCTGAAGGCGGGCCTCGAGCACATGGGTGTAAATCTCGGTCGTGGCCACATCGGCATGGCCCAAAAGGGTCTGGATCACCCGCAGATCGGCACCATTGGCCAGAAGATGCGTGGCAAAGGCATGGCGCAATGTATGCGGTGTTACCTTGTCGGGATCAACATGAGCTTTTACAGATATTTCCTTGATAAGATTATAAAATCTGTGGCGCGTAAGATGGCCTGTGACACCACCGGAGGCAAAGAGATAGGGTGAGGATGGCTGGCCGTTGGCGCGCCGCGCACTCTCCTCCGCGTCGCGAATCGCGAGCCAATCGGCGAGCGCCAGACGCGCGGGCGGCGAAAGTGGCACCATGCGCTCCTTGCCCCCCTTGCCGCGCACCAGAATCATGCGGGGATCGCCCCTGGCTGCGGCGAGGGGCAGCGAGACAAGTTCGCTCACGCGCATGCCGGTGGCATAGAGCAGCGCCACGAGACTGGCGTTGCGGCTGCGCTCGGCCGGGGTGCGCCCGTGGGTCGGGGCGATGTCGAGCAGGCGGCTGACTTCTTCCTCGCTCAGGGTCTTGGGGAGGCGCTGCGCCTTGCCCGGCCCCTTGATGCGAATGGCGGGGTTGTCCGCGCGCAACCGCTCGTCAAAGGCAAAGCGGTAAAGCTGCCGAATCGCGGAGAGCCTGCGCGCCCGCGTGGCCCGTGCCAGACCCTGCGCGTCGCAATGGATCAGGTAGTTATCAATGTCGGATTGCGAGAGGGTTGTCAGCGCAAGCCCTTGATTTGAAACCCAATCGGTAAAATCTCGCAAATCGCGCGCATAGGCCAGAAGCGTGTTCTTCGCGGCCCCCAGTTCGGCGGCCTGCGCCTCG
>NZ_JAGPVV010000306.1 GCF_018066915.1 Roseovarius sp.
CACCCCGACAACTACATCGAAGCGAACCCGCTCGTGACGCCCGCGCATATCGTGCCGGAATGGTATTTCCTGCCGTTCTACGCGATCCTGCGCGCCTTTACCGGCGATGTCTGGGTGGTGATGTTCGCAAGCTGGATCACCGGCGGGATCATCGACGCCAAGTTCATTGGTGTGTTGGCGATGTTTGGTGCCATCGCGGTGATGGCGCTGGCACCCTGGCTTGACACCTCTTCGGTGCGGTCGGGACGGTATCGCCCGATGTTCAAGTGGTGGTTCTGGCTGTTGGTGATCGACTTTGTGGTCTTGACCTGGGTGGGGGCAATGCCCGCCGAACCGCCCTATTCGACCATCTCGTTGATCGCGTCGGCCTATTGGTTCGCCTATTTTCTGGTGATCCTGCCGCTCTTGGGCGTGATCGAGAAACCCGAGGCCCAGCCTGCCACCATCGAGGAAGATTTCGATGCGCATTATGGCAAGGCCCACACGCCCGCCGAATAAGAAAGGACGGATGACAATGTTCAAGACAACAGGCATTGCGGCCCTTGTGGCCCTGTCCCTCTCGACCGGTGGCGCGTTGGCCGCCGGGGGCGAGGGGCATATCGAGGACGTCGCCTTTTCCTTTGAAGGTCCGTTCGGCAAGTTTGACCAGAACCAGCTTCAGCGCGGTCTGAAGGTCTATACGCAGGTCTGCGCGGCCTGCCACGGCCTGCAATACGTGCCGCTGCGGACGCTGGGTGATGAGGGCGGGCCGCACCTGCCCGAGGATCAGGTGTTTGCCTATTCCGAGCAGTTCGAGGTGTTCGACCCGGAGCTTGACGATTTCCGGACGGCCACACCGACCGACCATTTCCCGGCTGTGACCTCGGCCGGGGCGCCGGACCTGAGCCTGATGGCCAAGAAGCGCGCTGGCTTTCATGGACCCTATGGGACCGGTCTGAGCCAGCTCTTCAACGGCATGGGTGGGGCGGAATACATCTATTCGCTGATGACCGGCTATCACGAAGTGCCGGAATGTGCGCCTGAGGATTTCCCCGGCAACTATAACGCGGCCTTTACTGCGGGTGGCTATCCCGAAGAGTGCAAGGACGAGCATGGTCACGCGACCGTGCCCGGTAGCTGGATCGCCATGGGCCAGCCGCTCTGGGGCGACGATGTCGAGTATGACGATGGCACCGAGGCCACGCTGGAACAGCAGGCCGAAGATGTCGCGGCGTTCCTGATGTGGACGGCGGAGCCCAAGATGATGGCGCGCAAGCATGCGGGCCTGACGGGCGTGATCTTTCTGACCATCCTGTCGGTGCTGCTCTATCTGACCAACAAGCGGATCTGGGCGCCGATCAAGGGCAAGAAAACGAGCTGATCGAGTCGCGACCTAAAGTATCAAAAAAGCCCCGCAAGCCCGTCTTGCGGGGCTTTTGCGTGACGTAGGGTCAGAATTATTTCAAGACGTGGTCAAATAGCGCAGGGCGCAAGGTGACGCAGCGTTTGCAAACGCCCGCCAATCCTCTATGAGTTTCGCAATCGCTACCAACAAATACAGGCACATGCTCGATCAATCCCACCCCGCCCCGCTGCCACCTGAAACACGCGCTGGCAGGGAATGGGCGCAACTCCTCGCGAAATACCGCGAGCCGAGTTCGCCCCGCGCCGCGTTTGAATTGGCTGTGACCCTTGGTCCGTTTCTGCTTTTGTGGGGGCTGGCGTGGTGGTCACTTTCGGTCAGCTACGCGTTGACCCTGCTTTTCGCGATCTGTGCTGCACCGTTTGTGTTGCGCCTCTTTGCGATCCAGCATGACTGCGGCCACGGGGCATTTTTTGGCAGCCGGTCGATGAACGACTGGCTGGGCCGCGCACTCGGGGTGGTGACGCTCACGCCCTATGACGTCTGGCGGCATTCACATTCGATCCACCATAGCTCCTCGGGCAATCTGGGGCGGCGCGGTATTGGCGACATCGACACGCTGACGGTGGCGGAATATGCCGCACTTACGCCGTTTCAGCGTTTGAAATACCGGCTCTATCGCAATCCGCTGGTGCTGTTCGGGCTTGGCCCCTCTTATATTTTTCTGTTGGAGAACCGCCTGCCGCTCGGGTTCATGGGCAAGGCGCGCTATTGGGTGAGCGCGATGGCCACCAATGCCGTGCTGGTTACGATTTTGGTCATTGTGGGCTGGTTTGGGGGGCTGATGCCGATCCTGCTGATCTTTTTGCCTTCGACCGTGCTGGCGGCGACGGCGGGCATGTGGCTATTCTACGTGCAGCATCAGTTCGAGACGACCCATTGGGAGTCTGAGGAAAATTGGCAATTGCATGATGCCGCCCTTGAGGGCAGTTCGCATTATGTGTTGCCCGCGTGGCTGCAATGGCTGAGTGCCAATATCGGGATTCATCACGTCCATCACGTCAACAGCCGCATTCCGTTTTACCGCCTGCCCGAAGTGCTGCGCGATCATAGCTACTTGGATAAGATCAACCGGATGACCATTCGCGAGAGCCTTGCCAATGCCCGGCTACATCTTTGGGACGAAAAGGCGCGTCGGTTGTTGTCTTTTGCCGAAGCACGGGCGGTGATCGAGTCGGCTTGAATTCGTCGGTCCGCTGCCTAGCTACCCATCAGGAGGACCGCAATGCGCATCAATGCAGATTTTTCCCAACGTGTCGTGATCCGGCCCGAAGATTATGACTGGGTGCAGTCGCCTGCGACCGGGGTCGAGCGGATGATGCTGGACCGGATCGGGGATGAGGTGGCGCGTGCCACCACCATCGTGCGGTTCGCGCCCGACTCGTATTTCGATGCCCATACCCATGGCGGCGGCGAGGAATTCCTCGTGCTGGCGGGGGTGTTTTCCGACGAGAGTGGCGATTATCCGGCGGGGTCCTATGTGCGCAATCCGATTGGCACACGCCACAAGCCGCATACCAAGGAAGGCTGCACGATCCTTGTGAAGCTCTACCAGTTCGACAAGTCCGATACCGAGCAATTCCATGTCGACACAAAGCGGGCCGCGTTTCGCCCCGGTCTGGTCGAGGGGTTGAGCGTGCTGCCGCTGCATACGGCGGTGAATGAGACTGTGGCGCTGGTGCGATGGGCCCCCGGCACGCGGTTCACACCGCATCGGCATTGGGGCGGCGAAGAGATTTTCGTGATCGAGGGCACCTTTGCCGATGAGCATGGCAGTTATCCGGCGGGAAGCTGGGTGCGCAGCCCGCATCTGTCAGAGCACAAGCCCTATTCTGATGAGGGCTGTCTGATCTATGTGAAGACGGGGCATTTGCTCGAACAGGTCGCGGCGTGAATTGGACGATGTTTTAGCCTTTTTGCGCGCCCCCGCGCGGCTCAGCGCATAGCTCTATCGCGGCAACGGGTTGCTCGCGCGATTGTAGGGGCGCCAATTGGTGATCTCGGGATAATACATCTCGCGCCAGCGGCGCACGCGGGGGTTCATAACCCGCCGCCAAATCGGCGGGACCATGGCGGCCATGGTCATCACCGGATAGCCATAGGGCAATTGCGGGGCGTCCGCCTCGGTGTAATTCTGCAAGAGCGGAAAGCGGCGGTCGGGTTTGTAGTGATGATCCGAATGGCGTTGCAGGTTGATCAAGAGCCAATTTGACGCCTTGTGCGCTGCGTTCCAGCTATGGCGCGGCTGAACATGCTCGTATTTGCCGCCGCCCAGATGTTTGCGCGTCAGGCCGTAATGCTCGATGTAATTCACAAGTTCCAGCTGCCAGATCGCGACGAACGCCTGCCAGACAAAGAGTGCGAGGCCAATCCAGCCGCCGATCAGCCCGGCCAGCAGGGCCATGAACCCTTGGAGTGCCCAATATTTGAAGAACGGGTTCTTGAGGTCATGCCACGGCAGGTTGCGGCGGGCGAGCATGTCGGCCTCTGCCTGAAACGCCGAGTGCCAGCTTTGCCGCAGAACGCGCGGGAAAAAGCGGTGGAATCCCTCGTTATAGCGCGCCGTGACCGGATCGCGGGGGGTGCCCACATAGCGGTGATGCACCAGAAGATGCTCGGATCGGAAATGCGAATAGAGCACCATCGCCAAAAGGATATCGCCCATAAACCGCTCGCCCCGGTTTTTCTGGTGCATGAGCTCGTGGCTGTAGTTGATGCCAATCGTGCCGGTGATCACCCCCACGCCAAAGAAGAGCAGGATGGTTTCGAGCGGGCTGAGATGTGCGTCGCCGGGGCCGGTGACATACCAGATCAGCCAATAGAGCAGGCCGAATTGCAAGGGGGCCCAGATCAGGGTGATCGCGCGATACCAGGTCAGTTGATCCTCGCGCGTGTCGAGATCGGCATTCTCGGTATATAGTCCGAGAAAGGCGTCGAGGATCGAAAAGAAATACCACGTGGTCAGCGGCAGCAAAAGCACGGTCCAGCCGCCGTTGAGCGCGCCCAGAACGCCCAAGGGCAGCAGCAGGAGCGACATCCAAAAGGGCAGGGCGCGATGCAGTTGGGCAACCTGTGCGGCGGGGATCATTGGGGTGTCCTGTGCGGTTTCACTCTTGGATATCATGGCATATCACGGTGCAGAGTTTAGCGCAGCCCGCGCAAGGTCAAAGACCTTTCGCATGACGGTAGGTAATTCCGCAGGCCGAAACGTGGCGTCCGGCAGGAATGTGCCGCGGTCGGGTGTCGCATCCTCGGGCAAAAGCGCGACGTGGATGCGGAGGCGGAGGTGAAAATGGGTGAAGGTGTGGCGGGCCTCGGCCTCTAGCTCATGCCAGTGGGCGGCGATGGGCGGGGCGGGGGGCGGTGCCTCGGCCCAGTCGCTGCCGGGCCAGCCCAGCATACCGCCCAGAAGGCCGCTGTCGGGGCGGCGTTCTAGCAGCCATGCGCCATCCGCGCGCCGCGCCACATAGGCGTGACCATGGCGCAGGGGTTTGGCGATCTTGGGCAGTTTGCGCGGCAGGTCTGCGGCGGTGCCTGCGGCATGGGCCGCGCAGGGCGCGCGCCAGGGGCAGAGGGCGCAGGCGGGGGATTTGGGCGTGCAGATGGTGGCACCTAGGTCCATCACCGCCTGTGCGTAATCACCGGGGCGCGTGCGCGGCGTGAGGCGGGCGGCGGCCTCGGTCAGTTCGCGCTTGGCGGTGGGGAGGGGGATGTGGATGTCATGGAGGCGCGCCATCACGCGCTCGACATTGCCGTCCACCACCACATGCGGTTGATCATAGGCAATAGCGGCGATGGCGGCGGCGGTATAAGGCCCGATGCCGGGCAGGGCGCGCAGGCCGTCGAGCGTGTCGGGAAAGCGCCCGTTGTGATCGCGCACCACCGTGCGGGCGCATTTCAAGAGATTGCGGGCGCGTGCGTAATAGCCCAAGCCCGCCCATTCGCCCATGACTGCGGCATCCTCGGCGGCTGCCAGATCGGCGACGGTGGGCCAGAGCGTCGTGAAGCGGAGGTAATAGGATTTGACCGCTGCGACGGTGGTCTGTTGCAGCATCACCTCACTCAGCCAGATGCGGTAGGGATCGGGATGCGCGCCGCCCGCGCGGGCGGCGGGACTGATGCGCCATGGCAGGTCGCGGGCATGGCTATCATACCAGGCAAGCAGGCTCTCAGCCTCGGCGAAATAACGCATAGTTTACCCTCTTGCCCCGCAATCTGCTCTGGTATCCCGTGTCACATGCCATAGATTAGCGCCAATGAGGAGAGCGCCAACCATGACCAGCCGCAAGGCCGCGACATACGGGTTCAAACGCACCTCGGCGTTGCTGCAAACCAGCATCCGCCGCGCCTCGGAGAGCCGTGGATTCGCGCAATCGCGGCTCTTGACCCATTGGGCCGAAGTGGTGGGCGACGACATCGCCGCCATCGCCCGCCCGGTTGAGGTGTCTTATGCGCGGCAGGGGATGGGCGCGACGCTCACGCTCTTGACCACCGGCGCGCAGGCCCCGATGCTGGAGATGCAAAAGGAAAAGCTGCGCGAGCGGGTCAATGCCGTTTACGGCTACAATGCCATCGCACGTATCCGCATCACCCAGACAGCCCCCGTGGGCTTTGCCGAGGGGCAGGTGGATTTCACCCATCGGCCCAAGGGGGCGACACCGCCTGTCGTGGCCCCTGAGATGCTCCAAGCCGCGACAAGCCTCGCCGCGCCTGTGACCGACGACGGATTGCGGGCGGCGCTGGAAAGGCTGGCGCGCAACGTGTTAACCAAGTCGCAACACTGACCGACCCATCAGACCAAGGATAAAGACATGAAACACTTGATCGCAACCGGGGCGCTGGCCCTTGCCATGCTCACTGGCCCTGTCGTGGCGCAAGAGGCCGCTCCCGACACGTCGCAGATTGTCGAGATGACGATGGGGCCAGAGGATGCCAAGGTCACGATTGTGGAATATGCCTCGTTTACGTGCCCGCATTGCGCGAATTTCCACAAGGGGCCGCTCAAGCAGTTGAAGGCTGATTACATCGACACCGGCAAGGTGCATTTCGTTTACCGCGATGTCTATTTCGACCGGTTCGGCCTATGGGCGTCGATGGTGGCGCGCTGTGGCGGGGGCGAAAAGTTCTTTGGCATCGCGGATATGCTCTATGAGCAGCAGGCGGAATGGACCCAAGGCGAGCCGCCTGCCATCGCCGACAACCTGCGCCGGATCGGCAAGGTCGCGGGGCTGGAGCCGGATGCGGTCGAGGCCTGTCTCAATGACACCGAAAAGGCCAAGGCGCTTGTGGCTTGGTATCAGCAGAACGCCGAGGCGGATGCGGTCGAGTCGACCCCGACGCTGGTGATCAACGAGCAGAAATATTCCAACATGGCCTATGACGATCTCAAGGCCATCATCGAGGAAAAGCTGGCGGAGTAACCCGCCGGGCCGGATCGGGCCGGGATTGCGCATCCCGGCCCCTTTATCCCTCTGGACAGTCTCGCGCGGCGATGGCAGAATTTGATCAAATTCCACGATCTGCCGGAGCACCCCCATGAAAGACGACAATTTCCTGCGTGAGATGAACGCGCGCCACCTGTGGCACCCGATGGGCCATCCCGGCGAGCAGCAGGCCAATGCGCCCAAGATCATCAAGAGTGCCGCAGGTGTGCGGATCACCGACATTGACGGGCATGATCCGGTCGATGCGGTGGGGGGGCTCTGGTGTGTCAACCTTGGGTATTCCAACGATGTGGTGAAACAGGCGATTTCCGATCAGCTCTGGCAGTTGCCCTATTATTCGGCCTTTGCTGGCAGCACCAACCCGGCGGCGATCGAGGCGTCCTATGCGGTGCAGGAGTTCTTCGCCGAAGATGGGATGACGCGCGTTTTCTTTACCTCTGGCGGGTCGGATAGCGTGGATACGGCGTTGCGCATGGCGCGGCAGTATCATCGCCTGCGGGGGGAACCCACGCGCACCAAGTTCCTGAGCCTGAAAAAGGGCTATCATGGCACCCATTGGGGTGGTGCCTCGGTCAATGGCAACAACCGGTTCCGGATCACCTATGAGCCGCTCTTGCCGGGCTGTTTCCATCTGCCGAGCCCCTATACCTATCGCAACCCGTTCGGTGAGACCAATGGTGCCTTGCTGGCGCAAAAGATCGCGGCCGCCATGGTGGACGAGATCGAGTTTCAGGACCCCTCGACCATCGCCGCCTTTATCATGGAGCCGATACAAGGCGCGGGCGGCGTGATCGTGCCGGACGCGTCCTTTATGAAGCATATGCGCGAGATTTGCGACCGCTACGGCATCCTGATGATTTCGGATGAGGTGATCACTGGCTTTGGCCGCACCGGCGACTGGACCGGCGCGCGGCATTGGGGCGTGCAGCCCGACATGATGACCATCGCCAAGGGCATCACCAGCGGCTATTTCCCGGTGGGTGGCGTGGTTCTGGGCGACAAGGTGGCCGAGGTCTTTGAAAAGGCGGGGCCTGAGGGCAACATCTGGACCGGCTACACCTATTCGGCGCATCCCGTGGGGGCTGCGGCGGTGGTGGCGTGCCTGTCGGAAACGCTGCGGCTTGATACCAAGAACAATGCAGCCGTGCGGGGCGCGCAGCTTTATGAAGGGGTCAAGAAGCTGGCTGAAAAATACGACATCATCGGCGATGTGCGCGGCGGTCATGGGTTGATGATGGGCATCGAACTGGTCAGCGACCGCGAGAAAAAGACGCCGATGGATGCCGCGACCATGAAGCGGGTGCATCAGGCGACCTATGAGGCGGGCGCGATGGTGCGTCTGGGGGCGCATAACATCCTGATGTCACCACCTCTGGTCATTTCCGAGGCGGAAATCGACGTCATTCTGTCATCACTCGATGCCGGGTTCGCGGCGGCCTGAGCCATGCCAAGCGCCTTGAACGGCGCTTGGTTCGTTTTCCAATCGGGTGTTAGCTGAACCGGCTCCAGGCCGATTTCATAGCTTTGGACATATTGTCCCACGCCTGGTCGGTGCCGGTCTTGAAATCTTTCCAGGCTTCAAGGCTGGCGGCCTGTATCTTGTCATACTCGGTTTCCAACTCGGCGCGCTTTTCGCGCAGGTCCTTGATCTGTTCCTGGTATTTGATCTGCATGTCGGCAGAGGCCTCGCGCGATTTCGCCTGCAGCTTGTCGATCTCGGCTTTCCATTGGTCGAGTTGGGCGTGCAGCTTTGCCTGATAGGCGTCTTTGTCCATGACGTATCCTCCTTATGGGAAATGGTCGTGTTGGGCTGAGTGGCACCTATGCACGATTTCCGGGAAACCAAAGGGGCCAGCGGATGTCCGCTGGCCCCTGAGTATTGCATGATAGAGCCTGATTTACTCGAACTTCTTGATCTCGCCGGATTTCAGGCGCGCAAGGTAGCTGTCGAGCTCGCGCTTGACGATGGGCATCAGGATATAGAGCCCGATGATATTGACCACCGCCATGGCAAAGATCGCCGCATCCGAGAAGTCGATGACCGGGCCAAGGTTGGCCGCAGCCCCGATCACCACGAAAATGCAGAAGATCACCTTGAACACCAGTTCCTTGGTCTCGCCTTCGCCAAAGAGGTAGGTCCAGGCCTTGAGGCCGTAATAGGACCAACTGATCATGGTGGAGAAGGCGAAGAGGATCACCGCGACGGCCAGAACATAGGGGAACCAGCTAATCGCGCTGCCGAAGGCCGCGGAGGTGAGGCCCACGCCCGAGGTGCCGCCGACAGTCTGGATTGCGGTGCCCGCCTCGTTGAGCAGGTAATTGCCATCTGGCCCCGCCACAAGCTGTCCGGTGATGATGATCACCAGCGCGGTCATGGTGCAGATCACAACGGTGTCGATGAAGGGTTCGAGCAGCGACACGAAGCCTTCGGTGATCGGTTCCTTGGTGCGCACCGCCGAATGGGCGATGGCGGCGGAGCCGACGCCCGCCTCGTTGGAAAAGGCTGCGCGCTTGAAACCCTGAATCAGCGCGCCGACCATGCCGCCCGCGACACCAAGCCCGGTAAAGGCCCCGTCGAAGATCTGACCAAAGGCCCAGCCGATTTTATCCGCGTTCATCGCAATGATGATCAGTGCCGTGCCGACATAGAGGATGCCCATGAAGGGCACGACCTTTTCGGTGACGCTGGCGATGGATTTGAGGCCGCCGACGATCACCGCAAAGACCACACCGGCAAAGATCACGCCGGTGATCCAGCCCGGATATGCGCCGACGATGCCCGCGATCTGCTGATGCGCCTGATTGGCCTGAAACATATTGCCGCCGCCAAGCGCGCCGAGGATGCAGAAGATCGAAAAGAGCACGGCCAGAAACCTGCCACCGGGCACGCCGCGTTCGGCAAAGCCCTTGGTCAGGTAATACATCGGGCCGCCCGAAACGCGCCCGTCCGGGTATTCGTTGCGGTATTTGACGCCAAGCGTGCATTCGGTGAATTTCGACGCCATGCCCATGAGGCCTGCAAGGATCATCCAGAAGGTCGCGCCGGGACCACCAATGCTGACCGCGACGGCGACGCCTGCGATATTGCCAAGGCCCACGGTGCCCGAGAGGGCGGTCGCAAGCGCCTGAAAGTGGCTGACCTCACCGGCATCGTTCGGGTCGGAATAGTCACCTTTGACGAGGGCAATGGCGTGGCCCACGGCGCGGAACTGGATAAAGCCGAAATAGAGCGTGAACACGGTGGCACCAATCACAAGCCACGCCACGATCCACGGAAAGGATGTGCCCGGAAAGTTGGAAAAGATCAGATTGACGAACCAGCCGGTCGAACTGGCAAACATCTGGTTCACTTTTTCATCAACGGATTGCGCATGGGCAGGCAACGCGAGCAAGGCCGCCCCGACCGCCGCCGCAGGAAATGCGAGTCGTTTCATGTGTATCATCCCTGTTGTTTCTTGCTGTTATGGCACAATGGTGCAGGGCACCGGGGCCGTCTGTACGAGCGCGCCCGCGACCGAGCCGAACACCCGCGCGCCAATCGCCGACTGGCCGTCGCGGCCGATGACGATCTGGACGGCGTTCACCTCTTTGGCGATGCGGCAGAGCAGATCGGCGGTGTTGCCATAGCGGATCACGGTTTCAACTGGCATGCCGCTGTCCTGCAACTCGGCCACCACGGTCGAGGTGATGGCCTTTTCCGCGCGCTCCATCTCTTCGCGGCGGCGTTTGTGGCGCTCTTCCAACTCGCTGGGTGTGAGGAAGGAATAGGGCGACCATTCCAGCACATGCGCGAGCACGATGGTGCCGCCTTGCGCGCGCGCGCGGTCCACCGCGAATTCCAGGGCGCGCCGCGATGACACGCTGCCGTCGTAGCCGACGACGAACTTTCCAGACATGACAGGATCTCCCTCGCTGTTGTTGTGGGTCCGGGCATCCTGACGGCACCCGGTAGTCTACTCTACCAGAGGTTACGTCCGCGGTTTTCCCGGATTTCCCAGTTTTGCAGGCCGAACGCCGCAAAATTCGGCAGAAATCGGGATGTCCTGCAAGATTCTTCGGCTCTGGCGCAGAAAGAGGCGCGTGGCGGATCGTCGCGCGCCGCTCTGTCACGGCTGCGCGTGCGCCATTGAATCCGGGCATGGATTTGCGCATAGATGGGGCAAACCCTGCTGGAGAGCCTCATGGACCTGCGCCCGATTACCCAAGATTTCACCGTTTCCCCGCAGATCGAGGTGGCGGATGTGGCCGCCATTGTCGGTGCTGGGTATCGCTCGATTCTGTGCAACCGCCCGGATGGCGAGGATTACGGGCAACCCGCCTATGACGCGGTTGCGGCGGCGGCAGAGGCGGCGGGGCTTGTGGTGCGGTGGGTGCCCATCGTGTCGGGGCAGATGACGCAGTCGGCGCTGGATGAGTTTCGTGCAGCCCTTGATGAGATGCCCAAGCCCATCCTCGCCTATTGCCGCACCGGGACGCGCTGCACGATGCTATGGAGCATGACGCGGTTTGACGATCTGGGTGGGGATGAAATCCTGCGCGCCACCGCTCAGGCGGGCTATGACATGTCCGGTCTTGTGGCGCAGCTTGAACGCCGGCAATGACCGACTGGGCCGTTCTCGGCCATGACGGGGAGAGGGCGCGCGCCTTTGTGATGGAGGGCGCGCGGATTGTCCGGCAGGCAGAGGCCCCGGATGAAACGGCTGCGCGCGCGCGCGTCGCACCGCTTCCGCAGAGGGTTTTCCGGATTGGAGAGGGGCAGGGGGTGCACCTGCCCGCGCCGGTTCTGCCGCAGGGCGCGCGGGGGCTGTCGCCGCTTGTGCAGGACACGCCGCCGGATGTGATTGACGCCTGGGTGCGTCTGCTCTTGATCGGTCTCGGCCGAGAGCGGGGGCATTGGGACGGGGTGGCCTGGGTGGTTGGGCGTGATCTCAGTCATTGGGTGCATCTGAGCGCGGGCGAGGCCGTGAGTTGCCAGAGTTTCATGACGCCACGGCTGATGCGGCTCTTGGGGGGGGCGTCAGAGCCTTGCGAAGCCGCTCTGGCCGATACGCTGAGTCGCCCGGAACGTCTGGCGGCGCATTTGCGTGGCGCAGAGGTGCGCGGGTCTGCGACGGCGATGACTGGGCATCTTCTGGCGGCGGAACTGGCGGCAGCGCGCCCTTATTGGCTGGGGCAAAATGTGGTGCTGATTGCGGCGGGGCGGGCTGCGGAGAGCTATGCCGGGGCGCTGCGTGGGCTGGGTGCGCCGGTTGAAGGCATCGCGCCCGAGAGCCTGATCGCACCCGCCCTTGCGGCGATTGACGGGGCGATGGCATGAGCCGGTCGCTCAGTCTTTCGGCCTATCTGGCCTATGCGCGCCGCGCCGGGCGCGCAGGTCCTGCGCCTGAGCGCCCGCGACCGCCGGGGCCGCTCATTTGGGCGCATGCGGTCGATGCCGCGAGGGCCGATACGCTGGTGCATCTGGCCGAGCGGTTGGCGGCGCAGCGGCGGGGATTGCACCTCTTGTTGACCACGGCGGCCACAACGCCCGCGCGCACCGACACGGCGTCGTCGGTCATCTGGCAGGCGGTGCCCGAGGATAACCTGCCCGCCGCAGAGGTATTTCTTGGCCATTGGCGGCCTGATATCTGCCTCTGGACCGGGGGCGATCTGCGGCCTGCGCTCTTGATCTGTGCCGCGCGGATGAATATCCCGCTCTATCTGGTCGATGCCGATGAGGACAATCTGGACCGGGCAAGCTGGCGCTGGTTTCCCGACATGCCGCGCGCGGTGCTGAGTCTCTTCACGGAAATCCTCACGCGGACCGAAGGTGCGGCGCGGGTGGTGCGACGGTTCGGGGCGCCCGAGCGGATCGTGACCGTCACGGGCGCGTTTCAGGAAGGCGCAATGACGCTGCCCTTCAATCCCGCCGAGCGCGAAGAGATGGCGGGCCTTTTGCGCAGTCGTCCGATCTGGCTTGCGTCGCGTATCCACCGCGACGAGTTGGCCACCGTGCTCGAGACCCACCGCGAGGTGAGCCGTCTGGCGCATCGCAGCGTGCTGATCCTTGTGCCGGATGATTTGCAGGATTGCGCCGAGATGCGCGCCATGTTGGACGCGCAGGGCTGGCGGGTGGCGGTCTGGTCGGAAGGCGAGATGCCAAGCGAGACAACGCAGGTGATTCTGGCTGATACGCGGGGCGAAATGGGTCTGTGGTATCGTCTGGCCCCGGTGACATTCATGGGCTCGTCGCTGGTCTCGGGCCAGCATGGGCGCGATCCCAATGAACCTGCGGCGCATGGCTCGGCGATTCTCTATGGGCCCAATGTGGGTCGCTACCTAAACCGGTATTCGCGCTATGCCGAGGCGGGGGCGGCGCGGATCGTGCGCGATAGCCCGACGCTTACGGCGGCGGTGCAGCGGTTGATTGCGCCGGATCAGGCGGCGGTGATGGCGCATGCGGCTTGGGATGTGGCCTCGCGCGGGGCGGCTGTGACGGACCGGATTCAGGATATGCTGCTCGACCGACTGGATCGGCTGGACGCCGCGAGATGAGCCTGCCTGCGCATTGGTTCACGCCGCCGGACCGGCCCGGTCTGCGTGCGCGGCTGTTGACGCCTGTTGCCTATCTGCGCGCGAGGCGCGCGTTGGTGGTTGGCGAGGGCTGGCGCGCGCCGGTGCCGGTGATCTCGGTCGATATACTGGCGGCGGGGGGTGTGGGCGCGTTGCCTGCGGTGCTGGCGATTGTGGGACATGTTCAACGGCAGGGGTTTGCGCCTTTGATCCTTGCGCGCGGAGGCATAGGGCCGCTCCGGGTAGAGCCGCGCCGCCACGGGGCGGCAGAGGTGGGGTCAGCGGCACTGTTGGCCGCCGATTTCGCGCCGACTTGGGTTGCGCCGGATTGGGGGGCCTGTGCGCGCGCGGCCTTGGCCGCAGGGCCTGCCGATTGTCTCGTGATGATGGGCGGGCTGCGCGATCCGGGGCTGGTCAAGGATGTATCCATTGGCGTGATCGATGCGGTGCGCGGGTTTGGCAACGGACGCTGCCGCCCGGCGGGGCCGCTTGCGGAACCTCTGGCGGCGGGGCTGGCGCGGATTGATCTGCTGATCCCGGTCGGGCCGCGTGCCGCGCAAGAGCGCTTTGCAGAGCTTTGGCGCGCGCGGCTGGACATGCCCCGGATGTCGGGCGATCTGCAACCGCTACCCACCGGCATGGATTGGGCGGGGGCGCGGCTTTTGGCCTTTGCGGGGGGTGAAGATCCGGGGCTCTTCTTTGCCACCTTGCGCGGGCTTGGGGCAGAGCCGGTGCGCTGCGAAGCCTTGGCGACAGAGGAGGCCTATGGTTCAGGTCTGCTCGCGCGGCTGGAGCGCGAGGCCTATCTGAGGGCTGCGCAACTGGTCACGACGGAAGAGGATGCCGTGCGTTTGCCAGAGGCGTTCCGGCGCAGGGTGTTAAGCCTGCCGATGCGGCTGAACTTGCCGGACATCGCGCCGCTGGATGCGGCCCTGACGCGGGTGGGATTGCGTCAGGGCGGCGGGGTCAGTTGATCGTGCTTTCCAGCCCCTCGGGTTGACCCACCACCACAAAGGTCAGCGTCTCGGGATCAAGGAGGTCGCGGGCGACGCGGTTGATATCGTCGAGCGTGACGGCGTTTACCTTGTCATTGCGGGTGGTGATGTAATCGGTCGGAAGCCCCTCCATCTGCATGCCGACGGCGATGTCGGCGATTGGGCCGTTGCCCTCGAATTGCAGGGGATAGGCCCCGGTCAGATAGGTCTTGGCATTTTCCAGCTCTTCGGGGGTGACACCGTCGGTGTGCATCCGCGCCCATTCCTCGCGAATGACGGTGATCGCCTCGGCGACACGGTCATTGGCAGAGGCGACAGAGCCCATCCAAAGCTGGGCCGCGTCCTTGTCGGCAAGGTAGGAATAGACACCGTAGGTCAGCCCACGTTTCTCGCGCACCTCGGTCATCAGGCGGCTTTCGAACCCGCCACCGCCGAGGATATGGTTGAGGATATAGGCGGCGAAGAAATCGGGGTGATCGCGGTCAATGCCCGGTTGGGCAAAGGCCACTATGGATTGCGGGGTGGCGAAATCCGTGACCTTGACGCCGCCCGGCAGGTTGGGATCGGCCGCGCCCGGCAGGGGGGCACCGGTTTCGGGCAGATCGCCAAGCAGGTGGTCGAGCAGGGAGGCAAGCTCTGCCTCGGTGATGTCGCCCACGGCAGAAATATAGATCCGGTCCCGCGCAAGCGCGCCCTGATGCGCGGCCATGATATCGTCGCGGGTGAGGGCTGTCACAGTCTCAACCGTGCCGTCGAGCGACGATCCATAGGGGTGATCGCCGAACACGAGGCTGTCAAACGCCTGTCCCACGATATCGCGCGGGTCGGTTTGCGAGGAATTGATGATCGAGAGGATCTGCGCGCGCACACGTTCGATCGCGTCGGGGTCAAAGCGTGGGTCCACGAGGCTTGCGCGCAAGAGATCAATCGCCTGATCGCGGTTCTCGGTGAGGAAGCGCGCAGAGACGCTGACCCGGTCATCATTGACCGAATAGTTGAAATCAGCGGCAAGGGATTCGGAGGCGCGGGCAAAGCCCTGCGCGTCCATCTCGGCGGCGCCTTCTTCGAGCAGGCCGACCATCAGGTTGGTCACGCCGCGCTTGTTCTCGGGGTCGAGCGAGCCGCCGCCACGAAAGCGCAATTCGAGCGCCACGAAGGGGATCGAGTGATCCTCGACCAGCCAAGCATCCAGCCCGCCGGGCGTGGTGATTTCCCGCACCTCGATTTCGGCGCGCGCGGGCAGCGCGGCCAGAAGCAGGACGAAACTCAGAACGAAACGGATCATTGCGTGACCTCCGGTGCCATTAGCCAGCCTGTGACGGATTGGGTGCTGTCCAGCACCTCGCGCGCGGCCTGCATGATTTCTTCGGCGGTGGTGGCCTCGAGAATCTCGGGCCATGATTGGACATCGGCGACGGTCAGCCCTTGGGTCAGGGCCTGCCCATATTTTTGCGCCAAGCCACCGGCATCGTCACGGGCATAGGTTTCCGAGGCGCGGATCTGCATCTTGATGCGCTCAAGCTGTTCGGCATCCACGCCGGTTTCGAGAAAAGTGGTGAGCGCCTCGTCCATCGCGATTTCGGCCTGCTCGAGCGTGACACCGGGGGCGGGCATGATAAAGAGGTCAAAGGTTGTATCATCGAGCGATAGGCCCGAATAGGACGCCCCGACCTGCACCGCTGTCTGGGTCTCGAATTGCAGTTTCTCCGCCAGATGCGAGGTTTGCCCGCCGCCCAGAATATCCGCAAGCAGCGTCAGCGCGGCGGCCTTGTGCTGGGCTCCGCTGTCGCGTTCGGGTGCGAGATAAGAGCGGGTCACATAGGGCTGGGACACGCGGGCGTCGCGCATCGTAATCCGACGTTCCGCCAGTTGTGGCGGCTCTTGCGGGCGGGCACGTTCGGGCAGGGCGGGATTGGCGGGGATTGGGCCATAATAGGTTTCGGCCAGTTGGCGTACGGTGTCGGGGGCCACATCGCCCGCGACGATCAGGATGGCGTTGTTGGGCGCATAGAAGGTCCGGTAGTAATCAAGCGCCGCGTCGAGATCGAGCCCCTCCATCTCGTGCCGCCAGCCGATGATCGGCACGCCATAGCGGTGATTGAGATATTGCATCGCGTTTTTCTGTTCGCGAAAGAGGGCACCGGGGCTGTTTTCCACCCGCTGATTGCGCTCTTCGATGATCACGTTGCGCTCTGTCAGGATATCGGCCTCGTCCAGTTGCAGATTGGTCATGCGGTCGGATTCCATGCGCATGATCAGTTCGAGCCGGTCAGCGGCAATACGCTGGAAATAGGCGGTGTAATCATAGCTGGTAAAGGCGTTGTCCGAGCCGCCGTTGCGTGCCACGGTGGCGGAAAATTCGCCGGGTGCCATGGTCTTGGTGCCCTTGAACAAGAGATGTTCGAGGAAATGCGCCACACCGGACACGCCCGGTGTCTCATCGGCGGACCCGGCGCGATACCACAGCATCTGCGTGACCACGGGCGCACGGTGATCCTCGATCACCACCACCTCAAGCCCGTTGTCGAGCGTGAAATGCGTCACCTGATCGGAGGTCGAGGCCGATGTAGGGGTAGCAAATGGCAAGAGGGCCAGCGTCAGCCCGGCGAGGAAGTGTCGCATATACGGTCTCCGGTCTATGTCGCGTCTGGTTCAGAAGATACGCCTTGGCCGCGCCGTTTCAAGCGGTGCGGTGATCACTCTGGCGGGGGTGGGCTTGCCGGGGTGAGCACGCCGCGATTGCGCAGGCGCTCTTCCTCGGCATAGGCGTCGAGCCATTCGCGGCGGTAGGCCTGCACATAATCGTCGCCGGGCAGGAAGCGCAGCACATCGACACGGCCATGGGCCTTTCGCAGTTCCTTGTCCTCGGCGGCGAGGGTCTGGCGGATGGCGGGGGTGGCCCCATAGCGGTTGGCATGATTGACAAGCGCGCCGTTGCTGGCGACCCCGCCTGCCGGATTGCCGCCCAACGCGGCCACGCCATCGGCGAGGGGATTTTGATCGGTGAGGTTGACGCCGCCGGGGTTCGGCGTGGGCAGGCTCGCCAGATTTTCGGGCGTTTGCAAGGGCTTGCCGGGGATGATGGAAAACTCGTCCGGGCCGTTTCCGGTATGGCGGATACGGCTCAGCGTGACGTCATCACGCCCGCCGCACCCGGCCACGAGGGTGGCCACTAGAAGGGTCAGAACTGTCTTACGCGGCATCGCCATCGCCACTCTCCTGCAAGGTCATGTGAGCCTTATCGCATTCAAGGCCCGAGGTCACGAGGGCTTTTTGCCCGAAGGCAGCAGAACCATGCCAAAGGCGCCGGCAAAGACGGCGATATCGGCGACGTTGAACGCATAGGGGTTGGAAATGCCGCAACAGGACATGTTGAGGAAATCCGCAACCGCGCCATAAATCAGTCGGTCGATCACATTCCCGAGCGCGCCGCCCACCAGCAGCCCCGCCGCAAACCTGTGCCAGCGGCCCAAGGGTTCGCTATGGACCCACCACAGAACCGCGCCCGAGATGACCAGCGCCACAGCAATCAGCACCCAGCGGGTGAGCGGGTCATTGCCCGCCATGATCCCGAAGTTGATCCCGTAATTCCACGCCATGCGCAGGTTGACGTAAGGCGGCCAGAGGTCGATGGACCCGAGGCTGCGCAAGTCCATCAGGTGCACGACCAGATATTTCGTGGCCTGATCCAACAGGAAGACCCAGAACGCCGTCCAGAAAACGATCCGCATGGGCGCGTCAGTGCCGGAAATGGCGCATGCCGGTGAAGACCATGGCCAACCCCGCCGCATCCGCCGCCGCGATCACCTCGTCATCGCGCATCGAGCCACCGGGTTGAATGACGGCGGTGGCACCCGCCTCGGCGGCGGTCATCAGGCCATCGGCAAAGGGAAAGAACGCATCCGAAGCTACGACGCTGCCTTGGGTCAGGGGTGCGGCGAGCCCGAGGGTCTCGGCCATATCCACCGCCTTGCGCGCGGCAATGCGGCAGCTATCGACCCGGCTCATCTGGCCTGCGCCCACACCGACGGTGGCCCCGTCCTTGACGTAGACGATGGCGTTCGATTTCACGTGTTTCGCCACTTTCCACGAAAACAGCAGATCCGCCAGTTCGCGCGGGTTTGGCGCGCGTTTGGTCACGACCTTGAGATCGGCGGCATTGATATGGCCGTTGTCCTTGTCCTGCACGAGATAGCCACCGGAAACTTGTTTGATCATCCGCCCTACCGTGGCGGGATCGGCCAGCCCATCGGTCAAGAGCAGGCGCAGGTTCTTCTTCTTGGCAAAAATACTCATGGCACCGGCGTCTGCGCCGGGGGCGATCACCACTTCGGTGAAAATCTCGGCAATCTCTTCGGCGGTGGCGGCATCGAGCGGCTGGTTGAGGGCGATGATGCCACCAAAGGCCGACGTGCGGTCGCAGTCGAACGCGTGTTTATAAGCCTCGAGCAGCGTCGCGCCACGGGCCACGCCGCAGGGGTTGGCGTGTTTGATGATGGCGCAGGCGGGGCCATCGGCGGGGGCGAATTCGCTGACCAGTTCAAAGGCGGCATCGGTGTCGTTGATGTTGTTGTAGCTCAGTTCCTTGCCCTGCACCTGCCGGGCGGTGGCCACGCCGGGGCGCGCCGAGCCATCGGTGTAAAAGGCCGCCGCCTGATGCGGGTTCTCGCCATAGCGCAGGGTTTGTGCCAGCGTGCCGGCAAAGGCGCGGCGACGTGGGGCGGTATCGCCGATGGCCCCGGCGAGCCAGGTGCTGACCGCCGCGTCATAGGCGGCGGTGCGGGCATAGGCCACCTGTGCCAGACCTTGCCGGAAGGCAAGGGTCGTGTGACCGTCATGCGCGTCGAGTTGCGCCAGAAGCGGGGCGTAATCGGCCACATCCACCACCACGCTGACAAAGCCATGGTTCTTGGCCGCCGCGCGGATCATCGCCGGGCCGCCAATGTCGATGTTCTCGACGCAGGCCTCATAGTCTCCACCACGGGCGACGGTTTCCTCGAACGGGTAGAGGTTCACGACCAGAAGGTCGATGGGGCCGATGCCATGCGCCTGCATCGCCGCCTGATGCTCGGGATTGTCGCGAAGGGCCAGAAGGCCGCCATGCACCATCGGGTGCAGGGTTTTCACGCGCCCGTCCATCATTTCGGGAAAACCCGTGACCTCGGCCACGTCGCGCACCGCGAGGCCCGCGTCGCGCAGAGCCTTGGCGGTGCCGCCGGTGGACAGGAGTTCAACCCCGCGATCCACGAGCGCGCGGCCAAGCTCGAGTAGCCCGGTCTTGTCGGAAACAGAGAGAAGGGCGCGGGTGATGGGCGCGTGATCGGTCATGTCGGGCGGTCCTGCCTTGTCGTTTCACTCGTCGGTCACGGGGGCGAGCGCCTCGTCCTCGACATCGCGGATGCCGACCGGGGTATCTTGCGCCTTGGCCAGTGACCATCTCAGATGGGTCGCATAGTCCATCGCGCGGCCAGAGAGAACGATCTGTTTGGTCGCACGCGGTTTGAGGCGCGTTTTTTCAAGATACACACTCGGTTGCAAGGACAAAGCGGCGCGTCCGTCGCTGCGGAACACCCAAATTTCGCCACTGCGCAGCGCCAAGGATACCGCCGCGCCGCCCATGTCGACCGAAGCATCCACATCGGGGTGCAGGTGAAAGCGGATATCATAGGCGATGCCCTGCATCCTTGTGTCGTCAAGGGCGCGGTCAAAGCGGCGCTTGTCCGCCTCTTCGATGGCGAGCAGCATATCCTCACCCGCGAGACCGCGCCCATCCGAGGTCAAATCAAGTTGGCGCACATGGGTCAGGCCATAGCTGCGCAGATAACCGTCCTGCGCGCCCTCAAAGCGCAGCCCGTCGGGGGCCTTGGTCAGGTTCACGGGCACAGTGCGCGGGGCTTCGCTCAGCCAGTCGGGGTGGCGTTTGTCGTTGCTCAGGCGCGCGCTCGAGCCGCTGGCCAGCACAAGCGTCGAATGGGAGGGGGTGGCGCGCCCGGCCCGCCGCCAATCCGGCCCGAAACTGCGCCCCGAGCCGCAATTAACGATCAGCGGGCGGCGCCCCGATGTCAGCTCGAATGCGAGCGTCGAGGCATGTGCGCCGGACGAGGCCGCCCCTTTGGGCGGTGGGGCCGCGTCGACGATCACGGATGTGCGGCCCGCGCCAAGCCGGGCAAAGCCCATGGCCAATCCGTCCATGCGCCGCGTCTTGACCCCGCTGGTGGCAAGCGCGCTGTCCAGTCGCCCCTCGAGCCCGCGCCCGCCGCCGTGAAAGCGCGCGAGACCGCCATCGGCATGGCGCAGGCTGCGCAGGGTGGGGGCGATGCGTTCGATCGCGCGCCAATGCGCCTCGCCTGCGGTCCTGCCGGATTCGCTGAGCGCCATGGCGGCCCATGTGAGCAGGGTAAAAACCTCGAGCAGGTCTTCGGGATTGCGGGTGGGCACGCCGCCCTGTGCGTCGATCTGGCTGTCACATTCCCGCGCCAGCGCGCTCAGCGCCGGATCGAGATGGGTTTGCATCCCCTCGAGGGACAAACCGGCATAGATGAGGCCTGTCAGCGCCTCGAACCGGGGCAGGCCGGGGCGGGCGGCCTGCCAGCGTCGGGCAAGGAAGGCGGTCTGCTGCGCCAAGGAGCGGTAGAAAGGGGCCGAAGCCTCTGATGGCTGACCGCTGAGCACAAAGAGCGCCTGGCTGATCCAGCGAATCAGGCGGCGGCCGGTTAAGTCCGGGGTCCATCCCGGCCCAGTGCCGTTGCCGTAGCGGTCGATCCATGTCCAGAGCCAGTCTTGGGCGCGGGCGCGGGCAACGGTATCGCCTGCTGCTGCCAGATCGTCGAGCCAGCCAAAGCCGTGCAATTCTGCGGCAAAGGCCGGGTCGGGCGGATCAAGATCCCAGAGGCTGATGCCCGGTGCCTCGATCAAGTGCCCGGCAAAGACGAAATTGCCGGCGCAAAGCTGTCGGCCACGGGCGAGGTAGCCGATGCTGCGCGGCTCTGGCTGCGACAGAAAGGCGGTGGCGGGTCGGCTGAGGGCGGCGCGCCGCGCCGCAAGCCGGTTGAGCAGGCGCGACCAGCGCTCTGGCCAGCGCTCGGAAATCAGATCGGATGGGGCCATGTGCCGTGCCTCTGGACGCTTCTGTCGGCGTTGATAGGGGCACTATAGCGGTGGGGTGTGGTCAAGTCACCGTTTCTTTGCTGGGGCTGGAGGAGTTAAAATCGCAGGCAGGCGATGTAAAATCCGTCCATCCCGCCGCTATCTGCCCAGAAATCGGGCCGCAGCCGCAGCCCGCCTTCTTCGGTGATCCAAGCGGGATCAATGCCCGGACGCGAGAGGCTCGCGCGGTCTACGCGGAGCCCCGGATGACGCAAGAGCGCCTCTTCCACCTGACATTCGCCTTCGTCGGGCAAGAGCGAACAGGTGCAAAAGACCAGCCGCCCGCCGGGTTTCAAGAGGGTCAGCGCATGGTCGAGCATTTCGGCCTGAAGGGTGATGAGCGCGCCAAAATCCGAGCCGTCCTTGGCATGGGGCAGGTCGGGGTGACGCCGGATGGTGCCAGTCGCGGAGCAGGGCGCGTCAAGGAGGATGGCATCGTAGGGCCCGCCCTGATGCGCGCGCGCGTCCTCAATGCAGCAAGTGGCGGCAAGGCCGGTGCGGGCGAGGTTCTCGGCCACCCGCGCCATGCGGCGTTCGGAGAGGTCGAGCGCCGTGACGTGTGCGCCCGCTGTTGCCAGTTGCAGCGTCTTGCCGCCCGGTGCCGCGCAGAGATCGAGCACTGTCTCGCCGGGTTGCGGTGCCAGCACCTGCACGGGCAGGGCGGCGGCGGCATCCTGCACCCACCACGCGCCCTCGGCATAGCCGGGCAGGGCCGAGACCTGCCCCGGATCGGTGCGCCGCAAAGACCCCGTTGGCAAGAGCGTCGCACCCAGCCGGTCGGCCCAACCCTCGGGGTCGGATTTCACGGTGATGTCGAGGGCGGCCCCGGCGAAATGCGCGCGTTCCATGGCGGTCACGGCTGCCTTGCCCCAGGCGTCGACCAGCGGGCCGCGCAGCCAGTCGGGCAGGCCGGGCAGGCGCAGGTCGTTCCAACTGCGCGGCGCCTCTTCGGCCACCTTGCGCAGCACGGCGTTGACCAGACCCTTGAGATTGGCGTGACGCGCGCTCTGGCCCACGATGTCCACGGCGGCATTAACCACGCCATGCGACTCGCCGCCCTGCGCCAGTTCCACGGTGGCCAGACGCAGCACGTTATGGACGGGCAGGGGCGGTGTCTTGCGCAGGTGGCGGGACAAGAGGCGGTCGGCGCGCGCGAGCCCGCGCAGCGTCTCGGAGGCCAGCCGTTGCGCGCGGGCGCGGTCAGCGGGGCTGAGCGGGTCGAGCGCGCCGCCTGCGATGAGATCGGACAGGAGCCGCCCCTCGCCCAACACGCGGTCGAGCAGATGCGCCGCTGCGGAGCGGGCGGTGGGGGTGTGCTTTTTCATGGGCCATGTCCTTGGCGAGCGGTTGGCTGTGCGATATATCAGGGGGGTCTTGCCAAGGAAAGCCCGACCATGACCGATGATGACAGCGACCAACTGCGCGACCTGCCCGCCGCCGCCAAACGTGCTTTGGCCGAGGCCGAGGCGCGGCGCAAGGCCGCCGAGGCGCTCGATCTGCCGCGCGAATTGGGGGGGAGGCGCGAGGGGCTCGAGCCGGTGCGCTATGGCGATTGGGAGAAAAAGGGCCTTGCCATCGACTTTTGAGGCGAGGGGCGTGCCGCGTTACTTGAGGCTCAGATCGGCAAACTGACCGGCGCCTTGATCCGAGATGAAGCGCAGGGTGTTGCCCTGAACGCGCACCGCCTGACAGTTGGGCCCAAGGTCCATCTTGCCCCAATAGAGATCACGGCAGAAATAATCGCCATTCCAGCGCCATGCGCCGGTCACGTCGCGACCAAAGGCGCGGCCCTTTATCTGGCCATCGGGGGTTACGTTGATCGTGATGCCAAAACGTGTGAGATCACGCCCTTCGATCAGTGCGACGAAGCGGTCGCGTTTCGTCACTGGGGCAAAGCCCTCTGCCATGGCAGGGGCGGCAAGGCCGAGACAGAGAAGAACAGCAAGGAAAACGCGCATTGGGGCACCCGACACAGTTTGTGATCTGGTGGGAGTACGCGTGATCGGCGGGATTGGATCAGTTTTCGCCGAGGCCCAGAACGTCGATCATGTCATAGCTGCCCGGTTTGCGCCCCAGACCCCAGAGCGCCGCCTTGAGCGCGCCGCGTGCAAATATCGCGCGGTCAGTCGCGATATGGCGCAGCACGATCCGCTCGCCTGCGGCGGCAAAAATCACGTCATGTTCGCCCATGATGTCGCCGCCGCGAATGGCCGAAAATCCGATATGCCCGCGCGTGCGTTTGCCGGTGATGCCGTCGCGGCCGCGGTCGCTAACACGCTCGAGCGCCACACCGCGCCCCTCTGCCGCTGCCTCGCCCAGCATGAGCGCCGTGCCCGAGGGGGCATCGACCTTTTGATTATGATGCGCCTCGACGATCTCGATGTCGAAATCCTCGTCTAGGGCGGCGGCCACACGCTTGGTCAGTTGTGTGAGCAGGTTGACGCCAAGGCTCATGTTGCCGGCGCGCACGATGACCGCATGGCGCGCGGCGGCGTCGAGGTGCTTGAGGTCTGATGCCTCGAATCCGGTGGTGCCGATCACATGCACGACCCGCGCCTGAGCGGCCAAGGTGGCGAATTCCAGCGTGGCGGCGGGGGCGGTAAAGTCGATCACCGCATGGGCGCGGGCGATCACTTCGAGCGGATCGTCGGTCACGACGACACCCAGGTCGGCGGCGCCCATGGCGCGGCCCACATCCTGTCCGATCCAAGCGTGACCGGGGCGTTCGAGCGCGCCGATGAGCGTCGCGCGCGGGCTCTCGGACACCATGCGGATCAGCATCTGGCCCATGCGGCCAGAGGCCCCGGTGATCACGATGCCCGGCAGGTCGGTCATGGGCGGCTCTCCTTTGCTGGTTGCGGGCCTGCATAGCGCGGAGTGTTTGAGGCGGCAAGGGCGCGGGTGGGGCAGGGGCGGTGCAGGAGTATTTCTGCCAAGAAGAAGCCGGGCAGATTTCTCTGCTTGGAAATGCCTGCCCAAGCGATTAGATGCGGGGCATGGCAAAGAACAAGTTTCATGACGGGCCCGGCCCTTCGCAACGGCAGCTTCGCGTGGGCGAGTTGATCCGCCGGACGTTGTCCGAAGTTCTGATGCGGGGCGATATTCACGACCCCGATCTGAACCGTATTTCGGTGACGGTGGGCGAAGTGCGCACCTCGTCGGACCTCAAGATCGCCACCGCCTATGTGATGCCACTGGGGGGCGAAGGCCAAGAGGATCTGATCGCGCTCTTGGCGCGCAACAAGCACGAGTTGCGGCGCATCATCGGCAAGAAGGTGGGTCTGAAATACGCGCCCGATCTGCGCTTTCGGCTGGATGAGACCTTTGACCAGATCGACGAGACGCGACGTCTCTTTGAGCAAGACACGGTGCGCCGGGATGTGGAAGGCTAGGCTCGCGCTTGGGCTTGTGCTGATGCTTGGCCCCGGCGGGGTGCAGGCGGCAGAGTGTCGTTCCGAACGCTTTGACGGACAGAGTTACACCGTCTGTGCCGTAGACATGCTGCGCGACGATCTGCGGCTTTTCCTCAATGATGCGCAGACCGGGACGCCCTTGGGCGGTTTCGGGGCGATCGACGACACGCTCAAGGCCGAGGGCAAGGCGTTGGTCTTTGCAATGAATGCGGGCATGTATCATGCGGACCGCAGCCCGGTTGGGCTCTATGTCGAAGCGGGCCGAGAGGTGCGGAGCCTTGTGACGCGCGATGGTCCCGGCAACTTTGGCCTCTTGCCCAATGGGGTCTTTTGCATCCGTGAGGGCCGCGCCGATGTGATCGAAACCTTGCGTTTTGAGCGCGAGCGCCCGCGCTGTCGAGATGCCAGCCAATCGGGTCCGATGCTGGTCATTGACGGCGCGCTGCATCCGCGGTTTCTGGAGGATAGCGACAGTTTCTATATCCGCAACGGCGTGGGCACGTCCCAAGACGGGCGGCAGGCGTGGTTTGTGATTTCGGACCGGGCGGTGAATTTCCATACCTTCGGGCGGTTCTTTCGCGATCATCTGAAGCTGCGCCAAGCGCTCTATTTTGATGGCAAGGTGTCTCGCCTCTATGCGCCTGCGCTTGGGCGCTCTGACATCGGCTTTCCTCTGGGGCCGATGGTGGGCGCGGTGATTGACGCGGGCGCAGCGGTGGATTAGGCGCT
>NZ_JAGPVV010000262.1 GCF_018066915.1 Roseovarius sp.
GTGTCCCATTTCTGTGGCCATTCGTCAGTCGAGCCTGTTTTCGTTTTATGTGCCATCATTCGGCGGCGTGAACAATGGGTGCAGGCGTGAAGCCATAAATTACTTGTTCACACGGCGTTGCAGGCATGGTGGCCGGAGACAAGCGACCCCTTGCAGAACCATCCCGGTTCAGTGTCCGCAGTTGACATTGCTTGACCTGCGCAAGAAAGTGACGGCGTGCGTAAGATCGAATGAAACTGCGCGTCCAGCAGTCGGTCATTCGGAGGGAAAACCTTGCAACAACCCGATCTTCACGGTCTCTGCACGATCTGTGGTCATGTGGGCACGTTCCTTCGTGGCGAGCAACGCTCGTTGCGGGAATCCTATGCCTGTCCGAACTGTCGCTTTACCTTGCGTTGGCGCGATCAGGCGGGGGTCATCGTGGATGAGTTCGGTCGCGGACAGGCGATTTCCCTTGATCAACTGGTCGAGCGCGGCTTGCTGAACGACATCTCGATCTATGAACCGGCGCTGCGAGGGCCGTTTGTGGCACGGCTCAAAGGGTTGCAGAACTATGTCCGGTCCTATTTCCGTCCCGATGAGCCGCTTGGTGACGTTTCTTCGGACGGGGTGCGTAACGAAGACTTGACGCGGCTGACCTTTGACGAGAACAGCTTTGATCTGATCATCACCAGCGACGTGATGGAGCATCTTCCCGATATCGAGAAAGCCTTTGCCGAGACGCTGCGTGTGCTGCGGCCCGGTGGTATCCATGTTTTCTCTATTCCGAACGACTATCCCCTGCCGGATCGCACCGAGACCCGCGCGCGGATGGAGCAAGGATCATTGGTTCATCTCAAACCCGAGCGCTACCATAATGCCGGGGATGGGACAAAATGCCTGGTGTTCACCGACTACGGGAGCGATCTGTCGGAGATGATCCACGCTTTGGGGGGGCGGTTGGCGGTGGTGCGGCGCAGCGGCGTGCAAGAGCCCTGTTACACCAATGCGACATTCGTGATGCGCAAGGTCGATCCGCCGGGGATGCGGAGCGTTCACAGCGCCGTGCAGCCGCCCGAGCAGGCGCGGGCCAAGGATCTGAAATGCCCGATTTGCGATGGCTCCGAGTTCGAGGATTTCAACGGGCGCCAGAACGCGCGGTGCTCGACGTGTCGGGCCGTCGAGCGCAACCGGCTGATGTGGATGATTCTGGATCGGCTGGGCGGATTTGAACCGGGCAAGCGGGTGCTGCAACTGGTGCCGGAACCAAGCCTTGCGCGAAAGTTCAGCGAACTGTCCGGCGAGGCCTACCACGGGGCGGAAGTGGACGCGGAGCGTTTCCAGAAAAGCCAGAGCAAGAGCATCCGCATGTTGGATTTATGCACGGATCTCGCGGCAATCCCGGATGCCAGTTATGATGTGATCCTTCACAACCATGTTCTGGAGCATGTCCCGTGCGATGTGCGCGACGTCTTGCGTCAGTTGGACCGGATATTGGCACCGGGCGGGCTGCATTTCCTGTCTGTCCCGATCCGCGGCGAGAAGACCGCCGAAGATCTGTCGCCTGATCTGACCGAAGCCGAGCGTCTGGCACGGTTCGGCGAAAAGGATCATATGCGCATTTTCGGGTCAAGCGATCTTAGGGCGTTGCTGGAAGAGGTTTGGGGAACAGGCCCACATCTGATCGAGCCGATCCAGATCTTTGATCGGGACGACCTGCGCCGTGCCGCGATCCCCACGGCGGCGCGTCAGGGTGCATCGGGGCATAGCGTGTTCCACTATCGCAAAGGGGGGCGTCCGCCGGCGGTGGTCTTGGCCGAAACACGATCCACGGCCGCGCCAAAGGCTGAAAAGACAATCGCACCGGGTGCGTCGGCTGCGGTTCGGGCTGCACGCAATGAGGTGGATGCCCGCTATCCTGCGGAAGATGCACCGCCGGGGTCGCGGATCATGCTGGGGTTGGAGGCGCTTGCGCGTGACAATCCATGGCCGGATTTTCCGTGGCAGGATCATGCGCCGTTCATGCTGGCGCTGGACGCGAATGGCGATGGGGGCCGCGAGATCGTATTGCGAGAGATTGCCGCAAAGGATGTGCGCCTGATGGTTGAGGTGGGCTGTTTCCTCGGGGGGTCGGTGCTGCAATGGCTGAAGGCAAAGCCCGACCTGACCGTGATCGGCATTGATCCGTGGGATGGCAATTGGGCGGACTACGTGTCTGGGATGGCGCATCATCCGTCGATGTCGCGCCATGTCGAGCATCTGTCGGATGCGGAGGTGAAGCGGATTACCCGGCTCTTGTCCGAGCACGGGAATTTTGCCGTTGCCCTGAACAATTTGCGGGACTTCAAGCATCGCGTCTATCCGGTTCGTCGGTTTTCGCCTGAGGCGCTCTATTACCTGAGGCGGCGGGATATTCCGGTGGACATGATCTATGTCGACGCCTTCAAGCATCGGGCCGATCTCGATGCGGCCTATGCACTCTATCCCGATGCGATCTTGTGTGGGGATGACTGGCTCTGGCCGGACGACTCTGGACGCTTTGTGATGCAGGAGGCGATCAAGGAGTTCGCGCGCGATCATGGGTTCGAGATCGAGGCGAAACGGCAAACCTGGGTGCTGCACAAGTGAAGAGAGCATAGGCGCGCCATGCTCTGTCGGAAACCAGGCAGGGTCACTTTCAGGATGACATTCGGTCGCGGCGCGGACATGCGCAGGCTGAACGGCGCACGGTTGCTGTGATGGACCATGTCACGAGGCATGAGGACGAGGACAGCGTGATCGGTCTTGGCGCGCCAAGTGGGGATGACCTGTTGATCGGGCGCGTCTTGAGGCATGCCGCCGAAACCCCTGACGCGACGGCCTATCGTTTCCTGTTCGGGTCGGGCCCGGCGGGCGCGTTGAGCTATGGTGCGCTGATGGCCGATGCGAGGGCGGTGGCGGATGGCCTTGTGGCGGCGGGGTGCGTGCCGGGCACGAACGTGGCGTTGATGTGCCAGCATGGCCCCGGATTCGTGACGGGATTTCTGGGGACTCTGATGGCGGGGTGTGCGGCGGTGCCCGTCGCGCGGCCCAATACCCCAGCGACCCGTGCGCGGGCGCGTGCGATCCTTGACGAAGCTGCGTGCGCGGCGGTCGTGAGCGATGCGACGCCCCAAGACCTCTGCGAAGCGGACCACCTTGCGCTTCTCTCTGGCTGCAAGATTGTGAGGCCCGGCGATCCTGCCCCTGAGACAACACACCCGGTATGGACCGCGACGGCCGAGGATGTGGCCCTTATCCAATACAGTTCCGGATCAACCGGAGCGCCCCGAGGCGTGATCCTGACCCACGGGGCCCTTGCGGCCCAGCAACGGATTCTCACCCGCGTCCTGCAGTCACAAAGCCGGGAGGTTGGCGTCACCTGGTTGCCGCCGGAGCATGACATGGGGCTGATTGGTGGGCTGCTCTACAATCTATGGCGCGGCGGACCAACGATTGTCCTGTCGCCTGCAAGCTTTGTCCGGCGTCCGATCCTGTGGCTCGAGGCAATCAGCACGTGGCGCGGCACGATCTCTGTTGCGCCGAACTTTGCCTATGACCTGTGCGTGCGCGCCATCTCTGAGGCGCGCAAATCGGCGCTTGATCTGTCGTCCTGGAGCGTCGCGCTCAACGGGGCAGAGCCGGTCCGACCCGAGACCATGGAGCGTTTTGCCGAAGCCTTCGGGCCGGCTGGTTTCGATGCGCGCGCGTTTATTCCCTGCTATGGGCTGGCGGAGGCGACGTTGCTTGTGTCGGGAGTGGCGCGGGGCATGGGGGCGACCTCTTGCTGGTTTGACGCACAAGCGCTGGAACGCGGGCTCGTTCTGCCTTGTCCACCGGGACAGGGACGGCGTCTGGCGTCTTCGGGACCAGTGCGGACATCCGGCGGCGCGAGAATTTCAGACCCTGACACCGGTATGCCATGCACGGAGAACGCAATCGGCGAAATCTGGATTGCGGGCGACAGTGTCGGGCGCGGATACAGGGGCCGACCTGAGGAAAGTGCTGCAATATTCGGGGCGCAGGCAGCGGATGGCAGCGGCCCGTGGTTGCGCAGCGGCGATACCGGGTTTCTTTGGCGGGGCGAGCTATACGTGACGGGGCGGATCAAGGATATCGTGATTTTGCATGGGCGAACCCTGCATGCGGCGGATCTGGAACGCGCGCTTGACGCGGCAGATCCGCGCGTGCGCAAAGGTCGTATCGTCGTGCATCAACGCGCGGATGGTGCGGTCAGTGTGATTGCGGAAGTGACCCCTCTGAAGACCGACGATGCGGAGGCCGCGGCGGCGATGGCGGATATTGCCAAGCACCTCTGGCGCGGGCTTTTGCTGCAAGAGGGCGTGGATGGGGCGCAGGTATCGCTGGTGCGTCCGGGCGCGCTCCTCTGGACGACCAGCGGAAAGCTGCGGCGCCGGGCAACGAAGGAGCGGCTGCGGGACGAACCGGACCTTGTTTTACTCGACTGGTCTCCAGAGGCGGAAGAGATGCGCCGGGCCCAGATCAGGGCCACGCGGCAGCTCGCACTGGCGCAGGAGCACGCAGAGATGTCCGCCACCGCGATACTCGGATTTCTTGCCGAGTGGATTGCTGCGGCGACGGGGACTGACCCTGCCGAGGTAGACCCGGATTTGTCGTGGGCGGATCAGGGGCTGGATTCCCTGATGATCACGGAACTGGCGCTTGATCTTGAACGCGCGACGGGACGCAGCTTGGCTGTCGAGCGTCTGTTCGAGTTGCCCGACCCAAGATCGCTCGCCACCGAACTGGCGGCGGATACGCCGTGATCGCCCCTATGCCCATCGCAGTGATCGGGATGTCCTGTCGCTTTCCGGGGGTCAACGCGCCCGAAGCGTTTGTCCGTCTTTTGCGCACGGGCGGACTATCTGTCGGGCCGGTGCCCGCGTCGCGGTTGGCACTTTGGGGCGAGGCGGCGCGCGTCACGGCGGCAGGGCTCTTGGACGACATTGCCCATTTCGACCGGACGCCATTTCGGATTTCGGCCAATGAAGCGCCCCTGATCGACCCCATGCAACGTCTGGCGCTTGAGGGCGCGTGGACTGCTCTGGAAGATGCCGGGCTGTCGCCGGGATGTCTTGACGGGGTATCGGCGGGCGTCTTCATGGGGGCGAGCACCTCGGACTATGCGATCCGCATGGCGAAGGCCGGGGTCGCGACCAAGAGCAATCCCCATCTTTTGACCGCAGCCCAGAACGGGGCGATCTCCGGAAGAGTGAGCTATTGTCTGGGATTGAGCGGACCGTCCCTGACCCTCGATACGGCCTGCTCTTCGGCGCTGGCGGCGGTCGCGCTGGCCTGCGACGCCCTGCGCTTGGGTCAGTGCGACTTTGCCGTGGCGGGCGGCGTGAACGCGCTCTTGTCGGCAGAGAGCTTTGAGGTGCTTGCGATGACGAACCTGCTGTCGAGCAGCGGCGCAACGCGATCCTTTGATGCGCAGGCGGATGGATTCGTGCGGTCGGAGGGGTGTGGCATGGTGGTGTTGAAGCGCCTCTGCGACGCGACCGCGCAGGGCGACCGAATTCATGCCGTTCTGCAGGGTTGGGCCACGGGGCATAATGGCCGCAGCAATGGTCTGAGTGCGCCTGCGCGTGCCGGGCAGATGCAGGTGATTTCCGCCGCGCTGCGCGCGGCAGGGATGGGACCGAACGACATTGGCGCCATAGAGGCGCATGGGTCTGGCACAGCGCTTGCCGATACGATCGAGGCGGCGGCATTGGCCGAGGTCTTTGCAGGCCGGAGCGGTCCACCCGGCGCGCTTGGATCGGTCAAGGCGAGCTTGGGGCATCTTGAGGCCGCAGGGGGTATTGCCGGTCTCATCAAGGCCATTCTGATGGTGCGCGATGGGTTTGTGCCGGTGCAGCCCGCCTTTTGCACGCCATCGCCGCGCATAGACTGGGCGGCCTTGCCGTTTTCCGTGCCCCGGATCACGCGGTCGTGGACAGAGGACAGGCGCGTTGTCGGCGTCAGTGCCTTTGGGATGAGTGGTCTGAACGCCCATGTGATCGTGGGTGCGGCGGATACTGGACAGGGCGCGGTCCAAGATGCGGCGGGGCCGTATCTCTTCCTGCTGTCGGCGGCGACCTCTGAGGCGCTCGGCGCGCGGGCCGCGCAGCTTTTGGCTCTGTTGCAGGCCCCAGAAGTGGATCTGGGGTCATTGGCCGTTGCGGTGTCGCGCCGATGGGCGGGGATGAGCCTGCGCGCAGAGTTTCTTGCGGGCACCCTCGCCGAGGCGCAAAGCGCTGTGAGGCAGATCATTTCGGAGCCCCCCCGCACCGCCGCGCGCGTGACGGGGAAGATCATTCTGGAGGCAGCCGAAGGGCTATGTGAGGGCGACAGGATGCAGCTTGGACGCATTTTCCCGGACCTTGTTTCCGGCGCGGATGCCGACGCCAGGCGGGCGACCACGGTCTGTCCTGAAACCGACGGGGGCCATTTGACCATGGCGGAGGCGGTTCTGGCGCTGCACAGGGCAGGCGCAAGGATTTTGCCGCATAGGATGGAGACTGGTGATGCAGGGCGGGTCGATCTGCCGGGATATCCGTTTTGCAGGCAGCGCTATTGGTACGATACCCTGCCCGGTCAGGCAGGGGGGGCATCGCAGGGCAGCGGGCCAGTTGAGGGCGGATGACGTCCGGGGACGACGCGCGTGCATCGGTGCGCCGCAAGGCGGGCGCGGCCGCGCCCCGGTCAGGCGGATTTCACGACCTGCCGCCCCGACCGCAATCAGGTTTGTGTCTGGCCCAATTGATTGCAAGGGCAGGACAATTCGGGAATACTCTGGCAAACACAATTCCGGCTCATAACAAAAGAACACAGGTGATTCGTGCCCAGCCAAACAGCCCCCAACAAACCCGCTGACGAGGGCGTGATCCGCGACTGGATGGTGGCTTATATCACCTCGGTGATCGAGGTGCCGCAGGACCCGTTTCCGGTGAATGACCGTTTCGATCTCTACGGGCTCGATTCCATCGAAATCACCATCATGTGCGGCATGATGGAGGAACAGTTTTCCATTCAGGTGAACCCTGATGAGGTGTTTGACAATCCCAGCGTAAGCGCCCTTTCCCGTCATCTCGCTCATCGGATTGGCGAGAGCCGCGCCACAGCTTAGCCATGGGCGACGCCGGCGGCGAGGGGCCGCGCGATATCATGATCACGGGCATGTTCGACATGCCGAATTTCGGGGATCTCATGTTCCCTGTGGTTGCCGCGCATGAACTGGGCCGGCGCGGATGTCGCGTGCATGCGATGTCACCGACCGGGGCAGAGACTGGCCTGCGTGAGGCAATGGCATCCCGCGACATCGGCGCAGCCTTTGATCCGTTGGCCCCTTGTGATGGCATGCTCATCGGCGGCGGGTATATCGTGCACACGCATCGGATGGACCCGCTCAAGGAGTATCGCGAGGGTGGGATCGGCGCGGCGGTTGGCCCCTTGACCTGGCTCGGGGCAACGCTGGCAGCAGCCTTGCGGGATGTGCCTGTGGCGTGGAATGCGCCCGGTGTTCCCCACCCTCTTCGGCCTGGGCTAAGGCCGCTGGCGGCAGCGGCGTTTGACTGTGCCGATTACCTCGCGCTGCGGGATGAAGGTTCGATCCGGATGGCGGGTCTGTCAGAGCATCCAGAGGTCGCGACCATCCCCGACACGATACTGGGTCTGGAAGCGGTCTGGCCCAAGGCTGGATTGGCCCAAGACTTTGCCAGGGTCTGCGCCACGCTGGGCGTGGACCGGACAGACCGGGTGCTTGCGACGCATGTGCGGCGTCGGTCGCTTGGGGGGGCACCGCTGAGCGACCTCGCCGAAAGTCTGGCGGCGGTGTGTCTGCGCCTTGACATATCGCCGATTGTGATCGGGCTTGGCACGGCGCATGCCGACGACCGGATGGCGCGCGAACTGACCGCAGCCCTTGCAGCGCGGGGGGTGGCCGCCGCGGCGCTTGACCGGCCACGCGGGCTCCGGGATATTGCAGCCCTCCTTGCGCATGCGCGCGCCTACGTCGGGTCGTCGCTGCACGGCTACATCACGGCCGCAGCCTATGATGTGCCGGCACTTTTGGTGGCGCGCCCGGCCTATCGAAAGTTCGATGGTCTAGTTCAGCATCTGGGGCGTGCGTGTGACCTGATGAAAGATTGGCCAGTCGCCCTTGGCGCGCTGGAGCAGGCCTTGCAAGGACCGTCACACCCCATACCGCCCGATGTGATCGCCAGACTGGAGCGCCATTGGGACAGAATCGCCGAGGTGTTTCGGGCCGGACCGGAGGCGAAACGACGGGAACGGCTCGCCTTCGCGGCGCTCGCCTTTCGGGAAGGTCTGCGGCAAGATGGGCTGAATTGGGCGATGACGCCTTTCAGCACGCCGCAGGACCGAAATGCCGCCCTGACGGGGCAGGACATACTTGAGACGGAGCCATTCTAGCCCATGCCCCCCACGGATGCCGATATATCACATCGCCACGCGCTTGCCCCCGAGGTCTGCGCCACTTTCGGGCAAGATGGCGTGCTCTGCCCCCTCGACGTCATGTCGGAAGAGGAGGCTGCGACGGTGCGCGGGCACATTGAGGCGCAGGAGGCGCAATCGCACGGACGGCTCTCGGGATTGACGCGGGTCAAGCCGCATCTGCTGCTGCCGTTTCTGTGGGATATTGTGCATGATCCGCGGATCGTCGGCCCTGTCGCAAGCCTGCTGGGCCCTGATATCTATTGCATCGGATCGAGCATCATCGACAAGCCGGCAGGCTCTGACGGCTATGTGGCCTGGCATCAGGACGCGACCTTTTGGGGGCTGAGCGACGCTGTCGGTGCAACCGCTTGGTTGGCGCTGAGTGCGGCCAATTCGGAGTCGGGATGCATGGAAGTGATACCGGGAACGCACACGCGGCAATTGGCGCATCTGGATACGCAGGATGCCCGCAATATGCTAGGCGCGCGCGAGGCCGTGCGGCAAGACATCGACCGCTCTCAAGCGCGCGCGCTGGTGCTTCGACCGGGGCAAATGTCTTTGCATCACCCGCTTGTGCTGCACGGGTCCGGGCGCAATCTCTCGGCGGATCGGCGGCTTGGGTTCGTGATCCGCTATGTGCCTGCTGCGATCAGCCAGGATGGGGCGACCGTGACACTGGTGGCCGGGCGCAATATCTCGGGCATGCCGCTGGAAACCGCACCGGAGGGTGCGCTGACCTCTGACGCGCTGGCGCGGCATGCGGATATCATTCGCCGGGCCGGGCGGGTGATCCGTCGGGCGAAAGAGGCCCATCTGAGGCAGGCCGACGCATCACCGGAGACAGGGACATGACCGAGGATTTCAGGCAGAGCTATTCAAGGGACGGCTATGTCTCGGGTATCCCGGTGATGACCGAGGCGGAGGTGGCAGAGCTGGTCGCGAAGTTCGAGCAGGTGGAAGAGCGGCTCGGACCGCATGTTTTCAAGCTGCTGAACGTCAAGGGTCATCTGCTCTTTCCGTTTCTGTGGGATGTTGTGCAAGATGCGCGGATCGTTGCGCGCGTTGCCGAAATCCTCGGGCCTGATGTTCTGTGCTGGGGGTCGAGCTTCTTTTGCAAGCAAGCGGGTTCTGCGGATGTGGTGCCGTGGCATCAGGATGGCACCTGCTGGGGCTTGGATGCGCCAAGAGGACTAACCGCGTGGCTTGCTCTTACGCCGAGCACGCCCGAGACCGGGTGTTTGCGTGTCATACCCGAGAGCCATACCGCAGCGGTGCCGCATGCCGTCCGGAATGCTGCGTCCTCGATGCTGCCACTGGGTGAGGAGGTGGCAGAGGGTGTGGACGAGTCGCGCGCGGTGGATTGCGTGCTCAGACCCGGAGAAATGTCGCTCCACCATGTGATGCTGGTGCACGGCTCTGCGACCAACCGCGCGACCGACGGCCGTCGGATCGGATTTGCGATCCGCTATATCGCCGGGGATGTGGCGCAGCGTGGCGCGACCAAAGGCTATGCGACGATGGTCTGTGGTCGAGATCACGGCACCTATCTGCTGGAAACAGAGCCCAAGAGTGATCTGGAGCCAGAGGCCCTGAGGCGACATCGCGACATCCTGCGCCATTCCGCCGGGATTGTCATGCGCGAGGCGGCCAGCTTGGACGCGGAGACACCGTAGGGGTTTTGAACCTTGGCGCGGGCGTCGGAGTGGTGCGATCTGACGGAGGTGAGCGCCGGGTCTAGTGAGGTTTTGGGCTAGCCGAAATCCATCGTGCCGGTGCTGGCGTCGAAAACCCAACCGCGCGCGCGTTGCTTGCGAGGGGGGTGGCCGCGCAGGGCCGCGTAGGCCCGTGTGGCCTCTTTGACCATCTGAACCGCCCGCGTCACATCCGAGGTCGACGTGCCACCGTGAAACTGGTGAAAGGTGGCCACGCCGGACATGCGGATGAATTGGGTGCCGGGGTGTTTTATGCCGCGGTCCAGCATATCGGGATTGCACATCCCGCCACCGGCCTCGACAAAGGCAGGGTCATAGCCGTTCAACGCAGCCCAGGTCTCGCGGTGCAGGAAGAGGGCATTTGATTCCAGCATGGGCGCTGTCGGCGAGGGCTCTTCCGGCCAGGACACGGCGAAGAGATCGGCCCAAGGTTCTGGCCAGCCAGCCGCCGTGAGGAGCGCGTCTTCTGCCGCGCGATCATAGCCCTGCAAGGCAGCGGTGGCTTGGCGGTCTGATCCGAATTGTCGATTGGGAATGGCGATAACCGGGGCTTGATGGGTCTTGGCGGCGCGGGCGACGCTGGCCAGCAGATTGGGCGAGGCCATGCGGGCACCGTCGATCCAGGCACCGATGATCTGCCCGCGTGCAAGCGCAAGCGCCTCGTTCATGGCACCCACGGGCGAGGGTGCGGGGAGTTGGGCAGCAAGGATACGCGGTGCGGGCGTCATCACGGGGGCGAGGGGCAAGCGGTCTGAGCCGTTGTCGACAACGATGATTTCCCACGTCAGGTCATCTGCCCCTTGCTGAAAGGCGCGGGACAAGGACCAGAGGGTACGCGGAAGTTCCCGCTCCATGTTCCAGCAGGTGATGGCGATGGAGATGTCGGGTGCCGATAAATCTGTGACTTTGGCCGGGAAAACATTACTCATGTCCTTGATTGATTCCCCCACCTCATCCTGTTCAGAGCTTTTCATGCCCTTACCCGTCCCCTCAACGCAAGATGCTCCACGGCTGGCGGCCGCGCGTGTGCTGGACCCCAACACCGATCCGTTGCTGGTTGGGCTGCCAAGACAGCGCGGATATGGCCAGTGGATCGTTTCGCGGATGTGCGATGTGCGGGCCGTTCTGACCGATCCAACCACAACGGTGGATATGCTGACCCCCAAGGCGATCGCGCGGTTTCTGTCGCAACAGGAGATCACGCTTGATCAAACGCTGGAGATCATGCGGATCATCGGACGCGCGCATCGGGTGCCGAATGACGCAGAGAGACGTGATGCCATTGCTGTCACGCGGCTTTTGCAAGGCACGCTTCAGGATCTGGACATGGCGTCCATGCTTGGGGCTCTGGCCTTGGCCGAGGGGCGCACAGTCGATGTGATGGCGGACCTCCTGCGCCCGATGCTTGCCGCATGGCGGGCGACAGCGCTGGCCATCGACCGCGATCTGGGTCAGAGGATCGAAGATGGGTTGCTGGCGATGATGCTCGCGGTCGAGCGACACGGGCCGAGCGATCTGGCGCCTGTGGAACCTCTGGCGCGTGCCGTGATGCAGGACCTGACGCTCTTGGAGAAAACACGCGGCGCGGCGCGTGAGATGCCGATCACGCACTGGATTTCACCTGCGTTTCTGGCGCTCTTGCCGATTGCCTACACAAGCGTGTCGATGCTGGCTCATCTGGCGGATACCCCAGAGCTTCAGGACGCATTGCGCGCGCGGCCAGAGCTGCGCCCCGGCTATATCCGGGAGGTGGAGCGGCTGATGAATTCATTCCGATATGGAACACGGCAAATCGGAGCGACGGGGTTGAACCTTGGCGATGCCTGGTTGCCGCCGCGCAGTCTTGTGGTGCTGGATTTTTCCGCAGCAAACCGGGACCCTGCGCTCTGGCAAGAGCCGGACATCTGCCTGTTGGATCGGCCTCGCCAACCAACGGCCACGTTTTCTCTTGGACCGCTGGCCTGTGTTGGGGGGCAGGCAAGTCGTCAGTTCCTGTCTCTGCTTCTGGATGCGGTGATGGAACGTGTTCGCGTGTCTCTGCCACGACCCGGCCCCGAGCCGGATCGGTTGCCAACACAGTGGTCGATCACGCGGGGATACCGCATGTGCCGGCTGTGCCTGTCGAGCCTCTGAGTGCGGCCAAACCGGTGATTTCGGCGCAATCACCCGCCTGCACGTCGATCCTCTTTTCGGTAATTTCAGGTCGGTCGAGACATCTTGGCGCGAAGGCGGTGGTCAACCTCTGACCAGATAGTATCCATACGGTTTTGCCAAGAGAGGGAGGCGCTCAGATCCGGGGGCAGGAAGCGCCGCCCCTCTTTTGCCAGCCGATCCAGAGCCGCCTCGATTGCGGTCACAAAGCCATCGGCATCCTCTGCGATGGTCAGGTCGTCGCGCAGATCATCGAGGTTGGCAATGTCGGTCGAGACAACGGGCAAGCCAAGCGTGCGATAGACATAGACCTTGAGCGGGTTCATCCGATCCGACAGATCCGAGCGTTCGTGCGGGACAATCGCCACGTCGAAACCCGCAATGCAGGCCCGCGCCTGATCGTAGGGTCGAATGCCAAGCAGATGAACATTTGGCAAGGCTGTCATCCGCTCCCGGTGTGCAGGGCGGGACAGCTTGCCGATCAGAACGATTTGCCACTGTGGTCTTGCCCGTGCCAGTGCCTCGACCAGTTCAAAATCAAAGCGGTCGTCCATATTGCCGCAATAGCCGATCACCGGACCACCCAGACGGGTGATCTCGGGGGCCGGCACGGGCAATTCGGCGCGCATGTCGATGCCGTTGGGCACGAGCAGGGGCGAGAGCGCCTCTTGTGTCAGGACCTCTTGCATCGCGGCGCAGTTCGTGATCGCGACATCCACGGTTTCCGCCATGAAGCGGTAGTTCTGTTCTATGTTCCGGCGCCGCTGCTCGGACATGGGCCAGCAGCGTTGGTCGTCGATATAATCGCCGATCACAAAGGGAAAGCGGAGCCGTTGCTGAACCTGTTCGAACCCCTGAACCACCGGACAGACCCACGCGATCGAATTGTCGCGCATGTTGATGTCGTCCAACCAAGCCTCGACCGCATTTGGGAAACTTTCGCGGCTGTGAACCGGACGCCCCAGCAAGGTCTGACCCGGTGTCCCAATGAGAAAGCTGCGACGGTGGATATTGCCCTCGTCCGCCAGACCCGTCATCCGGGCCAGAGTGGTCGCGGTGATGATCGGTGCTTCGGCGTTGACCGGCGCGCGCATCGGGTTTGTGTGGGCCCGGAGGTCCGTCACAGGAAAGGGCGCGTCGATGTGCAGAATGCGCCCGATTTCCGGCCTCAGCGAGAGTTCGTGCAAGAGCATGTCTTGTCGACGCCCATAAAGACCTGAATCGTTCTGTTTCCAGAAGAAAACCACATTGATGGGACGGTCGGGGTCCACCCGAGGCGCAGCAGCACTTGGGCGCGCGAGCCATGGGGCGTTGAGCGTGCCGGTCTCTGGCGAGAGAACGCCCGGCATTTCGCGGCGCAGGAACGACAACAGGCCGGGCATGTCCGGATAGCTGCGCGGAGGGCCGTCATGCGCCGCCGCAATCGCCTGCAACGCTCTGGGGCGGTTCGCCTCGTAGGACATCTCAGCGGCAAAGAACGGATGTGCGTGACCGGGGGATCGACCGGTCGCAAGTGCGTCTGCGAGGCGGCTGGCCAAAGTGTCGTCCTTGCGGATTGCCATGGCGGCGCCCGAGGCGATCACATCGGCAACGGGGCCTGCATCGGTGACAAGAACCGGCGTCCCGACGGCAATCGCATCGGTCAGCTTGGCGGGGGTCTGGCTCTGGGTGATCGGGCTGTCGTGATCCTGAAGAAGCACCACCACATCCGCCACGGCATTGAGATCCAGCACGCGCGAGAAGGGTTGCGCGCCGATCCGGCGCAGGCGAAGGCCCGGTATAGCAGAGAGTTCCCGCTCCATTTCCGGGTCTGCCACAGAGCCGACGATGCAGAGTTCCACATCCGGACGGTTCAAGGCGACAACCGCATGTGCCAGTTCGACAAGGCCTTTGTGCCTGCGGGGGGTTCCGAGGAACAACACCACCCGATCCGAGGGCGCATAGCCAAGCTCTGAGCGCGTGGCCTCTCGGCGTGCCATGGCGTTTTGCGCGGCGCTGTGAGAGCGGCCATGGCGAACCAGTGTTGCGCTGTTGCGGGACGCGAGGACCGGGTTGCAGGAGGTGACGGCATCGACAAAGGGCAAAATCCCCATCCCAAGTTCCGTCCAGGTTCGACCATGCGGGCGATCCCAGTCTTGCGGATTGAACTCTGCGAGAAAACTGTCGAAATCGCGCGGTGCCGCGCCTTTGACAAAAGCCAGTTCATCATCGTCGAGGTCGCATATGATGCGGGCCCCAAGGATTTCCCGGTAGAGCAAGCCGATGAGAAGCCCCGGAAAGCGGGGTTTCGAGACCCAGACCGTTGCTGCGGGCCACGTCTTGACCAGCTTTAGCGCACCTTCGAGGACGTGGCGGAAATGGGGGGCGCGCCAGCCTGCGATCGGCACGCGGCGATCCGCCTCGGCCAGTGGCGGCCACAGCGTATCGCCATAGGCGGGAAAGAGGGGCCCTGCCATGGCGGTGGGGCGCGTGTCACAGATGGTCTCGGCCAGGGTGATGCCGCGCCCGGCGACATTATGGCCAAGGTCCCAGGACACAACGAGAACCCGGTCTTGTGGCGCGGCCTCGATGAATGGTGATGGCTCGGACGCAGGCCATATTTCGATCTCGACCGGGGCGTTCCAGCTAAATTCGCGGGCGTGCTCTGCCACGGCCTGATCCAAGCGCGTCTTGATCGCTGCCAGGTCGGGTATCCGGGTCAAGGCTTCGCGGTAGAGCGCGATGGCGCGGGCATAATCGAGCCGTGCCATGGCCAGATCGCCTTCGACCATGGGCGTCCACTGAAAATCCGGAAAACGCTGGCGCAGAACCCCCAGATACTCTTGCGCCCTGTCCAATTGCCCCATGCGGGTCGCGAGCCCCGCAAGACGGATCAGCACGGTGCTGTGCGGTGGATGGAGTTGGGCGGCAGTTTCGAAGATGGCCATTGCCTCGGCGAAGCGTTCCGCCTTGAAAAGCGCCTCTGCGTCCTGAACCAGTGTCGCCAACCGGGGGGCGGATTGGTGGTCAAATCCCACATTTGCAATGTGGTCGGTCATCTGAGGCAGGGCTCCTGTCGCATTTGGACGAGCTGACCCAACACCAAGACGCATCTGTGTCCGGGCCCCGCTCTTGCCAACACACTGATGTTCCGGCAAAAGAATGGCAAGTCGATTATCCGGATGCCGTCGAGAAGCCAGAACGCACGCCGCGCTCGGTCGCCCGCTTGGAGGTGGAACATGCCCACAGAGCGCCCCCGTCGCCTTGCGATTTTTGGCACGTTCGATGTCGAGAACTATGGTGATCTGCTGTTCCCGCTGATCGCCGGGCGACGCCTTGGGCCTTTGGGGGTCGAGGTGGTTGCGGTCTCTCCGACCGCCCATGCGACGCGCTACCGCGATGCCGTCTTGCCCCTGTCCTACCCGGAGTTTGTCCGCGATATCGAGAGCTTCGATGGCGTCCTGATCGGGGGCGGCAACATTGTGCATACCAAGGATTTTGGACTGCCGGATTATGCGGCGACAGCCTATGCCGCGCTATGGATCGGTGCCACCGCGCAGGCGGTGCGGCAGGGGTTGCCTGTGCTATGGAACGGGCCGGGCGTATTGCAGCAGAGCGCGGACCGGCGAGCGCCTGAGTGGTTGCGGCGGACGGTGGATGCCGCGGATCGTTTTGTCGTGCGCGACAGCGACAGTGCCGCAAGATTGGAACTGTGGTCTGGTCGACGACCCAGTGTGATCCCGGATACGGCCCTGGACCTTGCGCGTCTGTGGCCGCTTGCACTGATGAAAGACAGGTTCCGCCATCTGCGCGCCCGTCTGGGGATCCCTGACGAGGGGATGGTTGTGGCGCTTCACGTCAAGGCGCGCAGTCTGGACGGGGTCGACATCCCGACCTTTGCACAGGCGCTTGCGGGCGCGCTGCACAGCACCGGCGCGGTTGCGGTTCTGGTTGCGCTCGGGCGGTGCCACGGCGACCACGCGGTTGCGGAGAAAATCCACCGGCTGTTGCCTGATTGCACCCGTTCCATCGCCGATACCGATCACCTGATCGATATGGCGGCGGTGATCGCCGGGTCCGATGCCTATCTGGGCAGTTCGCTGCATGGCCATATCACGGCGGCCGCCTATGGCGTCGCGTCGCGGCTCGTGGCGGTGCCGATGCTCCACAAGTTCATGGGGCAGGCCAGACAGATGAACCGAGCACAAGACGTTGTGGGCAATTGGGCCGCGGCGCTTGACGCGCTACCCGGCCTCTTGACGCTTGATCCGCCGCCTTTGCCGGATACCATCGCCACACAGCTTGATGCCCATTGGCAAGATGTGGCCAAACACATAGCTTCTGGACGCAAAGCCCCCCGGCGTCCGGATGTCTTTGCCGGTGCTGATCTGGACGCCGCGCTCGAACACGCGATCCGCGAGGAAGAGATGCAGGCGCCGGGCAGAGTTTTGATATCGAACCCGGCCGCGACGGCCCCGGCGCAGAAAGGCAATTTCATGACTGAGACTTCGCAGACCCAATGGGATAGCGCCGCCGTCAACCAGATGATTTCAGGAGGGGAATTGGACGGGGCCGCACGGCGGATCGAGACCATCCTCGAGCAACAACCGGGTTTTCTGCCCGCGCGACTGGCCGAGGTGCGATACGCGCTGGCCAAGGGCGATGCGGCGCAGGCGGTCGAGCTTGCGTCTGTCCTATCGGAGGCACGACCCGAGAATCCTTGGGTGCTGCTGTCGCATCTGCAAAGCCTCTGTGAGGCTGCACAGCAGGACGCGGCGCGCACGCTGTTTCTGACCCGGCTGGCCGAGATCGAGATTGACGAGTCCATGATGACCACGGCGCTGAACACGCTTCTTGCGTTCGTGCCGCAAAAGGAACAGGTCGCGTTCCTGAAATCGGTTCATGATCTGAAGCCCGAGAGTGCCGTGGTTCAGCTCCGGCTTGCGATGCGCGCCTATGTCAGCGGGGATCGGCCCCTGACGATCGACATGCTGGCACGGGCGGAGCGCGCGGGGCCGCTTCCGGCCTATGCCGCGCGGGTGAAGAGCCAGCTCTCTCCTTTCACGGGCACGATGGACGCGGCGACCGACAGGTTGCTGGCGGAGTGGGAGGCTGGCGCGGAGGATCTCGAAACGCTCTGCCGACTTTGCCGGTTTGCGGCGGCGGCGGGCCGCTTTGATCTTTCGCGCAAGGCGTTGCGGCGCACGCTCGAGCTGCATCCGCTCGAGTGGCGGTCGTTGTATCGGCTCAACCGGGTGTTTCTGGATCATTCCGAGGATCGCGCGATTTTTGAGACCCTTGCGCAGATCGACGCCACGGCGCAGCCCGGTGCCAACTGGCGGTTGCAGTTTGCGTTGTTCTGTTTGCGCATGGGGCAAGACGCGCATGGGCGCGCCGTTCTGGCAAGTTTGACGGATCATCCCGCCACGGGGCCGACGGCAGACAGCCTCTTGGCCGCGATGACAGCGCTTGGGTCGGCTGCCCCGCGTGCAGACGTGATCCGGGATGCGGATGTGCGTGTCGTGCAGAAAGCGGGCGCGCGCGGCACGATTGTTGTCTTTGGCGGATTTCTCGGAGGGCTGAGCCATCTGAGTGATCGGTATCTCGACCTGCTTTTGTCGGACCTGCCGGCAAATGTGGTCTACCTCCGTGACCCCTATGGACGGATCTATTTGAACGGGCTGCCAGAGTTTGGGCCGACCGAAGGGCTGATGCACTCGGGTCTGGCGCGGATCTTGGCAGAGCTTGGCGGGGGGACGGTCGTGACCATGGGGGGCTCTGCGGCGGGGTATTCGGCCTTGCGCGCGGGATTGGCACTCCGGGCGGATGAGGTGATTTCACTGGCGGGCTTTGTAACCCCCGGTCCTGCGGAGCAGGACGACCCCTTCCATATCCAGCAGGGGTTTGCAGAATTCTTTGGGGGCGATGTGCACGCCTACGATCTGCGGGACGCCCTGAAAGCACAGCCCGAAACCAGATTGGTCCAGATCATTGGTGGCGATTACGCGCCCGATGTTGCCCGCGCAAAGGCGCTGGCGGGTGTCGGGAACGCCCTGGTCGAGATCATTCCGGGGGTCGCCATGCATCACGTCGCCCTGCCCGCGATTGCGGATGGGACGCTGAGGCGCCTCTTGCAAGAGGCCTTTGCATGATCCGCCTCTGGAGTTGCAGGGGTTTTGCCTGATAGGCTCTGGACCAGAGCAACAGCCCCTTAATCCTGACACCCTGAATTCAAGGACAAGCCCCGGATGAACGCAGCCCTCTCGGATTTGAACGCTTATCTCCAGACTGGTATTCACAAGGTTGATGGTTGGTGCATTCCCCAACTGTGGCAGAGCATTTGGCCGCTGCGACAGGCCATCGGTGCCGGTCCGATTGCAGAGATTGGTGTGTTCGAGGGCAAGTTCTTTATTGGCCTCGCAAAATGCTTTGCCGAAAACCGCCATGATGCCGTGGCAATCGACGTCTTCGACCTCCAGCAGTTCAATCTGGATGGGGCTGGGGTTGGCAAACGTGACAAGCTGCTGGAGAATTGCGCGGCGCAGGGGGTGGACAAGGTCGTTCTGCGGCGCGCGGATTCTCTCACGCTCCGGCAGAGCGATGCCGAGGACATCGTGGCCCGGTCAGGCAAGATCAAATTCTTTAGCGTCGATGGGTGCCACGAGGTGCTCCATACCACGCGAGACATCGAATTCGCGATGAGCGTGACCTGCGATGACGGGATCATCGCCGTCGATGATTACACCAACCCCAATTGGCCGGGGGTGAGTGAAGCGGTGGCAAAGATGTATCTGCTGCGCGAGTTCCAGTATGTGCCGCTGCTCGTCACCTGCAACAAGTTGCTCTTGTGCTCGGCCTCTTTCCACCGGGATTTCTTGAAGGTGGTTCAGGACTATGTGTCGGCCAATCACAAAACAACACGCATGAAACGGGTCAAGCGGTTCGGATACGAGACCCTGACCGTTCAACCCAACCTCGGGACATGGGAAGATTTGGTGTGAGGGTGGTGGGTAGGCCGCGGGAGGCGTCGCTGCCGTGGGTGCGCAGGGTCTACGACGAGGGATGAACAGGTGAGCTTTCTCTGGGGCGTTCAGATTGAAAGGTCATAGGAAAAGTTTGGGGTAAAGCGGATGGAGTCCGTATCGCGGTATAGGGGATTGTGATCATAGACCTCAAAATAGGCAGCTTGCAGTTCATCTGGACTGAAGTGTCGCACAGTGGCGAGAGGTGAGACGGTTCCCTCATCACCAAGCATGTAGTCGTTTCCCTTATACGTCGCCAGACCGCCGTTGTTCCCCCAGTGCGATGGAACCAGATAGCGGTCTAGAAACTCTTCGGTCCCGTCTGGCAGCTTGGCCAAGCTTTGATGCGCCATGAACCGGTTGCAGAGTTCGTCGAGCACACGACGGGTCGGATGATTGAACGTAAAGAAAAGGCGCTCTGTTCTTACATGTTCTGCGATGAAGTCGGAAATCCTGATATCGCAGTCGTCTTCTCTCTCAATAAGATCGGCAATGGAACGGGCGGCAATCGTTCTGGAAAATTCGTTCTCATCGGGTTGCCAAAGTTGCTCTGTCAGTCCCTGCGAATAGAGCCAGCGGGCGAAAATGCGCACGTCGTGGAGCGCTTCAATCGGGCCCACCATTCGGCTGTTCGTGGTGGTGTGGGTCATGTAGCGAATGAACGGTTGCTGCCCCGAGAAGAACATGTTCGGCCAGACCACTACGTTCGAGTGGCTTTGGCGTAGCACCGATGATCTCAGGTGTCGCACAGGGAAATTATCGTTCGTCTTCTGGGCAAGGACAATGTCTGCCTCAGAAATATGGGCGAGGTGAGCCTCGCTTTCGGCAGTCTTGGCAAGTTGTAGGATGATCGGAGAAAGACATTCAAAATGTTCGGTTGCTCCAAGCAGCGCAGTAACGGGGCGTGCTTGACAGTTTCCGATCACGAGCAGTTTTGGTTTCTTCATGGAGCCGCCACTGGTGGCGCAATCGGATCAGGAGATGACAGTTCCGACAAAAGCGTGAGGTCATCTGTATTATGCAGTTTCAAGAGTTCATCAAGGTCTGTGTGCCCCTGCGTGGCTGACGCCGCATCTGAGCGGTTGCTGTGAACTTCCTGCCATCTGAAATTCGGAAAGGTGTGGGAAATCTCGCCTGTCAGTCGGGCAACGGCACCAGCGAAATCGGCCACAAGCCCCACAACGGTAATGCGCTCTAGCGCCTGTCTGGCGCGCTCAAGTTCAGACCCCTTGCCCGGCGCAAGCGCGGCCAGTCGAGAAGTCTGGAAATTGCGGCACTGTCGGTCGTGCTTGAGAGAAAGCCGGACCTTTACATAGCCTTCGAGGTCTGTGTGCTTTGCCAGAACAGCGCCGAAGGTGTCCGCCACTTGCGTTCTCTCAAAACGGTAGGCGGATTTGATGCGGTCAATCGGATCGCGCAACAGGATCATGGAAACAATACGGACACCATCGACCTGAGGCGGCGGCCCCATCATTGTATGCGACGAAAAAGCCACCGCCTCTGGATTGTCGCGAATCCAGGATTCGACCTCTGGCGTGTTGCCATGGGGCGCGGGCGAAGCCGAGAACTCTCGCGTGACCCATGCGTTGCCAAAATTGTCCTTTAATATCTGATCAAGCGAGGTGCCCGCGTTCTTGAACAGGTGATGGTGGAGGATGACAGTGCGCATGCGGCTATCAAGTCTTTCTTATTGGTATTCTTGCAAAGATTTGCGCGCCATCCGAGAGGGCAAGGGATCAGGGTTCATGTCGCGGCCATCCCCGGCAGGAACATATCCGCCGCTTCGAAGGCCTCGCGCATGGCGTGGCGGCCACGGGTGAAGGAATAGTTTTCCGTCACATAGGACCGCGCGGCCTCGGATATCTGGTGCCAGAGCGCATCGTCCTGATTCAGGCGGGAAATCGCGGAAATCCACTCGGCGGGGGTGCGGGCGATGAAACATTCCTGACCATTGCGCAGCCCGATGCCTTCGGCAGCGACGGGCGAGAGGACGCAAGGAATACCGTGGGCCAAGGCATCAATCACCTTGCCCTTGATCCCGGCCCCCGAGCGCAGCGGGGCCAAAAAGATGCGATGCGGGTTATAGGCATCGGCGACCTGCGGCACAAAGCCGACAGGCAGCACCGAGCGGCTTGCGAGGGCGGCAATGTCCTTGGGCATGGCGGAGCCATAGATCGAGAACGTGAGACCGTCCTGCTGGGTGGCGAGTTGTGACATGACTTCGCGGAGGAACCATTGCACGCCTTCGACATTCGGATGATGCCGGAAGCTGCCCAGAAAGGACATCCCCGCGCGCTCGGAAAGCGGCGGCACGGCATCGGGAATATCGACAACCCATGGGGTGCGCACGACCGTTGCGCGGCCTTCGCTATAGGCCTCGATCACGGCATGTTCCAATTCGTTGTAACTCAGGACCACATCGACCTGATTGATGATGGCCAATTCTTCGTCACGGGTGCGACGGGCGCTTTGCAAGCGGTTCTCGTCATTCTCGGCGCGGGCCGCGCGTATCTCGCGCAGAAAGTGGAGGTCGGCGTTGTTGAAGAGAACCTTGGCCTCTGGCGCGTAGCTGCGCAGATGGCCCAAGACGTCCTGGGCGACGTAGAACCGCGTGACGTAAAAGGCGTCGAACTCTGCCGCGTGCCGGGACAGATACTCTTGCACACTCAGAAAGAACGGGGCGTAGATCATCTCGACCCCGAGTTTCTGGAGGTCTTGGGTATACTTGCCCAGATGCGCCAGGTTCGTCGGCAGAAAGCTGACCTTGTATCCCAGCGACTGAACCAGCCTGATCTCTTGCAGCGCGGCATAGGAGCCTGCATCCTGATCGGGACGCGGTGTGGTATAGTCGATGAAGAGCACGCGCCCCTTGATGCCCCGGTCCTTTTCGAGATCGGGGTTTTGCCCCTCGCGGCCAAACTGGCTGTAGGCCTCGATCCAGCGGCGTTTGAACTTGGGCCGGTTGACCTCTTGATACCGCTTGTACCCCGAACTGACGTCGGTGCCAGAGGTCATCCCCTCGTAATGGTACACGACAGACGACGGAACAAACCAGGTTGAATAGCCCGCCTCGCGGACTTTGAAGGCAAAATCCGTATCCTCGAAATACATCGGTTCGAGATACGAGGACAACCCGCCCACCGCCGTCCAGACGGATTTGGGAACCATCATCGCCGCGCCGGACAGGTAATCCGCCTGTCGGGCGTAACAAAAGCGCGGCTCTTCGGGGTTCTGGCGGTTGCCATAGTTCCACGGATTGCCCGTGCCCCAGATGATGCCGCCCGCATCCTGCAAACGCCCATCCGGATAGAGCAACTTGGACCCGGCAAGACCCACGTTGTCAAACCGCTCGAAGGCGGCGAGGAGTTCATCCAGCCACCCGGATGTCACCTCGACATCGTTATTGAGCAAGACGATATACTCTCCACGGGCCAGATCGGCCCCGGCATTGCAGGCGCGGATAAAACGCTGCGGCTCGGCATTGTGGAGGACGGTGATCCCGCTGACGAAGGTCTCGAGCGTGGCGGTCTGGTCGGTTGATCCGTCATCCACCACGATGACCTCAAAGCTGGCCTGATTGGGCGCGACCAAGAGCGAGCAGAGCGCAAGATATGTCACCTCGACCTTGTTATGCGCCGGAATGACAATGGACACTTTCGGCGCGGCCACCTTGGGGAAGCTCAGAGGCTTGAGGGTGACACGGTCATAGCCCGCCTCGACCGTGTCGAGCGCATGGGTGATCTGGGCGAAATCGGTCTCTGGCGTGGCTGTCTCGAAGAGTTTGCGAAGACTGGCAAAGCGGCGCGGGGTCTGCGCAAAGATGGACGCGGGAAACGGCGCGCGGCTTTCGCGCTGCAACACATCCGCCGGGGTCAGGATCGCCGGAACAAGGGTCAGGGTTTCACAAAGCCGCACCGTGCCAGAGAGGTCACGGATGCTGATATGATGCGTGGCACCGTCAAAATAGGTGTCTGCCAATCGAAAGGGGGTCTGACCCGGCCGAACCGAGAGTTGCCCTTGAGGTTGGCCATCAACGTAGAAGCTGAGAACGGCCGTATCCGAGCTTTCGATGACCAAGGTGTGACCCTGCCGGTCGTCCACGGCGATTTTCGGGCTGGCCGGGATGGTGCGGACCTCGGTCTTGCCGCCATAGCGCAAGTGGATATCGTCATCGGGTATCGGATAGGCCGGCAAATCGGCCCGAAGCCAGACACCATCACCGGCAATCTCGGTGCCCACGAGCATCATGGGGCTGAGAACGGATGTCTCCGGTTTGCTACGGCTGCCAACATGCACATCGGCCAGAAAAACGAAGGGTTCGATCCCTGATCCGTCATCGGCATATTCTTCATGGTGAACCTCGAGACGCACCTCCATTGGCCCGACACTCTTGGGCAGGGGCAACATCACCTGCTGATACCCCTGAGATTGACGCCCACCCAGAAAGCCGGGGGCGAACGCCACCTTGCGGGTCGTGGTTTCCTGCGTCGTCGTATCTGAAAACACCACGTGCAGCATCGCCTTGCTGCGGTGAGTTGCGATTTGCGCCTTTAAAAAGAGGCCTGATGTGCCCCCTTTGATGACGATGGGATGATCAATCCTGATCCGGCAGGGGGCGTTGCGATCGACAAGCATGATCTGCACGGTCTGCGTGCCCGAGAGCGCCCAGTCCGAGAGCTCGTTGATCCAGACAGCATAGGTGTCGCCTTGCACCTTTTCGGCTGGTTCGGACCGCATCCGGTTCTTCAAATCCCGGGTATCCAGACCGTGCGGGCGGGCCAGCCCATAGGATTTCAACGCGTCCGGCGCACAGGGCTGCAATTGGGCCCTGGCGGAGCCGATGGCGATTTCCACAGGCTCGCGTGGGGCAGCCGCGAAGTTTGCAAAGACTTCGCCATTCACCAGAAGCAGCGTCCGCAGATCACCGGCATCCGTGCCCTTGTCATTTCGTTGCGTCATCGTGTCAGTGGTCATCTCTTATACGCCTTGGGATTGTATTCATGCGGCCGACATCATAGTGTCTGGCGATATCTTGGGACCAAAAAAATCTGGCTTGCAACCAGAACCAAGGACCGCTGCCCGCTTGAGCAAGGGGGCTGGACACTTGTGAGAGAGAGCGACGCTTCGATCATGCACCCCATGTGTCACATTCCAGTCGGAAACTCCACAACGGCCAGTGCGCGCGACGCATGATTTTCTTCACTCAGGAAAATGTGAAGTTGAACCCGGTTGCTTAAGTGCATAGTAACCAAGACCTAATTTTGACTAAGGCAGGAAACCTCTGATTTGGCGCGTTTTGTTCGTTTGTCACTCTTGCGTCGCTTTGTATCGGTGACGCACCAATATGGCCTTTCAGAAGCCCTGAAACGATCGCGCTATTTTGCGACGCTTTATTTGCGTGGCTCAGCGCCGTCCTTGTTTGGTCGTCAGGCGCCCGCTGCGTTTGCGCCGGACACATCGTCTGCACCCGAACGGCAGATGCAACCCATTTGGACGGAATTGGCCCGTGGCGGGGGCTTTCACGCGAAGATCAACCACAAGTGGACTCCGCGCATTGCGCTGATCGGTGATCTCAACCTGTCACAGTGCCGAAAATACCGCGTCGAGCAGCTCAAGGTGCTGTGGGAATCACAGAATGTTGCGTTCGATTATGCGCATTACGAAGATACCCCGAGGGCGCTTCGGCTTTTGCAACGCGCGACGCATTTTTGCGAGTACAGGCTGGAAGACACGCCACTGACCCAGATGTATCGCTACGAGGCGCGCCGGCTTGGCCTGCCGATCCTGTTCGACATCGACGATCCGCTGTTTTCGGTTGCAGCCTATGAAACCTATCAGAACATGGCGGCGCTCGATCCGATGCTCAAGACACATTTTCTAGCGGTGGCTCCTCGCTATGCCGCCATGATGAATGGGGCCGATATTGTGACGGTCTCTACGCCCGGCCTCGCTGATCTGGCACGGCTCTACACGCCGCGCCCGGTTCACGTCAGACGAAACTTTGCCGACCCCGAGACATTGCAGCACGGAGCCAGCGCCATCGCTGCGCGCGGTGCGGAGGATGGTCTCTTTCGGGTCGTGTTCGCCAGCGGATCACAGGGGCATGAGGCGGATTTCGATCTGATCAAGTCCGAAGTTGCAGCCTTTGTTACCGCCGATCCCGCGCGGCGCCTGACCATTTTGGGCCATTTTAAAACCGACAGGCTGCCCGCCTCTCTTGCGGCGCAAACCGAGCATCATCCGTTTCTGGACTATGATGCCTACCTCGCCAATCTGGCGCAGGCCGATGTCGCGGTGATGCCGCTTCAGGATGATCTGTTCAACAGATGCAAAAGCGGTGTGCGCGTGATTGATGCGGCAGCGGTGGGGCTGGCTTGTATTGTGAGCGCGGTGGGCGATTTGCCAACGATGATCGACCAAGGGCGCACCGGATTTATTGCCGAGTCTCCCGGCGACTGGAGGCAAGCGTTGGAAACTCTCGCGACTGACAGAGCGCGCGCCCGCGCCATGGGGCGCGCAGCAAGAGAAACGCTCGAGACCAGATGGAGCGTGCAGGCTGGCCCCCACATTATCGCCCCTGACCTCCTCGACTGGGTGATGGCATGACAGAGCGTCCTCATATCCTGCTCGTCAATGTGTTCTTTGCCCCCTACACCTATGGCGGCGCGACCGTTGTCGCCGAACAGGTGGCCCGAGAACTGGTGCAAGACAAGCGCGCACGGGTCAGTGTGATCTCATTGATCAGCCGCCCCGAGGTACCGCCCTATTCCGTGGTGCGGTCTCAGGTGATGGGGATCGACAATTACCTGATCAATGTGCCGCAAAACCGCCCTTACAAGCAGTTCTACGATAACCCCGAGATTGGGGCCGTTGTCAGTGAGATGATCGCCGATCTGTCCCCCGACCTCATGCATGTGCATTGCATTCAGGAAATCGGGGTGGATATCCTGCGCGCCGCCAAGCGCGCGCAGGTGCCGATCGTGATTTCCGTACATGACTATTGGTGGATCTGTGAGCGGCAGTTCATGGTAAAACCCGATCAGGTGTATTGCGCGCAAAACCCTGTTCAGATCGACGCCTGCAAAGGCTGTGTCGCGGATCATGGCGCGGCCAAGGCACGGTTCCAGACGCTACAGGAGGCGGCGTCGCTCACGGATGTCATCACCTATCCCAGCCATTTCGCCCGCGAGCTCTGTGAAGCGTCAGGCTTGGCTCCGGGTCTTGGGGTGGTGTGGGAAAATGGCGTGCACATGCCGCGCTCGGATTTTGCAGCCAAACAGGCCGCGCGGCGCGCGGCTGATCCGCGGATCGTCTTTGGGTTTGTTGGAGGCCCCTCTGCAATCAAGGGCTGGCCACATATCCGGGAGGCATTCAAGGACCTGCCGCGATCCGATTTCGGCGTCCATCTGGTCGATGGGAGCCTCGACGGGTCGTGGTGGGCCGGGCATGACCTGTCCAAGCTCTCGGGGGAGTGGCGGGTTGTGCCCCGGTATGATCACTCGGACATGGACGACTTCTATGCGGGAATCGACGTGTTGCTGTTCTTGTCGCAATGGAAGGAAACATTTGGCCTGACAATACGCGAAGCGCTGGCGCGGGGGATCAAGGTGATCCAGACCGACAGCGGCGGCACGGTCGAGCATGATGCCGTGGACCCGGAGCGCCTCATTTCCATCGGGGCTGGCCCGGAGGTGTTGCGCTCTCAGGTCCTTGAAACGCTGGAGCACCATGATCCTGCCGCAAGGCAATCCGCGCCCCGGATCACCAGCTTTGCCGAACAAGCACGCGCCTTTCAGGGGATCATGGAGCGCGTTCTGGGGAACGGTCTGGAGGATCGCCCAGCGCAACGCGTGAACGAGCGGCGCAGGCCATAGGCAGTTCTGCGCCGCGCGCGCGCCCTGCGCCTTCGTGCAGCGCAGGCGCTCTGGCTGCAAACTTTTTCCCCCGCGCCTGAAACTTTGTGCCGGTGTCTTCCGTGGCTGTTGCGTGATGCTTGCAAACGGGAGGTCAAACCATGGCACATCTAGCGACGAACTATTCCTCTTTTGAAACCTTTCTGCGGGGCGCGGAGTCGACCTATGCGGTTGATTTCATTGCGCTCAATGGCTCGGGCGTCAGTGGAACGGCGATCCTCGCGATTGGCGCACCCGAAATCACCGGCGAACAATATCTCAACGTGTCCATCACCGTCGAGGGCATGGAACCCAACCAGCCTGTGCCGCAGCATATTCATGGTCTGTTTGACGTGGGCGGCAATCCCGTGAATTCGCAGACGCCGGACATCTCCAGCGATGCCGACCGGGATGGTTTGGTGGAAGTGCTGGAAGGTGTGGGCCAATATGGCGACGTGCTCTTGACCCTGAGCGGTGAGAGCGCCACGCCGATGACCAATGCGGATGGCTCTTTTACCTATATCCGGGCGTTCGATCTGAATGATGCGTCCAACTTTTTCAGCCCTGTCACCATGACTGATTATGTGGGTGCCGATATTCTGCCGCTCTCCCTGCGGGAAATCGTGCTGCATGGTGTGGCCGTGCCGGATGGCATCGGGGCCGGGACCACGGGCGAGGTTGACGGATCGCAAGACGGGTTTGTGCCCATCCTGCCTGCGGCAGCGGGCGAAATCGAGCAGATCACATTGGACGAGGCGCTGTCGCGTCTGGACGATCAGCGGGCCATGGGCGGCGTCGCCCTGACGCTGGGCGATGCGGGCGAGACCGCGACAGGCACGGAAGGCGACGACAGTCTCGACGGCGGGGCGGGCGATGACGTGCTCATCGGTCTCGGCGGCAAGGACACCCTGACCGGCAACGGCGGCAGCGACGATCTTGATGGCGGCCAAGGCGACGACGTGATCCTCGCGGGCAATGATGCCAATATCCCGAATGGCGCGGATGCCGGGGCCTCGGGGGCATTGCCCCGGGCGGAGTATGACAACGGCTATGCCGGGGGTGCCGGTGACGACCTGATCATGGGGGGTGCCGGGGATGACATCATCACCGGCGACGACGAAAGCCGGGTCTCTGCCGTCAGCGGGCAAACCTTTAACCCGGACGCGGATGGCGCGGACACCATTTTTGGCGGAGCCGGGAATGATGAAATCCATACCGGGTCCTGGGCCGACAGCGATGACGGCTTTGGCAACACGCAAACCGGCACGGCCTCTGACGAGGCGTATGGCGGCGACGGCGACGATATTCTGCGCGGTGCCGGTGGCGACGATATCCTGAGCGGCGACGCGGGCAATGACGATATCGGCGGCGGCGGCGGTGCGGATAGCATGACAGGCGGCGCGGGCGATGACGTGCTGCTGGGAAATGCGGGTGCGGATGTGCTCGATGGTGGAACCGGCAATGACACGCTGGGCGCTGGTGCGGGCGATGAGGACGACAGGTTCAATGCCGCCAGCTTTGGCGCGTCTGGGGCGCTTCCTTTGTCGGAATATGACAATGGCTATGCCGGGGGCGCGGGTGACGACCTGATCGAAGGCGGCGCGGGCGATGACATCATCACCGGCGATGACGACAGCCGGGTTTCGACCGCCACGGGCGGCATGTTCGATGCAACAGCCGATGGGTCCGACACCATCTTTGGCGGCGCAGGCAATGATGAGATCCACACCGGAAGCTGGTCCGATGGCGATGATGGCCTGAGCAATATCTCGACCGGCGTGCTGGGGGACATGGCATTTGGCGGCGATGGCAATGACATTCTGCGCGGCGCGGAGGGCAACGATTTCCTTGGCGGGGACGCGGGCGACGACGATATCGGCGGCGGCGGCGGTGTGGACAGCCTTGTTGGTGGGGCTGGCGATGACCTGCTCGCAGGCAATGGCGGCGATGATGTCATCTCGTCTGGCGATGGTGACGACGTGGCCGCGGGCGGCGATGGCGATGACCGGATCGGTGGAGGGCTGGGCAATGACCGGCTGTCCGGCGACGCGGGCGATGACGTGCTTGGTGCCGGTCTTGGGGATGACACCGTAGAGGGCGGCGATGGCAACGATCTGGTCAATGGCGGCGGCGGTGACGACGTTCTGACGGGCGGTGCCGGAAACGACAGGATGGGCGGCAGCCAAGGCGCCGACAGCATGACCGGAGATGACGGCGACGACCTGATGGGGGGCGGTGCCGGAATGGACGTCATGAACGGCGGCGCTGGTAACGATCAAATGGGTGGGGGTGTCGGTGACGACATGCTGGATGGCGGTGCTGGCGACGACTTTGTTGCCGGTGGCAATGGCCGCGACATGCTCAGCGGTGGTGAGGGTAACGATACGCTCAACGGCGGCAACGGCGACGATGAGATGCAAGGCGGGGACGGGACGGATGTCTTTGTCTTCAACAGCTTCAACGCTGGAGAAGTCGATGTGATCTCGGATTTCGACAGCGCGGGCGATCTGCTTGATCTGCGCGGGGTCACCGAGGGCTTTGATGGTCTGGGCATCGCAGAGGCATCCTTTGGCGGCTCGGGTGCGGCGGAAATCACCTATCAGGGCCACACGATCATTCTCGTCGGTGTCGAGGCTGCGACGCTGGCCGAGAGTGACTTTCTCTTTGGCTAAAGCGGTCAGACCAAAGGGGCCCTCGCACACGGCGGGGGCCCCAACGGGCTGAAACCTCACGCAAGCAATCAGACAGGCAATCTCGGTCGCTTGTTGTTATGGCGACCTGCGGGCGGCCCTCCTTTTCAGGGCGCGTCTTTGCCTGTGCCCAGACCACGTCTGCTCCCATGGCGGCATAAAGGCCGATCTTGTCAAACCCTCCTCGCGACACAGATGCCAATGGCGGGCGCAGCAGAGCGCAGACACGCCCAAGGCCGGTCGCCTCTGTCGGGTGACAGTCTACCACCTCGGCGGCGCGGGTGCCGTGAAGAGATGGCGCGACGTCGCGCTTGACGTGGCGGCAGGACTGAGGTGATCTGATCAAATCTTTGAGGAGAATGACAATGGGTTTGCCCGCAATCACGGGAACGGGCGTGTTCACGCCGCCGGAGGTGATCACCAACGAGGAACTGGTCGCAGCCTTCAACGCCTATGCCGAGGCGTTCAACGCGCGCCATGCGTCCGAGATTGCGGCGGGCGAAATCGCGGCCAAAGGCATGTCGTCGCCCGAATTCATCGTGAGTGCTTCGGGGATCGAGCAGCGGCATGTCATGGACAAGACCGGCGTGCTCAACCCCGAGGTGATGCATCCGCTGTTGCGGCAGCGCCGGGATGACGAGCCGGGGATCATGGCGGAAATGGCGATGGACGCCTGCGCGCAGGCCCTCGCAGAGGCGGGGCGCGCAGCGTCGGAGGTCGATCTGATCATTTGCGCGGCGTCAAACCACGAGCGCGCCTATCCGGCGATTGCGATCGAGATTCAGCAGCTTTTGGGCGCGGGGGGATTTGCCTTTGACATGAATGTCGCCTGTTCCTCGGCCACCTTCGGGATTCAGGCCGCTGCCGACATGATCCGGGGTGGATCGGCCAAGCGGGCGCTGGTGGTCAGCCCCGAAATCTGCTCGGGGCATCTGGAATGGCGCGACCGCGATTGTCATTTCATCTTTGGCGATGTTTGCACCGCCGTTCTGATCGAAGCGGTGGAAGAGGCCAAGGGGCCACATTTCGTGATCCGGTCAACCCGATGCGCCACGCAGTTCTCCAACAATATCCGCAACAACAACGGGTTTCTGCGGCGCACGCGCCCGGATGGTCTGGCGGACCGGCGCGACATGCAATTCGTGCAGGAGGGGCGCAAGGTGTTCAAGGAGGTGTTGCCAATGGTCTCGGCGCATATTCTGGCGCATCTGGAGGACGAAGGCGTGGTGCCGGACGATCTGCGGCGGTTGTGGCTGCATCAGGCCAACAAGGCGATGAACGATTTCATCGGGCGCAAGGTGCTGGGCCGGGTGCCAGAGGCGGAAGAGCAGCCGAATATCCTGCAGGATTATGCCAATACATCCTCTGCCGGGTCGATCATCGCCTTTTCCAAATATTCCCAAGACCTGCAACCCGGCGACCGGGGGCTGATCTGTTCGTTCGGGGCGGGCTATTCGGTGGGCTCGGTTCTGGTGGAACGCGGCTGATCCGGGGCCAAACGCTTGGGATTAGTTTGGAAATGACATCGGCTTGCAAAATCAGTATGGGGAATTCCAGCTAGGGTAGCCCTCGGGACAAGGGCTGAATTGGGGAAAGCGTATGTCGACGACGGGAAGTTACCTGAAAAAGCACACCGAAGCCTTGGTCAAGGATGTGGGAATCGAGGCGGCCTGTCAGTTGACGGGCAAATCCAAGGCCACGCTGGGGCGTTATTATTCCGACCATGACGAACACGCCGACCGCTTCATGCCGGTGGACACCGTGGCCGCCCTTGAGGCCGCCGCGAGTTATCCGCATGTCACAAGCGCGCTGGCCGAGTTATGCGGCGTCAGCCTGAGCCTGATCGGAGACCGGCGCAACACGCAAGAGCGGGCCAATGTGAACAGCGATGTGATCGCGCTGTCGCAGCGGTTTGCGATGCTCATGGCCGAGTATCAGCAGAGCATCGCGGATGGGCGCATCACCGTGAACGAGGCCAAGCGCCTTTTGCGGGAGACGACGCATTTGCAGCAGGTCTTGATCGAGATGAAACTGCATCTTGAGGAAGAAGTGACCTGATGCCGCTACACCCCGCTCAGCCGAAGGCGATATAGACCCCGGCAAGGGCGGTTGCCCCGCCCATCACGCGGAGCGGCAGGGCGCTGGCATGGCGCGTTTCGCGCGCGGCGGTATAGGCGATGAGCAATCCCGCCGCATGCAAGAGCGCCGTGGCGATGGCAAAGCCAGCGCCGAATTCTAAGGCCTGCGCCTGACCCAACTCGCCGCCATGGGCATGACCGTGAAAGAGCGCGAAGAGGGCCACGAGGGCAATGGCGAGCCCCGGTGCCGGGCGCAGAGCGAGCGCCACCACCAGCCCAAGCGCCATGATCGAGGCGAGAATCATCGGCTCGACCAGCGGCAAGGGCAAGCCGATCAGGGCCGCGAGAAACCCGGTGATCATCGCCAGAACAAAGGCGCTTGGCACGGTCCAGAGCGCACGGCCGCCGATTTGCGCGGCCCAGAGGCCGACAGCGATCATTGCCAGCACGTGATCGAGACCAAAGAGCGGATGCGTCACCCCGGCGAG
>NZ_JAGPVV010000267.1 GCF_018066915.1 Roseovarius sp.
TGACCGGCAAGGAACGCTTCAAGACAAGGTTCGACAAGGCCGATGATCTGGTGCGATTCCTGCCCGACGTAAACCCCTATCGCCGCCCCGCAGGCATGAGCGTGGCGGATTGGGGCGATCTCAAAATCGCCGAGTTCGAGCAGATGATCGCCGAGGTTGGCCCCGACCGCATCGGCGCCTTTATCGCCGAACCGATCCTGTGTTCCGGTGGCGTTGTCGTGCCGCCCTCCGGCTATCACCAACGCACCCATGAGATCTGTCGCAGGCACGACATCCTCTATATTTCGGACGAGGTTGTGACCGGCTTTGGCAGGCTTGGCCATTGGTTCGCCTCGCAGGCGGCATCGAGCTTGGCACCGAATTGCAGATGTTTGGCGTAACTTTCGTCGCTGAGGTCGGGCCGACATTCGAGACAGCCCAAGAGACCCATGCCGCGTGCGTCGCCGACGATATCGAACCGCTCGCCGATGGCGCGCAACCGCGCCTGAAATTGCGGGGTGATGCGGCGGACATGGGCCAGAATATCCTCGCGCTCGATGATCTCGATATTCTTGAGCGCGGCGGCGCAGGCCACCGGATGCCCGCAGTAGGTATAGCCGTTGTAGAACACATCATCGCCCTCGATCCCCGCCAAGCGCTCCATCAGCGCATCGGACAGGATGCAGGCCCCGAGCGGCACATAGCCCGAGGTGAGACCCTTGGCGCAGGTGATGATATCGGGGGTGAACCCGAACACATCCTGCGAGGCGAACCAATGGCCAAGCCTGCCAAAGCCGGTCACAACCTCGTCCGAGATATAGAGGATGTCGTGCCTGCGACAGATCTCATGGGTGCGTTGGTGATAGCCGGGAGGCGGCACGACAACGCCACCGGAACACAGGATCGGTTCGGCGATAAAGGCACCTATGCGGTCGGGGCCAACCTCGGCGATCATCTGCTCGAATTCGGCGATTTTGAGATCGCCCCAATCGGCCACGCTCATGCCTGCGGGGCGGCGATAGGGGTTTACGTCGGGCAGGAATCGCACCAGATCATCGGCCTTGTCGAACCTTGTCTTGAAGCGTTCCTTGCCGGTCATGGTCGCGGCCAGATAGGTCGAGCCGTGATAGGCTTTTTCCCGCGACAGCACGATTTTCTTCTCGGGGCGGCCCAGCCGGTTGTTGAGGAATTGCATGACGCGGATCGCGGTATCGACGGCGGTCGAGCCGCCGGTGGTGAAATGCACCGTGTTGAGATCACCGGGCGTCAATTCCGCCAGTTTGCGCGCCAGCATCGCGGCGGGTTCGGTGGCAAAGGACCAAGGCGAGGCATAGGGCATCGCCATCACCTGCGCCGCAATCGCCTCGGCCATCTCGGCCCGGCCATAGCCGATCTGCACGCACCACATGCCCCCCGGCCCGTCGATATGGCGCTTGCCGTTGCTGTCCCAGATGTGGATGCCCTGCGCTGAATTCACCCGCAGGAGATCGGATTTGCGCCAGTCGCGGATGCCGGTCCAAGGGTGCAGATTGTGCCGGCGATCCCAGAGGGTCAGCTCGTCGGGGGCGGGGGTATTGGCGTGGGTGTTCATGGTCTTCTCCGTCTGAAGTCAGGTTTTGCCGGGCGGCGTGGCGCGGGCGCGGGGCGGTCGGAAGAACGCCGATTTGACCGGCGTCAACCGCGCCATGCGGCGATCCCATTTCCCCTCTTCCAGCGTGTAGATTTCGGCCCAGAGGGTGCTAGGGTGCCGCGCCGCATAGGGCATCTGCACATGCGCGAGGGCGATGTTGCGCTTGGCGGTGGGCGACCACACGCCCGAGGTAACATGCCCCACCTCACGGCGCTTGGCCTGATAGATCAGCGCGCCTTGGGCGGGTTTGAACCCTTCGACATCGAGCCGCATCAAGAGGCTGCGGGGCTTGGCGGCCAGAAGCGCGCGGCGGCCATTGAAATGCCCCTTGGTGAAATCGACCATAGGGCCAAGGCCCAACTCTATAGGGGTGTGCCCCCGGTGAAGACGTTCGGTGGCATGGGCGGGCTGGAAATCGACGCCCGCGACCATGAACCCCGCCTCGATCCGGGCGATGTTCACTGCCTCATAGCCGATGGCGCGCAGCCCGAGATTGTCGCCCGCCTGCCAGAGGCGGTCCCAGAGGGGCAGGGCATCGCCCCACGCGGTCCAAAGCTCGTATCCCAGATCGCCGGTAAAGCCGGTGCGCGAGATCATCAGCCCCGGCTCCACTTCGGCCAGATCGAAGGGGCGCAAGTGCCCTATCTCGAGTCCCGCGGCAAACAGCACCGCAAAAGCGGTCGGGCCTTGCAAGGCCAAGCCGGCAATCTCTCGGCTCTCGTCGAGGACGCTCGCGTCAAAGCCCCATGCCGCCTCCAACAGCCATGTCAGCATCGGCTCCTGACAGCACAGCCGCCAATCCTCGGGCCCGAGGTAAAAGAGCGTGCCATCGTCGATCACCATGCCCTCTTCGTCGCACCAGACCGCGTAACCGACCCGGCCCATGGGAATCGCGGTCACGTCGCGGGTGACAAGGCGGTTGAGCACGCGCGCGGCATCCGGCCCGGTGATCCGGTACTTGTGCAGCGGCGAGATATCAAAGAGCGCGGCCTGATTGCGCAGGGCGAAATATTCGAACTCCACCGTGTCGAGCATCGAAGGCGCTGCGTAACCGGCCCAGCCATACCAGCTCTGCGCCCGGTTGAGCGCGGCAAGCCGGGGATGCACCGGCCCGTCGATCAGGCCCAGCTTGGGATCGGTGGCGATGCTCATGGCGCGCCTCGGAGGGCCGCGTGCGCCGCGTTGCGCCCCGCAAGGCCCATCAGGTCGCCACCGGGATGGGCGGAGGCCCCGCAGAGATAAAGCCCCGATGGCCCCATCCGATAGCGTCCGATGCCGATGGCAGGGCGCAGGGTGAGAAGCTGATCAAGGCTCATTTCCGCATGATGCCAATGCCCGCCCGGCGCGCCGGTCTCGGCCTCGATCCGGTCGGGCGGGATCACCTCGGCCCCGGTCACAAGATCGGATAGGCCGGGGGCATAGCGGGTGAGTGTCTTGAGCGTGGTTTTTAGCAAGGCGTCGCGCGCCGCCTCATCCCAGCCCCCTGCCAGATCGACCGGTGCATACTGCACGATCAGCGACAGGGCATGGCCTGTGGCCCCGCGCTGCGCTGCGTCCGTTTGACCGGACAAGAGCGCCTCGATCACCGGATGGGGCGGCATTTCGCGGTATTTCGACGGGTTGAACGCGTCTTCGACGTAAGATGCGGAGGGCGCGATCACCATGCGGGCCGAGAGCAGATCATCGGGCAGGCCGGGGATCGCGGGCAAAGAGGAAAGCGTGAGGTTGATCTTGGCTGCCGTGCCGCGCGCGCGGATATGGCGCAGGCGGCGGGAGGTTTCGATGTCGAAATGCGCGAGCCCGGTCATTTCTGCGGTGAACCGCGCGCCGCTGCTGCTCAGAACTCGGGCGGCCTGCAATGTCTCGCCCTTGTCGGTGATCACGCCGGTCACGCGGTCCTGATCGGTCAGGATACGCGCCACACCGCAGCCCGTCTTGATCACCGCCCCAGCCCGCCCGGCCGCCCCGGCAAAGGCGTCGATCACCGCCGTCATGCCGCCCATGGGCAGGCTGGCACCGCCGCCATGCCCCATGCGGTAAAGCAGGCCAAAGACCGTGCCGGGCGCGCGCGGCCCCGCCGCCGCCCCGCGCACCGCATCCGCCGCCAAGAGGCCCGCAAGTGGGCCATCGGGGATCTCATCAAGAATGAGGTCATAGGCATTCGACAGCAGGATTTGCAGGAACCGCCGCATCTCGGGTTTGCCCATGCGCCGCAGGCCGAGACCGACCCGACCCAAGCGCAAGACCTCTTTCAGCCGTGCCGTTGAGAGGAGCGGCGCAGCGCCCCCCGGCGGGGTGGCCTCGGCCAGATGCCGCAAGAGCGTAGCATAGGTGGTCAGCCGTTCGATAAGCGCGGCAAAGGCCGCCGCATCGGGATGGGGGCCGCCATCGGCAAAGCGGACGCTTGCGCCTTGCGTGACCACATGGCGGCCATCCTCGGATAGCGCCACAGTGGGGAGCGCCACACTCTCGAACGGCCAGTCGCGGGCACCCAGCCCCAGATCGTGTCGCACCACAGGGTTGAGATTATAGAGCAGATGCGCCAGACGCGGCGCGCCGCTGGCATCGGGGGCGGCCATGCCGCCCAGATGCGGCGCGCGCTCCAACAGGCACACAGATTGCCCCGCCCGTGCCAGCACCCCCGCCGCCGCCAGACCATTCAGCCCGCCGCCGATCACGACGCTATCAAAGGTGCGCGTGGCGCTCATGCCGCATAGCCCTTGCGCGGCGCACGGGGCCATTCGCGGCGCAGGATGGCGCGGGCGGCATTGGCCCCCGGTGCCGCCATCACCCCGCCGCCCGGATGGGCGGACGAGCCGCAGAGATAGAGGCCCCCGATGGG
>NZ_JAGPVV010000270.1 GCF_018066915.1 Roseovarius sp.
CACTCGAACCGCATCCAGATATAGACCAGCACCGCCCCAATCGCGAGAACCACCGCCAAGATCGCAGTCTGGATCAACTCGCCCGACACTTTCGGCCCCACGCTCTCGACGGATGTGAACTGAATATCCGGCACCGCCTGCTGCAACGCGGCCTCGACCGCCGCGATGGTTTCAGGCGACACGCTCTCGGTCTCGTCCTGCGCCTGAATCCGCAGCATGGCCACATTCTCTTCGGGTCCAAAGGTCGGGTCGAACACCTCGGTAATGCTCACATCGCCCAACCCCAGATCATCAATCGCGCCCCGATAGGCCCCGATATCGACCGGCTCGGCACTCAGCGTGCGAATCGTGGTGCCGCCTTTGAAATCAATACCATAGTTGAGCCCTTGCACCGCAAAAGAGCCAAGCGCCACAAGGATCATGACCCCCGAAATGCCCAGCCACAGCTTCCACCGGCTGAAGAAATCCCAAGAGGTGATTTCCGGCACAAGCCGAAAACTGCGCCCGGTCAGGACTGTCTTGGGGCGCTTGCGTTCAAACCACATGACCGTGATCAGCCGCGTCACAAAGAGCGCGGTAAAGACCGAGGTTATAATCCCCAGCCCCAGCGTGATCGCAAACCCGCGCACCGGGCCAGAGCCCATGACATAGAGAATGAGGGCGGTCATGAAGGTGGTGATATTGGCGTCGACAATGGCGCTCATCGCCTTTTCATAGCCCAGATCAATCGCCCGCGCCGCGCCCTTGGCCGATTTCATCTCTTCGCGGATACGCTCGAAGACCAGCACATTGGCATCCACCGCCATCCCTATGGTCAGCACGATCCCCGCGATCCCCGGCAGGGTCAGCGTAGACCCGATCAGGCTCAAGAGGCCAAAGATCAGCCCGACGTTCACGATCAGGGCAAGATTGGCGAAAATGCCAAAGATGCCATAGCTCAGCACCATGTAGACCAGCACCAATGCAAAGGCCACAAGGCAGGCGATCTTGCCCGCCTCGATACTGTCGGCACCCAGTTCCGGCCCGACCGTCCGCTCTTCGAGAAACTCGAGCCCGGCAGGCAGCGCGCCTGCGCGCAGCAGGACCGCCAGATTGGTGCTTTCCTCGACATTGAAATTGCCGGTGATGATTCCCGACCCGCCGGCGATATGGCTCTGGATCACCGGGGCGCTGATCACTTCGCCATCGAGCACGATGGCAAAGGGATTGCCGATATTCACGGCCGTATAATCGCCGAATTTGCGCGCGCCCGTGGGATTGAACCGGAACGACACCGCCGGGCGGCCGTTCTGGTCGAAATCGGGCTGCGCATCCACCAATTCCTCGCCGGTCACGACCGGCGCGCGTTCCAGAATATAGTAAACGCCCGCCTCATCCAGCGACGGCAATACCTCATTGCCCGCCCCGGCCGGCGCATCGGCGCTTGCCGCACGGCTGATCACCGGCTGAAAGGTCAGTTGCGCCGTGGTGCCGATCAACGCCTTCAACTCGGCGGCGCTGCCGATCCCCGGCACCTGAATCAGGATGCGGTCCGCCCCCTGCCGCTGAATCGTCGGCTCGCGTGTGCCCACCTCGTCGATCCGGCGGCGGATGATTTCCAACGCTTGTCGCAGCGTGCGGTCATCAGTGGCGCGCTGTTCGGCCTCGCTTAGACGGATGATGATATCCGCCCCCTCGGTGGTCACGTCGATATCGCTGCCGCCCACGCCGGTCAGTACATCGGTGACAGGTCGTGCCAGCCCGCGCACCAGAGCCGCCGCTTCGGTCGCCATCTCGGGCCGCTCGACCAGCCGCACCCGCAACTCGGGCGCGTCGGTCTGCTGCAGGCGGATCGGACCCACGCGGTCTCGCTCTTCGCGCAAGAGATCGCGCACCTCGGGCCACATGCCCTCGACCCGCGCCTGATACACATCCTCGACCTTGACCTCGGCCAGAAGATGCGCGCCCCCGCGCAGATCAAGGCCCAGATTGACCAGATTGGAGGGCATCCAATCCGGCCAGAGCGCGAGATCCTCAGCCACCGAGGCGGGATCAACCCCCGCCTCAACGGCGGCCGCAGCATCGTTATGCCGCTCGACCTTGCCGTAAAACGCATTGGGCAGGGCCAGCATCAGACCAAGGGCCACCAACCCCCAGATACAGAGGCGTTTCCACAGGTCGATTTGCAGCATTTTCCTGCCCTTTCAGAGCTTTTCCGCAGGGTGCCGGGGCTTAGCCCTCGGCGGGCTCGGTCTTGGACAGAACCTGTGCGATGGTGGCGCGCACCACACGCACCTTTATACCCTCGGCCAGTTCCACCTCGATCTCGCTGTCATCCTTGACCTTCGAAACCTTGCCGATGAGACCGCCTTGCGTCACCACCTGATCGCCCCGGCGCAGCGCGCCAATCATGGCCTTGTGCTCCTTGAGCTTTTTCTGTTGCGGGCGGATCAGCAGGAAATACATGATCGCAAAGATCAGAATGAGCGGGATGAACTGGCCAAAGGCTTCCATGGGGTATCCTCTATCTGTGACGCGAACAGGGGTCCGCGAATTGCCGGGGAACCTAGGCGCGGGGCCGGGTATTTGCAAGGCGCGAAAGCATGGCGCAGGCCCGGTTTCTGGTGCATAACGCCGCCCAAGCGATTCACCGACAGCTTTGAGGACCAGCGCCATGCACGATATCCGCGCCATTCGCGAGACCCCCGATGCCTTTGACGCAGCCCTTGCGCGGCGCGGTCTGTCCCCGGTCTCGCCTCAGATTCTGGCCCTCGACGAGGCCCGTCGCGCCCGCATCCACGCGGCCGAAACCGCCCAAGCCGACCAGAACCGTGCCAGCAAAGAGGCAGGTGCCGCCAAGGGACGCGGCGACGAGGCAGAATTCGAACGCCTGCGCGCACTGGTCTCTGCCAAAAAGGACGAAATGGCCGCGATGCAGGCCGAGGCCAAGGCGCTCGACACGCAACTCACCGACCTCCTCATGGCCCTGCCCAACCTGCCCTTTGACGACGTGCCCGATGGCGCGGACGAGAGCGGCAATGTCGAGCTGCGCCGCTGGGGCACCCCCGCCACCTTCGATTTCACGCCCAAAGAGCATTACGACATCGCAGGCGTTCTTCCGGGGATGGATTTCGAAACCGCCGCCAAACTCTCCGGCGCGCGCTTTGTCGTCCTCTCGGGCAGCATCGCCCGCCTGCACCGCGCCTTGGCGCAATTCATGCTCGACACCCACATCGAGGAAAACGGCCTGACCGAGGCCTGGACGCCGGTGCTGGTGCGCCCCGAGATGATGCTGGGCACCGGGCAATTGCCGAAATTCGGCGAGGACAGCTACGAGACCACCAATGGCTGGTGGCTGGTGCCCACCGCCGAGGTGACGCTCACCAATATCGTGCATGGCGAGACGGTCGATGCCGCCACCCTGCCGCGCCGCTACGTGGCCCATACCCAATGTTTCCGCTCCGAGGCAGGCAGCGCGGGGCGCGACACCGCCGGCATGCTGCGCCAGCACCAGTTCGAAAAGGTCGAAATGGTCTCGATCACCCGACCCGAGGACAGCCGTGCCGAGTTGGACCGCATGACCGGCTGCGCCGAAGGCATCCTCGAGCGGCTTGGCCTGCCCTATCGCACCATCGTGCTTTGCACGGGCGACATGGGCTTTGGCGCGCGCCGCACCCATGACATCGAGGTCTGGCTACCGGGGCAAAACACCTACCGCGAAATCTCGTCCGTGTCGGTCTGCGGTGACTTTCAAGCGCGCCGCATGAACGCCCGCTTCAAACCACAAGGCGGCGGCAAGCCCGAATTCCTGCACACGCTCAACGGCTCCGGCCTCGCCGTCGGTCGCTGCCTGATCGCGGTCTTGGAAAACGGCCAACAGGCCGACGGCTCCGTCCGCATTCCCGACGCCCTCCACCCCTATCTGCGCGGCAAGACGATCCTCA
>NZ_JAGPVV010000272.1 GCF_018066915.1 Roseovarius sp.
GCGGTCCCCCAGACCCGACATAGACGACGTTGCCGACGATCTCGGGATTGCTCCTGTCATCCGCGAGAAAGCCCGCAAGACGGCGTGCGACGCGTGCGGTCTCGTCTTCCGACACGCCCGCAGGCAGCTCAAGGTTGAGCACAAATTGCGCTCGCTCCGAGGGCGGCAAGAGGCCGGTCGGCACACGGCCCAACGCGGCCAGCGCGACAGCAAAGGCCACCACTGTCCCGATGAGCACAAGCGCCCGCGCCCCCAAGGCCCGGCGCAGCGCCCCCTGATAGAGCCGTGCCCCGCGCCCCGGCTCTGTCTCCGCTGCAACGTTCGTGGCGCGCAGGAACCGCACGCACAAGAGGGGCGTCACCGTCACCGACAAGAGCCAACTCGCCATCAACGTCAACGCCAGCACCTGTGCCAGCGCGCGCAGGAATTCGCCCGTCGCGTCACTGGCCAGCATCAGCGGCAGAAACGCAAGGATCGTCGTCAGCGACGAGGTGAGCAGCGGGATCGCAAGCGTGCGACTGGCCTCGAGTGCAGCCGCGCGTGGGTCGGTGCCGGCGTCGATGCGCCGCTTGATATCCTCGGCCATGACCACGCCGTTATCCACCAAGAGACCCAAGGCGATGATCACTGCCGCAATCGAAATGCGGTGCAGCGGAATACCCCATAGGGCCATGCCCACCAGCGCCAGCACGATGCTGAGCGGCACGATGGCCCCGACAATCATCCCCGCACGCATCCCCAGAAAGAGGATCACCACTGCCATCACCGTGGCGATGGTCTGAACCAAATTCTCGGTTGCCTCCGCCACCGAGGCCGCGACGATGGGCGGCTGGTGCGTCACAAGATCAAGCGAGAGCCCGAGGGGCAGGGCACGTCGCAGATCAGCGAGCGCCGTATCGAGGCCCGCACCAAAGGTCTGGATCGCGCCACCCTCGACCATCGACACCCCAAGCGTGACCGCCGGATTGCCGTTGAAGAACACCGGATTGCGCACAGGTTCGACATACCCGCGCGAAATCCGCGCAAGATCGCGCAAGAGCGTGGTGCCGCCCGATGGCAGAGGCACAGGCACGTCGCCAATGGCATGCCAATCCTCGAAAACCCCGTCCGTGCTCAGCGCATAGCGAAACCCGGCCTCGGTTTGCAGCGCGCCCGCCGACAGGATCAGGTTCTGGTCGGCCACAGCATCGAGCATCCGTTCAACGGTCAGCCCGGCCTGATCCAGACGGGCGCGGTCAAACTCGATCCAGATCCGCTCCTCCTGCACGCCGTAGAGGCCGATGCGCCCAACCAACGGAACAGTCGCCAGACGGTCGCGGAGCCTGCGGGCCGTCGCGCGCAACTCGGCCGGAGAGAAATCCGCGCCATGCAGCGCCAGCGTGGTCACAGCCACACGGCCATAATCGTCATTGACCAGCGGTCCCACAGTTCCTTCGGGTAAGGCGGGGCCAAGGTCGGTCATCCGGTTGCGCAACGTGGTCCAGACCGGCTTGACCTGCGTCACGTCTGGCCGCAACTCGACCTTGACGGTGGCAAGGCCGGTCTGTGCGGCGCTCTCGATCGTGTCAACTTCCGCGATCTGTCGCGCGGCCTCTTCGATTGGCTTGACCAAGAGTTGCTCGACTCGCGCCGCCGACATGCCGGGAAAACGCGCTGTCACCACCGCCGTTCGGATGGTGATTTCGGGATCTTCCTGGCTCGGATGGGTGAAATAGGTCGTCACCCCGGTGACAATCAGCACCAGCGCCAGCGCCACAACCAGCCGCCAGCGGTCCAGCGCGGCGCGCGTCAATCCCATCATTCCGGCAGGCTCCAGAGGCGCACAGCCTCGCCATCGGTCAAGAGCGCAACACCGGCGGTCACGACCCGCTCGCCGGGCGATAGCCCCTCTGTCACCAGCAGGTCGGTGCCGACCACACCGTCGATCCGCACGCGGCGCGCGCGCACCGTGCCCGTCGCCTCGTCAAAGACATAGACGGTGCCGCTCTCGCCTGCTGTCGGCTCGGACTGCGTGTCCGAATAGACCAGCGCCGACAGGGGCACGTCGAGAGCACCCGCCGCACGCGGCAGCCTGATGGACACAGCCGCCGAAAATCCGGTCTTGGCCCCCTCGGGCGGAGCGGCCAGCCGCGCCTTGACGCGGTAGGCGATACCGGCCTCTGCATCGGCGGCAATTTCCGTCACTTCGGCGTCAAAGCTCTGGTCCGGGAAGGCAGGGAGCCGCACCGAGACCGGCGTCCCCGGCGCGATCACGGCCAAGAGCGCCTCGGGGGCCAGCACCTCGGCCTGAAGTGTGGCCGTCACAGCCACCTCATAGACGGGCTGGCCCGCCGCAAGTTCCTCGAACCGATTGGCCAGCAGGTCCGTCACCACCCCCTCGCGCGGGGCGGTCAGGGTGATGCGGTCCAGCCGGTCGCGCGCGGCGGCAAGCTCGGTCTCGGCCACGCGCCGGTCAGCCAGCGCAGCAGAAAGCTCCGCAGAGATACGCTCGAACCCGGCGCGCGCGACAAGGCCACGCTCGAAAAGCGCCCGCTGCCGCTGAAACTCGGCATCCGTGGCATCAAGACGCGCAAGCGCCGCAGACAGTTTTGCCTCTGCTGCGGTGATCTCGCGCGTGATCTCGGCGGGATCAAGGCGCGCGATCTGCTCTCCTTCGACCATCCGGTCGCCCGCACGCAAAGGCACCTCGATCAGCCTGCCCGAGACAGGAAAGGCAAGGCGCATGGTTTCTGCGGCGGTCAGCACACCGGGCAGGGTGCGATACGCATCCGCGCCGCCTTGATCCACGACCATGGTGCGCACGGCCCGCGGCGGGGTGGGTCCCGCCGCGCCCGGATCGTCATCGCAGGTCGTCAGGGAAACTGCGGCCAAAAGGACCATCAAGCGCAGGCTCATCGCCAAACCTCCCGGTCGGTGCCGATCAGGTGCGGGGGCAGGCGGGGCATGATCTAGGCGCACCGCCGCATGCGGCCCAAGACAGGACGGGGGTTCTGGCTGTCATCGGTGCTCTCGCCGCTAGTGCTATCTCTGCAATGCGTATGCGGCCTTGTGTGCCAGAGCAAGAAACGAGGCGCTCGAAATGGGCAGTCAGCGCCTTGACACCAGATCACCCTCGGCGTGCCCGTCAGAGGGGCCGGTTCACCAGCGTTTCGAGGTCTGTAAAGAGGCGCGCCACCCGGTCTATCGCACGCTGATCCACCTCGGCCAGATCAACCCGCGCGCCAGCTATCCCGTCCCTGTGGCGAAGCGTCCAACTGTTGTCGGGCAATTGCTCGACCCACCCCCTTTGCTGCAAGAGCGCGAGCTTGCGGCGCACGGTCTGGCGGGGAATCGCCGTCACATCCGCAATGCGGGACGCGCTGATCCCATCGCGCGCAAGGGTCGGCGGCAAAGGGTCTTGCGCCATAAGCCCCGCCGCGCGGACCGCCCTTAGCTTGACCTGACCGATGATCGCGAGAACCAGCATCTGTTGCAGGTCTCCGCGAAAGACGCGGCTCACATCTTCCAGATGCTCGACGAAAAACTCCACAAAGCGATACTGATAGTCGAGGTAATTCCCGGCAAAGACATCGCGTATCTCGCTTGCGCGCCGCGACTTGGCCGTGGCCATCCCGACCGTTCCCTTGGGCGCGGGTGGTGTCACCTTGGTGACGGATTTCTCGGACATCGCCCTGGTCTGCTCCAACTCTGCAAAGGGGTAACTGACTGCCCCGCACATCAACTAGGCCGCGCCCGCGCCGCCCGTTTTGAGCAGGGCACCGCTATCGGCCAAAATCCACGTGATATAACCCTCTTTTCTGACACCCGCGAAGTCAATCCTGAACCGAAGTCGCGATCCGTTGACATGATTGTGTCTCTCCGAAAGAAGCTTGTCCCAGATGCCCGAACCCGCCGCCACCATCCTTTCGTCCATCAGGATGGGCCATAGGCTTTGTGTCTTGCTGGCCTTGGTCTGGTTTGCCGGATGCACGCCGCGCGCCGATCTTTTGCCCGATGCCGCAGCCCTCGCCGGGGATGTCATCGTGCCCATTTACGTCGGCACCACACGCGCCCAAGAGGCCGAGGGGGCATGGTCCGCCAAAACCGCCGGCCCGCTGACCTATGCGCGGGTGGACGTGAACGTGCCCAAGACGGGCAAGCCGGGCATCGTCGCGCTGCCAGACGCGCACCCTGACCCTGACAGGCATTTCCTGACGCAGAGCGTTACCCCGCTCGCGGGGCGGGATACGTTTCGCGCCGAGGTCGCCCGCGCCTTGGCCTCGGGCAAGATCAGGGGAAATGAGGTTGTCGTCACGATCCACGGCTTCAACAACACAATGGGCGAGGGCGTCTTTCGAACCGCCCAGATGATCCGTGATTTTGAGATCGAGGCGCTCACCCTTCACTACGCCTGGCCGTCGCGCGGCGCCCCCCTTGGCTATGCCGCAGACCGCGACGCGGTGCTCATCGCGCGCGACGGGCTAGAGCAGATGCTGGAGGATCTCCGGCGTGCAGGCGCGCGCAAGATCGTGCTTGTCGCCCATTCGATGGGCGCACAACTGACGATGGAGGTTCTGCGACAGATGACCCTGCGCGAGGATCGCGCGACCTTCTCGCGGATATCCGCTGTGGTGCTGCTCTCGCCCGACATCTCTCCGGCATTGTTCCGGGCACAGGCCGAGGCCATCGGCGATCTGCCTGATCCCTTTGTCATCTTCACCTCGCAAAACGATCCGGCCTTGCGCCTGTCGGCACGGTTGACGGGCGTGCCCCGACGCCTTGGCAACATTAGGGGGGTCAAAGAGGTTGCGGGGTTGAATGTGACGGTCATCAACCTCTCGTCGGCACGCGACGCGGGGTCAAACCATCTCGCCGCGCTCACCTCCCCCTCGGTCATCAGCTTTCTCAAGGAAACCGAAGCCATACGCCAAGGCCTCGAGGCCGATGCCTCGGGGCGCGCGGGGCTGCTTCCGGGCACCATGCTGCTGGCCCAAGAGGCAACGGCCATCATGCTCGCCCCCGTCGCGTTGATTGACCAAGGCCTGCGATAGTCTTGGCCGGGTCATTATTCGACCACAGAAGCCACAACGCCCCAGAACGCCGGGCGGCGTGCCGTATGCGAAGTTCGAAGCTGCCCTCACCACGGTTGAAACAAGCCCACCAATGCGGTAGATGAATAAGTCATACCATGGAGGCTCGGATGACCGTCAAAACCACTCTCAGTTTCACGGATCGCCACCATCAGTTCCTTTCTGCAAAGGTGGAACAGGGCGTATTCGCGACCCAGAGCGCTGCAGTCGCGGCCGCTCTGGAACAGATGATACGGGATGAACAGGAACGCGACGTGGCCCTTGCGGCCCTCGCACAGGAAATCCGCGCGCGCATGGAAACGCCGCGCGAAGAGTTCACCGACCAGGATGACGCCTTTGCCGCCGCCCACCGCACTATCGGGACGGCCCGCGGCGCGTGAACTACCGCATTCGTTTCCACCCACTTGTCGCGCGTGATCTTGACGCCATAGCGCATTGGATTCTTGATTATGCGGGTCCCGACTCTGCCGCCCGCAAGCTGGCCGAGATCGAGGCGGCCATCGCCGCGCTGAAGGTAACACCGCACAAGGGCAGCCTCCGCGATGACATCGCCGCTGGCCTGCGCGCCATTCCGGTAGGAAGGAAAGCGGTCATTGCCTTTGTCGTTGACGATGCCGTCGCCGAAGTGCTTGTTTATGCAGTCTCCTATGGCGGCGCGGACTGGGCCATGCGCAGCAGCGCGCGCAGCCGGTAGGATCCTGTAACAGCCCTAATTTCGGCTGCAGTAGAGTCAGTCGTGGCCGTTCGGGTTCTTGATGCAGGCTGACCATCTCCTTTCCGGCACCTTCGCCCATATCCTCAGATATCGGACAACCGACAGACTCTTCCCGGTCAGAACCACCCCCGCGCCGATTCAAGCCGCGATGGTCATTCCGAATTGCACAGGTGCCTCACCCGAATTCGATCACCTGTCGGATGGCTGTGCCATTGTCCAACTGATCCATCGCCAGGTTGATCTGATCTAGGCGCAGGCGATGGGTGAGCATCTTTTCCACCGGCAATTTGCCTTGCTGATGCAGCGAGAACATGCGCGGCAAGTCGCGTTGCGGCACGCAAGAGCCGATGTAGCTGCCTTTGAGGCTGCGTTCTTCGGCGACCAGCTTGAGCGCGTTGAGCGGCATGCGCGCATCGGGATGCGGCAGGCCTGCGGTCACAGTCATGCCGCCCCGGCACGTGCAGTCATAGGCGGTTTCAAGCGCCTTGACCGAGCCTGCCAATTCGATGGCATAATCAACGCCGCCACCGGTAATATCGCGCACGGCCTGCGCGGTATGCGCGTCTGATGTCACGGCATGGGTGGCCCCCATGCTGAGTGCTGCATCGAGTTTGGATTGAAAGGGATCAATCACCACGATCTGTGCCGCGCCAGCCGCCAAGGCCCCCAACACCGCCGAAAGCCCGACACCGCCCAATCCCAGCACGGCCACCTTGCTGCCCGGCATGACCTTGGCGGTGTTGAAAACGGCCCCCGCACCGGTCAGCATCGCACAAGAGAAAAGGGCCGAGATATGCGTGGGAATGTCGGCCTCGACCTTGACCAGAGAGCGGCGGGCGAGAACAGCATGGCTGGCAAAGGCCGAGACGCCGACATGGTGATTGACCGGCCTTCCATCCATCGACAGGCGGCGGTGGCCGGTCATCAATTCCCCGACCCCGTGATGTTTCGCCGCCCGCGTGCAGAGCGCCGGGCGTCCTTCGGCACAGGGCTGGCAGGTGCCGCAACCGGGCGCAAAGATACAGACAACGTGATCGCCCGGCACGAGATCATCAACCCCCGGCCCGACCTCTTCGACAATCCCCGAGGCCTCATGGCCAAGCACCATCGGCAAGGGGCGGGGACGGGTTGCGTTGATCACCGAAAGGTCAGAGTGGCAGACACCTGCGGCGGCAATGCGGATCAGAACCTCATCGCGACCGGGCGCGTCGAGATCGACGGTCCGCACGGTCAAGGCCTTGTTCGCCTCGAAATCGCTCTGGATATTGTCGCGCTCAAGTACTGCGGCCTCGATTTTCATGCTACCATCCTCCCGTAAATTGGTCGTCGCGCCCCATTTCGATCGCTGGATCGCGCGCGGTTGCGGGCGCGCATCGCGCCTGCCCCATGCCGCAGTCACTCTATCGGCGTTATAAGGCGCTGTCGTCCCAGTTTGTGCCGCGATAGTAAGAACCTATGGCCGGAATAGCGTCAAGGTATTGGCCGAGCCTTCGCCTCTCGGTCTACCATCTTGGACAGGCCAGATGGGAGGGCCTTCGAATGATGCGCCAGTCAACGACATGCTTTGTCATCATCGGCTGCTGCCAGACGGAGGGCGCTTGTGCATCCGACAGGATTTTCGCCTCCCCGTCGTGCAGCCCGTCCAAGACCGCGCGCCGCCGCGATCACACCGGGGACCGTGCCACGCGACCGGGCATTGTCAGATGATCATCACCCCAATCGCACCGCGCTGATTGGCTCAACAAAACAGGGAGGACTACAAATGAAAAACCTATTCGTCACACGCGTTGCCGCCGCCATGGTGGCCGCTGCCCTGCCGCTTGCGGCCGGTGCTGCAGATAAACCCGAAAGCCTGAAAATCGGCATGACCGCCTTTTTGACCGGTCCCGCCTCGGTCTTTGGGGTGCCCGCGCGCGATGCGGCGGAGATCCTCGTCGAGAATATCAATGCTGCCGGGGGCATCAACGGTGTGCCGCTCGACATCTCGTTCATCGACGAAGGCGCCGGCGCCGAGGCGCTGACCTCGGAATATCGCCGCATGGTGGAATCCGGCGGTGCCGAGGTGATGCTTGCCGCGATCTCTTCCGGCAATTGCCAGACCTTGGCCCCCTTGGCCGAAGACCTGCAAGTGCCCAATCTGATGTGGGACTGCGGCACGCAGCGCATCTTTGAAGAGAACGATTACAAATACGTCTTCCGCACGCAGGCCAATGCGACACCGGAAATGCTGGCAACCGTGCTCTACCTGCTCAAGACCAAGCCCGATTTCAAGACCATCGCCGTGGTCAATCAGGACTACGCTTGGGGTCGTGACAGTTGGGATATCTTCATCACCGCGCTCAAGGCGATGAAACCCGATGTCGAGGTCGTGGCCGAGTTTTTCCCCAAATTCGGCTCGCCCGACTTTTCCACCGAAATCTCGCGGCTTCAAGCCTTGCAGCCCGACGTGATCCTGTCCACCTCCTGGGGCGGCGACCTTGACACCTTTGTGCAGCAGGCGTCGCAGCGCGGGCTGATGAACACCTCGACCTTTGTTCTGCCGCTGGCTGAATCCTCGCTCGAGCGGCTTGGCGCGGCGCTGCCCGACGGCCATATCATCGGTGCGCGCGGGGATCACTATTTCCTCCACCCCGAGCGCCGCAATGACGAAGACTTCAAGGCCTTCATGGCGCAATACGAGGAAAAGACCGGCGACGTGTCCGTCTATCCCGTGTTCCACGCCAGTCAGGCCATCGCCGCGCTCAAGGCGGCCTATGAAAAGGCCATCGCCGATAACAGCGTCGATTGGCCGAGCGAGGATCAATTGCTTGCGGCGCTTGAAGGTCTGACCTTTCAGGGCCTCGGCCGCCCGATCACCCTGCGCGAGGACAATCAGGGCATCGAGGATCAGTTGATGGGCACCAGCGTGCAAACCGGCGAATATCCCTTTGCCACGATGCAGAACATCATGATCTTTGACGGTGACGAACTGACCACGCCGGTCGGGCAGAACTCGATCGAATGGGTCGGCGCGCTCGATGCAGGTTTTGTCGACAGCGTGACGGTCGATACCTTCGAGAACTGATCCAAGCCTCTCACCAGTGCGGAGAGGGCAAGCGATTGCCCTCTCCGTATCCTTGAACCAGCCGGGACTTGCCCATGAATCTCGCGATCTTCCTTCTCGCCCTGTTCGACGGTGTCGCCTATGCCGCGCTTGTGTTTATCGTGGCACTCGGGCTGACCCTGATCTTTGGCGTCATGCGCATCCTCAATGTCGCGCATGGCTCGCTCTATGCGATTGGCGCCTATGCGACCGTGTCGCTGGTGGGATATGTCATGGCCCTTGGTTTTGCTCCGGCCTTTGCCTTTCCGCTGATGATCGTCTCGGCCATTCTCGTGGGCATCGTGATCGGCGCGCCGCTCGAATATTTCCTCCTGCGCCGGATCTATGACAAATCCGAAGTGCTCCAACTCCTCGTGACCTTCGCGGTGTTCATGATCCTCGAGGACGTGCAGCGTCTGGTCTGGGGCACGCAGCCCTATTTCAACTCCTCCGCCTTGCAGGCCTTGGGCAATGTCAGCGTGTTTGGCGTGACCTATACCGCCTATCAACTCATCCTGTTGCCGCTGATTGCCGTGGTTCTGTTGCTCGGCATGCGCTTTTTCCTGCGCCATACGATCACGGGCAAGCTGATCACCGCCACCACCGAAGACCGCGAAGCGGCACAGTCCATCGGGATCGACGCAGACCGGGTGTTTCTCTTCACCTTCGTGATTGGCGCGGTTCTGGCGGGGCTGGGCGGTGCGCTGGCCTCTCCGACAACCTCGATCTTGCCGGGCATGGGCGCGGATATGATCGTGCTCTCCTTTGCCGTGGTGGCCACCGCCGGGCTGGGGCAGATCGAGGGCGCGGCCCTCACCGCCCTGATGATCGGTCTGGGTCGGTCCTTTGCCGTCTATCTCTATCCGGAAATCTCGGTGCTTGTGCCTTATCTCATCATGGTTCTGGTTCTTCTCGTGCGGCCTGAGGGGCTCTTTGGTAGCCCCGCCGCGCGCAAGATCTGAGGCCCGTGATGCCCTCCGAAGCACAGGCATCCAAACCGGCAACCACGCACAAGAACAAGGTGAAGGCCCGTATGACATCCCCCCTTTCATGGCTCTGGATCATCGGCGTCGCGGCGATTGCCGTTGTGCCCTTCTTGGTGCCGTCGATGCAACTTCTGGTCAATTTCGCGATGGCCAAAGGGCTTGCGGTGCTGGGCGTGACGGTTCTCTTGCGGGCCGGGCAGGTGTCCTTTGGTCATGCGCTCTACTTCGGGATTGCGGCCTATGCTGGGGCTTTCCTGATCACGTCGCTGCCCGCCACCGATTTTGTCGTCATCCTGCTTGTCGGGGTGCTCGGGGCCTTGGCCGCAGGTCTCTTTGTCGGGCTTTTCGTGGTCCGCTATCGTGGCATCTTCTTTGGCATGCTCAATCTCGCCTTTTCGATGATCTTCTGGTCGATCCTCGAGAAATTCTATCACCTGACCGGCGGGGCGGATGGCCTGCGCTTTACCCGCCCGACGGTTCTGGGGCAGGCCCTTGATCATACAGAGTTCAACCTCGTGCTCTATTACACCGTGCTGGTGCTGGTTCTGGCGCT
>NZ_JAGPVV010000274.1 GCF_018066915.1 Roseovarius sp.
GAAAGCCGCGAAACCGCGAGGCAAACTCCTGATAATGCTGCCGCGCCAAGAGCGTCGTCGGCGCAATCACCGCCACCTGTAGCCCGGACATCGCGGCGACAAAGGCCGCGCGCATTGCCACCTCGGTCTTGCCAAATCCGACATCGCCACAGATCAACCGATCCATCGGCGCGCCGGACCCCAGATCGTTGAGCACATCCTCGATGGCGTGCAACTGATCGTCGGTCTCCTGATAGGGGAACCGCGCGGCAAACGCCTCCCAGGCGTGATGCTCGGGCTCGATCACCGGCGCGCTGCGCAGCGCACGCTCGGCCGCCACCCGGATCAGACGATCCGCCATCTCGCGGATACGTTCCTTGAGCCGCGCCTTCTTGGCCTGCCATGCGCCGCCTCCCAGACGGTCAAGCAAGCCCTCCTCATGCCCGTATTTCGACAAAAGCTCGATATTCTCGACCGGCAGATAGAGCTTGGAGCTTTCGGCATATTCCAGCACAAGGCATTCATGCGCCGCCCCAGCGGCTGTGACCACCTCGAGCCCCAGATACCGCCCGATGCCGTGGTCCACATGGACCACCAGATCACCGATGCTCAGGCTCTGCGCCTCGGTCAGGAAATTCTCGGCCCGCCGCCTGCGCGGCGCACGGATCAGCCGCTCGCCCAACACATCCTGTTCGGCGATCACCGTCAGCCCCGGTGCGTCAAACCCGGTCTCGAGCGGCCAGACCGCCAGATGCAGCCCATGCTTGCCAATGCCCTTGGCGCTGCTGACCCCCACCGCGCCAATCAGCCCCTCATCTTCCAAGAGCCCCTCAAGCCGCTCGCGCGCGCCCGCAGAGTAGGATGCCACCAGCACCGGACCACGGTCCAGTTTTGAGCGAATATGATCCTTCAACGCACTGAAGAGGTTGATGTTTTCCTGCTGCCGCTCGGGCGCGAAGTTGCGCCCGATGCGCCCGCCCGCGTCGATCACCCCAGGCCCGGTCGCCTGCGGCAGCGCCGAGAATTGCAACACGCGCCGGTCCGCCACCGCCGCCATCCACGCGGCATCGTCGAAATACAAGAGACCGGGCTGCACCGGCTTATAGACCGTGTCGCCCCGCGATTTCTGGCTCAGCGCCAGATGCCGCGTCTCGTATTGATCCGCGATACTGTCCCAACGCGCCAACCGCTGCGGCGTCACCTGCTCATCGAGCGTGATCGTGGCGCCAGGCAGATAATCAAAGAGCCCTTCCAGCCGCTCGTGAAAGAACGGCAACCAATGCTCGACCCCGGCATGTTTGCGCCCTGCACTCACCGCCTCGTAGAGCGGATCATCCGTGCCCGCCGCGCCAAACTCGATCCGGTAATTCTGGCGAAAGCGGCGGATCGCCTCCTCGTCCAGAATGACCTCAGACACCGGCGCAAGCTCCACCCGGTCCAGCTTTTCCGTGGTGCGCTGCGTGCCCGGATCAAACCGGCGCACCCCGTCCAGCACATCGCCAAAGAGGTCAAGCCGCACCGGCCCGCCCTCGCCCGGCGGGTAAATGTCAATGATCCCGCCGCGCAGCGCATAATCCCCCGGCTCTGTCACCGTGGGCGCCTGCGTGAACCCCATCCGCACCAGAAAATCGCGCAATGCCTTTTCGTCGATCCGCTCGCCCACTGCGGCGACAAAGGCCGCACCGCGCAGCACGGCGCGCGCGGGCACCCGCTGCGTCGCGGCATTAAGCGTGGTCAACAGCACGAAATGCGACGGCCCCCCATGCGCCAGTCCCGCCAGCGTCGCCATCCGCGTGGCGCTGATCTCGGCATTGGGCGAGACGCGATCATAGGGCAGGCAATCCCACCCCGGAAAGGTCATCACCGGCATGTCGGGCGCAAAGAACCGCAACGCCGCCTGCATCGCCGCCAGACGCTTGTCGTCGCGCGCCACATGCAAGACCGGCGCGCCGGTCTTGGCCACCTCGGCCAGAATGAGCGTGGCGTCAAAGCCTTCGGGCGCGCCGCCCACGGTGATATGCTGCGCCTTGGTCATGATCTTCCTGCGTCTTGCGCCCGGTCAAAAGCGCGCGTCATCCCAGAATATTGGCGTTCATGTTCTGATACATGCCCCACATGGCGGTCACGAAAATCGACACCATGCCGATCACCTGAATAACCAGACGATGCGTCTGCAACCGCTTGATCAAGGCAACACCGGTCAGGTCCTGCGCTGCGATGCGCTCTGCCGCCCAGACCGACAACCCCCCAACCAGCAAGAGCGGAAACCCCAAGAGAAACAGCGCCTGCGCGAATTCGTTGTCATAGACAAACCCCAAGAGCAGCAAGACCGTCATGATAAAGGCCACAAGCCCCGCCATCAGCAGCCCGGATTCCCGCGCCACATAAAGCAGACGGTTGATGTTGATCCGCACCATATCCTCGAAATCCGTCATCGCCTGCACACTCTGGCCCTTGCGCGCGCGAATGGCCATGTCCCACGGCACCCCAAGAACCCCGTGACTGGCCGAGGACCAGGTTACAGCCAGGGCAATCCAGAACCAGAGGTTGCTGAATGACCGCATGTCGATCAACTCGAAAACCGTGTCGTACCAGTCCAAATCCGGACCCCTCTTGCCGCATCATCGCCTCTCTTAGCGCCGGTGCGCGGCAATTCCTACCCTTGAGATGCGCGAATTTCCATGCCACTCAGTCAAGGTTGATCCAGCCAGAAAGACCGCCCATGCGCCCGACTCAAGCCGCCTTTCCCGCCACCCGCCTGCGCCGCACCCGTGCGACCCCCAGCATCCGCGCCCTTGTGGCCGAGAATACGCTGACAGCGGGCGATCTGATCTGGCCGCTCTTCGTGCGCGATGGCGACGGAATCGAGGAACCGGTGCCCTCCATGCCCGGTGTCATGCGCCGCTCCATCGACCGCGTGGTGGTCGCCGCCCAAGAGGCCGCCGATCTGGGCATCCCGGCCATCTGCCTCTTTCCCTATACCTCCTCC
>NZ_JAGPVV010000280.1 GCF_018066915.1 Roseovarius sp.
GCGGTCAACACGGCCCCAAGATGAAAGCCGGGGCTGACAACCAGCGCCACAAAGGCCGCCGCGAAAACCACCAGAAACACCACCATCTGCAACACATCCGTGCGCAGCGCGGCACTCAGCCCGCCCCAGGCGCTATAGGCAAGCCCCAGCACCGCAACGATCAGGATCGAGACATCGCGCGCCACGCCCATCTCGGGCAGGGCAGCGGCAAAGATTAGCCCCACCACCAGCAGATTGGCAAAGACCTCGGACAAGAGCCGCAGGCCGATCACCAGATTGTAACAGGCCTTGCCTGTGGCCCCAAAGCGCACGCCAAGCCAGTCCTGCACCGATCCGGCACCGCCTGCGCGCAACCGGCCTACGATATAGCCGCCGGTCAGGAAGGACCCGTAATAGGCCGCATAGGCCAGCGTGCCCCAGATCCCGTAGAAATAGCCCAGAATGGCCGAGTTCATCAGGGAACGGGCGAAAATCCAGGTCGTGACCTGACTCAGCACCAGTACCCAGAGGCCCGGCGCACGGCCATCCGCGCCCGTGCCACTGAAAAACCCCTCGATTGTGGCGCGCCGGGGGGCGACCAGTAGGCTGCCCAGAATGACCAGGCCGAAAAGGCCAATGATCGACAATGCTTGCATGATAGATGTTCCTCTGTGGATTATATGCCCGTAGTGCTAATGAGCGGCACTCTCAGGCACCAGAGCTTATGCGCCCCACTCCCGGTTTCGTGATCACGTGGATCAGAGCGTCGCGTTCACGCCACCGCCATCGAGCAGGATGTTTTGCCCCACGATAAAGCCCGCATGCTGGCTACAGAGAAACGCACAGGCCGCGCCGAATTCCTCTGCGGTGCCATAGCGCCCGGCGGGAATACCGGCGCAGCGGCGCGCCTTTGCCTCGTCCATGCTGATCCCCTGCGCTTGGGCCACGCCCCGGTCGAGGGCGGTGGCGCGGTCCGTGGCATGGATGCCCGGCAGCAGGTTGTTGATCGTGACGCCCCGGCCCGCAACCTGTCGCGACGTGCCCGCGACATAGCCCGTAAGGCCTGCGCGTGCCGAATTGCTGAGGCCAAGCGCGGGGATCGGCGCCTTGACCGATTGCGAGGTGATGTTGACCACCCGACCCCAGCCGCGCGCCATCATCCCCGGCACCAGCGCCTTGATCAGCGCGATGGGGGTCAGCATGTTGGCATCGAGCGCGCGGATGAAATCCTCGCGCTCCCAATCGGTCCACATCCCCGGCGGCGGACCCCCGGCATTGTTGACGAGAATATCCACGTCCTGCGCCACGGCGAGCACGGCGGCGCGCCCGGCCTCGGTGGTGATATCCGCCGCGACCGTCTGGACGCTCACGCCGTATTCGGTGCGAATCATCTCTGCTGCCGCCTCGAGCGCCTCGGCACCGCGTGCGTTCATCACCAGATCAACCCCCGCCTCTGCCAGCGCTCGGGCAGACCCCAACCCCAGCCCCTTGGACGCGGCGCAGACCAGCGCCCGCTTGCCCCTGATCCCCAGATCCATCATCCACCCTCCTGTTGCATCAACGTCGAATTAACACCCTCTGGGCGAGAATGGCCAGAACCTTGCAAGGGGCATCGTGACGGGCGCCGACCTTAGGCTGTGATCCACCGCATTGACGCCATGGTGCCACAATTCTAAGCTACGATGCCTGCAGGAAAATCCTGTGCCTTACCTGATCCGGACCAACGCCGCCCATGACCACTGACCTCGCTCTCTCCGACCACATCCTGCCCGTGTACGCGGGCTTGGATTTTCGTGTCGTCAATGGGGCGAACATGGGCGATGCGCTGTCTTTTGCGTCTGAACTCGACCTTGACGATGTCTACGAGTTGCAGCCCCAGGCCCGGCAACTCCGTCTATCGCTGTCGCTGGCGGGTGGCGCGCCCTTTACCGTCGCGCAAGGGTCCGAGGTTGGCCGCGCCGGCGCGCAAATCCATCTCGACTGTTGTCTCACGTTGATGTCGGGCACCGGGCGCACGACCGAGATGATCGTGTTGGTCGAAGTGGATGAGGCGGGCAATCTGGTCGAGATTTTTGCCATGCCGCTCGCTCAGATGCGGCCCAAGACCGGTTATGCGCTGGTGGGTATCGACACGGATAACGTGCTGCAACGCTTTGCGCAGGTGGCCTGCGTTTCCTTTTCCAGCGGGACGCATATCACCATGGCCACAGGCGAACAGCGCCGGGTTGAGACGCTGGTGCCCGGTGATATGATCCTGACCCGCGATGACGGGGTGCGGCCGATCCGTTGGGTCGGGCATTCGACGGTGCGTGCGGTGGGGGATTTCGCGCCCATTCGGATCAGTGCGGGTGCGCTTCACAATGAGAATGATCTGCTTGTCAGCCCCGATCACCGGCTCTTCATCTATCAGCGCTCTGACGCGCTTGGCGCGGGCCGGGCCGAGGTGCTGGTGCGCGCCCGCCATCTTGTCAACGGCGATACCGTGCGCCGCGAGAGCGGCGGTTTTGTCGATTACGTGCAACTGCTCTTTGACCGGCATCAGATCATCTATGCCGAAGGCATTGCCGCTGAAACCCTACTGGTCGATCCGCGCACCTCTGCCGCCTTGCCTGCTGATCTGAAAGAGGCGCTGAGCCGACAGATCGCGGGGCAGAGCGCCCCGAGCCACCTGCAATTCGAGGTGGGTCAGGCGCTGCTCAACCACCCCAATGCCGCCGATATCCTGAAACGGGCATCAACGCGGTAGGGACGGGGTCTACGTCGGGTCTTTGCGCGCCCTTGATCACCCCACGCAGCGATGAACGCACCCGCTCTCAGCCTTGCGATCAGCGTCTGTGCCCCAATAGCCAAAGGACGCATCCATGGTCAGCCGCGTGCCCCGAAGGGGCCCGGCCACGCAGACGCGTGAGATCTGTCTTTACGGATGGTTCGTCCCTGACGACAACGCGCTCAGGCAGCACGGACCGGACTCTCGTTTGGCGTGAATCTGCCGAGTGTCGGGAATGCCCGCATCGGGGGTTTCTTTTTCTTGTCCGAATCAAAGCAAAATACTATCCTAGGTTGAAGACATATTTTTTTGACGACTTCCGGTTTATTGGGGTAACTGCGATTTCACAATGAAGTCTTTGCCGTAACCACGTGAATTTTGCAGTCCCCTGCCAGATGTGGGCACGGGGTAAATGTCACGAAAACTGATGCAGAGCCAGATGGCCAGAAGGGCGGTTCGCACGATCTCGGTGCTTGGCGCGATGGCGCTGACCGCGGTCTTGCCAGAGCGGCTGATGGCGCAGGCCTTTTGCGGGCCGACGATCACGGCATGTGATCTCCAGCAGGACCAGCTCTGCCTCGAACGGGTCTTGGCCTGCGGAGAATACGACACGATCATCGCGACTCTCTTTGCCGAGGATGTCGCGCCGAAGCTGGATCAGAAATTCGCGCTCGGCGCGGCGTATTTCGGCAATCATGTGCGGGCAAGGGCGACGGGAGTGCAATGCAGGGCCGTCGTGAAAGGGCGTGAATGGCTGCGCGATTACCTCGGTTCGGTGGACACCGAGTTTCGGCAAAGCGCCAGTTTCGGGACCTTGGCGCAAATGCGCCAGATTTATCACGCAACGCAGATGCTGGGCGAACTCGACCAGGTGGGTGGCTGCCCGGAAAGTGCGCTGACGCGGGCACGGGTGCAGGCCATCGCGGCGGCAGAGGCGACGCGGTTTGCGAGGGCGATCTTTCTGACGCCGCCTGATGCGGTGGCCGATGTCATGGGCACACTCAACATCGCGTTGCGGACGTTCGTGTCCCAGGCCTCGGATCTGGAGACAGGGATCGCGCTGCGCCGGATCGAGATCGAGGCGGCGGGGCGGGTGCTGGGCAATGTGCGCGGCTTTTTCGACGAGGTATTCGGCGGGGTGTCGGGCGAAGGCACCGGGCTGCGGGTCGATAGCGCGGTTCTGGATCAGCTCATGGCCGATGGCCGCGCAAGGCTGCGCCGCGTGGAGAACCGCGAGGATGCTTTTCGGGTGGCACTGGGGGGATTCGGGCCTGCGGACTATGGCGAGGTCAGGACCGAAACGGTACGCAATGCGCAGGGGTTCCTTAAGGACTCAGCGTTTCACATCAACATGATCGGGGTGCTGATGCCGACCGATCCGGCACGGCCGTTCCCACAGCTTGAGGGTGTTTTGGGCGCGGACAGCCCAGCCAATGCAGCGCGTGAGGCGCTATCGGTGATCCGGGTGGATTGGCGGGCACTGGGGGATGCAAATGGCAATTGCGCGCTGCCCAATGCCACGGAACGGGTGTGGTACTGCCGATGAGAAAGCTTTT
>NZ_JAGPVV010000290.1 GCF_018066915.1 Roseovarius sp.
TGACAGCAAACGTGAACCAGTCAGGAGCATCTCGATGCAATTGCCGCCCAAGGTGACATCCCGCGCCTTCGCCCGCCTCGCCGAAATCGGCGCAGGCGATCAGGGACAGGCCCTGCGCGTCGCCGTCGAAGGCGGCGGCTGCTCCGGCTTTCAATACGAGATCAAGCTGGATCAGCCCGCCGAAGACGACCTGATTCTCGAAGGCGAAGGCCAAAAGGTCGTCGTTGATGCGGTCTCCCTGCCCTTTCTCTCCGGGGCCACGATTGATTTCTCCGAGGAATTGATCGGCGCGCGCTTCATCATCGACAATCCCAACGCCTCCTCCTCCTGCGGCTGCGGCACGTCGTTTTCGATGTGATCGCTTGTCACCCCCGCGCCCCTGCGCGATAGAGGATCAAACAAGACCACGGGGGGCCGCGCCATGAAAATCGCCACGTTCAACATCAACGGCATCAAGGCCCGGATCGACGCGCTGCCCGCTTGGCTGGATGAGGCCGCGCCCGACGTGGCCCTCCTGCAAGAGATCAAATCCGTAGATGACGGTTTCCCGCGCGAGATTTTCGAAGAGCGCGGCTATAACGTCGAAACCCATGGGCAAAAGGGCTTCAACGGCGTGGCGATCCTCTCGAAACGCCCGCTTGAGGATGTGACCCGCGGCCTGCCCGGTGACGACAGCGATGAACAGGCCCGCTGGATCGAGGCGACCGTGATGGGCGAGCACCGCGCGCTGCGCCTCTGCGGTCTCTACCTGCCCAATGGCAACCCGGCACCGGGGCCGAAATACGACTACAAACTCGCCTGGATGGAGCGTCTGCACACCCGCGCCCGCGCCCTTCTCGCCACCGAAGAGCCGGTGCTGCTGGGCGGCGATTACAATATCATCCCGCAGGACCAAGACGCCGCCCGCCCCGACGCATGGCGCGAGGATGCGCTCGCCCTGCCCGAGAGCCGCGCCGCCTTTCGCCGCCTCCTCAACCTTGGCTTTACCGAAGCATTCCGCGCGCGCGTGCAGGGGCCGGGGCATTACACCTTCTGGGATTATCAGGCCGGGGCCTGGAACAAGAATGACGGCATCCGCATCGACCATTTCCTGCTCAGCCCACAGGCGGCAGACCTGATGACCGAGTGCGGCATCGACAAGGACATTCGCGGCCACGACAAACCCTCGGATCACGTCCCCCTCTGGGTCGAAATCGACGCCTGAGCGCACCATAAATCCGATCACCTCTGTGACCAGATCACAGACCGCATCCCCACAGCATGGGACAAGGAGCGCATCAACCGGGCCAATGCGCCCCTCAATCCACAGGTGATCCCATGCTCAAGAAAAATGTCGGCTCCATCGACCGCGCCCTGCGCATCCTGCTCGGTCTGGCTCTGCTTGCGGGCTTCGTGCTCAACCGTGATGGGGCCTATAGCTGGCTTTACCTCATCGGGGTCATTCCGCTGGTGACGGGCCTTATGTCCTCTTGCCCGCTCTATTCGATCCTCGGCCTCTCGACCTGCCCGCTCAAGAAGTAACGGCAAGGTTTCGCCCATCGCTCACGCCCGCCCTTGGCATCGGGCGTGAGACGGCCCATGTCTATCGCTCACACGAAAGGACAGGCCATGAAACACACGATGATACTGTTGATCTTGGGTATCACCTTGGGCGGTGCCCCTGCCTTTGCGGGCCACGGCCATTGCCCGCCGGGACTGGCCAAGAAACACAACGGCTGTCAGCCCCCCGGTCAGGCAAAGAAGCAAGGCTATTACCGCATCGGCGACCGCATCAACGAGGATTACATCATTCTGCGCAATCCCGGTCGCTACGGTCTGGACCGGAACCAGACCTACTACCGCGTCGGCGATCAGATTTACCGCGTCAACCGCGAAACCCGCGAGGTTCTCGACCTGATCGGGGCCGCAGCGGCGGTGCTCAACTAACCCCGCGCCGATCACGCTCTAGTCGCGCCACCCTTGGCGCAGCAGCGCTGAATATTTTGCGCTGCTCAGCCCGGCCACAGGGCGGCGCGGCAGCGCGGCCCGCGCCTTCAACTCTGCCAGCGGCGCCGTCTGCGCCCCCGGCAACACCCCCAGATCATAGAGATATCCCGGCAGCCGCCCCGACAGGATCACCCGCAGATCAAACACCGCGCCATCCGCGACCTGCCGCACCAGCCGATAGGGCATCGTCGTGCAATTGGTCCAGAGCGTGTGATACCAGCGCGGCTCCCGCGCCAAATCATTGCCATAGTCCAGAAACGCCAGAAACAGCGCCTTGCGCTGCGCCGCACCCATCGCCACCGGATAGAGCGAGACCGCCTCGCCCCGCGCATCGGTGCGCAGATGCACGATGTCGCGCTCATCGGCAGCGATCAACACCAGTTCAAAGCGCTTGAAAAACCCGCCAAGGGCGGAAAACTCTTCGCCCACTTCCCTGCGGATTTCCCCGGAAAAGACGATATGCCGCCCATCCGCAAAGCCGAAACTGACCAGCGTATGCGCGATTTCGGGGCTGTCCCAGACCGACATGATCATGTCGACGGACGTGATCTGCTCCGGATCAACCGTCAGATCATACCAGCTCTCGACCGCCTCGGTCGGGCTCGACCAGCGGAAATCCCGGATATTGCGCACAAGCACCAGACCATCGCGGGCGGGCTCCGAGGTCACACCGCGCGAGACCTCCGGCAACCAGTCCCTGTCCTGTCGCGGCGCAATACTGCCCCACCACAGCGCCCAGACCGCCAGCACCACAGCGCAAAGAGCCCAGACCGGGCCCCAGTGCCCCCGCCACAGCATCCGCACCGCGCCTAAACACCCAAGCGCCAGACCAAGGTAAAAGACATAGACCAGCGGCGCGGCAATCTGGAAATGCAGGCTCAGCCCAATCCAGACCCCAAGGATCAGCAGCAGCGCCCCCCCAAGGCCGCGCCCGCAAATCCTCAAAAACCGCCGCATACCCTATTCCGCCGCCACACGGCGCGCGGCCAATATCTCCTTGAGATAGCGCCCGGTATGGCTGCGCGGCTCTTCGGCCACCTCTTCCGGCGTGCCCACCGCCACGATCTCGCCGCCGCCATCGCCGCCCTCGGGGCCAATGTCGATGATATGGTCGGCGGTCTTGATCACATCGAGGTTATGCTCGATCACAATGACCGAATTGCCCTGATCCACCAACTCGTGCAGCACTTCCAAGAGCTTTTTCACATCCTCGAAATGCAGCCCCGTGGTCGGCTCGTCGAGAATATAGAGCGTGCGCCCCGTGGACCGCTTGGCCAGTTCCTTGGACAGCTTCACACGCTGCGCCTCACCGCCCGAGAGGGTCGTCGCCTGCTGGCCCACCTTGATATAGCCAAGGCCAACCCGCATCAGCGCATCCATCTTCTCGCGGATGCTCGGCACCGCCTTGAAAAACTCCTGCGCCTCTTCCACGGTCATATCCAGAACGTCGGCGATGCTCTTGCCTTTAAACCGTATTTCCAGCGTCTCGCGGTTATACCGCGCGCCCTTGCAGGTCTCGCATTCCACATAGACATCCGGCAGGAAATGCATCTCGATCTTGATCAGACCATCGCCCTGACAGGCCTCGCAGCGCCCGCCCTTGACGTTGAAACTGAACCGCCCCGGCTTGTAGCCGCGCGCCTTGGCCTCGGGCAGACCAGCGAACCAATCCCGGATCGGCGTGAACGCCCCCGTGTAGGTGGCCGGGTTGCTGCGCGGCGTGCGCCCGATGGGCCGCTGATCAATGTCGATCACCTTGTCGAGATGCTCGAGCCCCTTGATCGTCTCACAGGGCGCGGGCGTCTGTCGCGCCCCATTCAGGCGCATCGAGGCGGTCTTGAACAGGGTCTCAATCGTCAGCGTCGATTTGCCCCCGCCCGATACCCCCGACACACAGACAAACTGTCCCAGCGGGAAGGTCGCCGTCACGTCCTTGAGGTTGTTGCCGGTCGCCTTGACCACCGTCAGCTTCTTCTTGTTGCCCTTGCGCCGCACCTCTGGCACCGCAATCTCGCGCGCACCCGACAGGTATTGCCCGGTCAGTGACGCGGGATCGGCCGCCACCGCGTCAGGCGTGCCATGGCTCACCACGCGGCCGCCATGCACCCCGGCACCGGGGCCGATGTCAAACACGTAATCGGCGGTGCGAATGGCCTCTTCGTCATGCTCGACCACAATGACCGTATTGCCCTGATCCCGCAAATTGCGCAGCGTTTCCAAGAGCCGCCCATTGTCGCGCTGATGCAGGCCAATCGACGGCTCATCCAGCACATAGAGCACCCCTGTCAGCCCGCTGCCGATTTGGCTGGCCAGCCGGATACGCTGGCTCTCGCCCCCAGACAGCGTGCCCGCATTGCGGCTCAGCGTCAGGTAATCGAGGCCCACATTGTTCAGAAACCCCAGCCGCTCGCGGATTTCCTTGAGAATGGCGCGCGCGATCTCGTTCTTCTGCTTGCCCAGATGATCCGGCACCGTGCCGCACCACTCCAGCGCCTCGCGGATCGACATCTGAACCACCTGGCCCACATGCAGGCACTGGTCATGCCCGCCTTTGGCGGGACCAATCCGCACCGCCAATGCCTCGGCCCGCAGACGATAGCCACCGCAGGCCCCACAGGGCCGGTTGTTCTGATAACGCTCGAATTCCTCGCGCACCCAAGCTGAATCCGTCTCGCGATAGCGGCGTTCCATATTGGGAATGACCCCTTCGAACACCCGGCTCACCTGATAAACGCGCCCGCCCTCGTCATAGCGGAAATTGATCTCTTCCTCACCAGACCCATGCAGAAACACCTGTTTCACATGCTCAGGCAGGTCTTTCCAAGGGCTGCTGCGGTCAAATTCGTAATGCTTGGCGATGGAATTGATGGTCTGCGTGAAATAAGGGCTTTTGCCCTTGCGCCAGGGCGCAATCGCCCCATCCGCCAGTTTCAGCGCCTCATCCGGCACCACCAACCGCTCGTCAAAGAACAGCTCCGCCCCCAGCCCGTCACACTCCGGGCAGGCCCCAAAGGGCGCGTTGAACGAGAAAAGCCGCGGCTCGATCTCGGGGATGGTGAACCCGCTCACCGGACAGGCGAATTTCTCGGAAAAGATCATCCGCTCCGGCTCGCCGTCCTTGGGCGCGGTTTCCAGCACTGCAATCCCGTCCGCCAGATCAAGCGCTGTTCGGAAACTGTCCGCAAGCCGGGTCTGCAACCCGTCCTTGACCACCAAGCGATCCACCACAACATCAATGTCATGGCGGAATTTCTTGTCGAGCGTGGGCGGCTCGTCCAATTCATAGAACGCGCCATCGACCTTGACCCGCTGAAATCCGGATTTCCGCAGTTCCAGAAATTCCTTGCGATACTCGCCCTTGCGGTCGCGCACGATCGGGGCCAGCAGATAGGCGCGCGTGCCCTCCTCCATCGTCATCACCCGGTCCACCATATCCTGCACCTGCTGCGCCTCGATAGGCAGGCCGGTGGCGGGGGAATAGGGCGTGCCGACGCGGGCAAAGAGCAGCCGGAGGTAATCGTAAATCTCCGTCACCGTGCCCACGGTCGAGCGGGGATTCTTGCTCGTCGTCTTTTGCTCGATGGAAATCGCAGGTGACAGACCGCTGATATGATCCACATCCGGCTTTTCCATCATATCGAGGAACTGCCGCGCATAGGCGCTGAGGGACTCGACATAGCGCCGCTGCCCCTCGGCATAGATCGTATCAAAGGCGAGGCTCGATTTGCCAGAGCCAGACAGCCCGGTGATCACCACCAGCTGATCGCGTGGAATATCCACGTCGATATTCTTGAGGTTATGCTCGCGCGCGCCGCGCACCTCGATATACTTCAGATCGGCCATTCTGACCCCCCGGACTCATCTCACCCACACATAGGCGAGAGCGCCGCCGCTTCCAAGACAATTCTAAGAACAAAGAGGGAACGCGCGTATTTCCGCGATTTATGCCGGCTTATCCGACCGCGACGCCGCGCCGCCCCGCCAGATCGGTGAAATACTGCCACGCCACCCGGCCCGACCGCGCCCCGCGCGTGGCCTGCCATTCGACAGCCTCGGCGCGCAGCGTTTCGTCGTCGATCTCGACCCCGTAGGCATCGCAATAGCCCCGGATCATCGCCAGATATTGATCCTGATCGCAGGCATGGAACCCCAGCCACAGACCGAACCGATCCGACAGAGACACCTTTTCCTCGACCGCTTCCGACGGGTTGATCGCCGATGACCGCTCATTCTCGATCATGTCACGCGGCATCAGATGGCGGCGGTTCGACGTGGCATAGAACACCACATTGTCCGGCCGCCCCTCAATCCCGCCATCCAGAACCGCCTTGAGCGATTTGTAATGCTGGTCATCATGGGAAAACGACAGATCGTCACAAAAGAGCAGAAACCGCGCCTCGGACCCGCGCAAGAGGTTCAGCAATCGACTGACCGACGGCAGGTCCTCGCGCTGCAATTCCACGATCTTGAGCGGCAGCCCCTGCGCCCGCACCGCCGCATGCACCGCTTTGACAAGGCTCGACTTGCCCATGCCGCGCGCCCCCCAGAGGAGCGCGTTATTCGCAGGCAGGCCGCGCGCAAATTGCACCGTGTTCTGCAACAGCGTATCGCGCGAGCGGTCCACCCCCACCAAGAGACCCATTTCGACCCGGCTCACCTGCCGCACCGGCTCCAGCCGGTCAGGGCTGACATGCCAGACAAAGGCATCCGCCGCGTCAAAATCAGGGGCCGACAGCGGTGCCGGGGCCATCCGCTCCAGCGCGTCGGCGATACGCTCCAAAGGATCAGCCATTCAGATCTTGCCTTTTCCTTCGTCTGCCTCAGCCTCAGCAGCATCCGCCGCCTCTTCCTCGTCAAACCACAGGCCTTGCGCGCGCAATTCCGCCTCACGCTTCTTCTCGACCAACGAAACAAGCTGGATCGAGATTTCATAGAGGCCATACACCACAACAAACAGGATCAATTGCGTCATCACATCGGGCGGCGTCACCAGTGCAGCGAGGATCAGAATACCGACCACCGCATATTTGCGCACCGACTTAAGCCCCCCCGCACTCACCAGCCCCGCCTTGCCCATCAGCGTGAGCAAGACCGGCAACTGAAAGCAGAGGCCAAAGGCGATGATGAATTTCAGCGTGATATCAAGGCTCTCGTTGACCTTGCCAAAGAAGGTGATGCGAATACCCTCACTCGCGGCAGGGGCCCCCGGCACGGCATCCGGGTTAACCAACCCGGTCATCAGATCGGCAATGATCGAGGGCACATCGGCAAAACCCAGGAAAAACGCCATCGCCAGCGGTGTCACCACGAAATGCGCAAAGGACGCGCCCAAGAGGAACATCAGCGGCGAGGCGATCATGAACGGCAAAAACGCGTTCTTTTCCTGCTTGTAGAGACCGGGCGCCACAAAGCGCCACATCTGGAAGCCGATCACCGGAAAGGCCAGCGCAAAGCCGAACACCATCGAAATCCGGAACAGCGTGAACAGATATTCCTGCGGGCTGGTATACTGCATCGTGGGCGACGGATCACCCAACTCACGCAGGCTCGCCTCGATCGGCTCGAGCAGGAATTGCAGGATCGGCTCGGCCACGACAAAGGCCAGACAAATACCGATGACAAAGGCGATGACCGACCGGATCAGCCGCGTGCGCAACTCGGCCAGATGTTCGATCAGCGGCGCGCTGCTGTCGTCGATGTCATCCTGCGGGCTCATGCCTCATCCCCTGCCTTGGTCTTCTTTGCCGATGGCTTGGGGGCGGCCTTGGCCTTGGGCGCGGCCTTGGCCTTGGGCGCAGCAGCCTTGGGCGCGGCCTTGGGCTTTGCGCCGGCCTTCTCAGGCGCGGGTGCCGCTTCGGCCTTGGGCACTTTGCGCGCCTCCGCCATCTCGGCGGTGGCAGCACGCGCCTTGTCGGCGGCGGCCTGCTGGTCTGGGCTGAGCGGCGGCTTGGTCGCCGCGTTCAGATCGCGCGTGACACTGTCTGTGGTCTTGCGCACCTCATCCATCGCGGTTTTCATCGGGTTCGCGGCGGATTTGAAGGTCTTTTGAATGTCGCCCACGCCAGACTGATCGGCGGCGTCATTCATCGCCCGGCTGAACTCACGGGCCATGCCCTTGGCCTTGCCCACGAACTTCCCAACGGCCCGGAACATGCCGGGCAACTCTTTTGGCCCCACAACGATCAAGGCCACGATGCCGATGAGCAATAGCTCCGTCCAGCCGAGATCGAACATTTAAGGATCAGACCTTGTCTTTGTCTTCGGTCGGGGTCACGTCGCGCGCGGTGTCCGCAGACTCCTTGCTGGCGTCATCCAGCTCTTTGGTGCCCTCAGCGACACCTTTCTTGAACGAGGTGATGCCCTTGCCCACCTCCCCCATGAGCGACGAGATCTTGCCGCGCCCAAAGAGCACCAGCACCACCACCGCGATCAGAAGAAGCCCCGGAAGGCCAATATTGTTCAGCATTTCAATTTCTCCCTTTCTCGGGGGTCGGTTGTCGTCCCCGGGAATTTCAGTTCTGTATCTAATGGCTCATCCCGGCGGATAAAAGCGGCAAAGCAGCGATGCCCCCCGGATTCCCCACTTATTTCACCGGACCACACCCTACGCAGGCAGGGCTTGCCCGGTCAATCACCCCCCTGCGCCTCGGCCCGGCTCTTGCCGCTGACATTCATCGCAAGGGTGGCGGCCATGAACTCGTCGAGATCACCGTCAAGCACCCCCTTGGTGTCCGATGTCTCGACCCCGGTGCGCAGGTCCTTGACCATCTGATAGGGCTGCAACACATACGACCGGATCTGATTGCCCCAGCCCGCATCGCCCTTGGCATCATGCGCGGCATTAATGGCGGCGTTGCGGCGGTCAAGCTCCAACTGATAGAGCCGCGATTTCAGCGCCTTCATGGCGATATCGCGGTTCTGGTGCTGGGATTTTTCCGAACTTGTCACCACGATGCCGGTCGGGTGGTGGGTGATCCGCACCGCCGAGTCGGTGGTGTTCACATGCTGCCCGCCCGCGCCGGAACTGCGATAGGTGTCGATCCGGATATCCGACGGGTTGACCTCGATTTCGATATTGTCATCCACCACCGGATAGACCCAGACCGAAGAAAACGAGGTGTGCCGCTTGGCGGCGGAATCAAACGGCGAAATCCGCACCAGACGATGCACGCCCGATTCGGACTTGAGCCAGCCATAGGCGTTGTGACCGCTGATCTTGTAGGCGGCAGATTTGATTCCCGCCTCGTCGCCCGCCGATTCCGACTGCAATTCGACGGTGTAGCCGCGCTTTTCCGCCCAACGCACATACATCCGCGCCAGCATCGACGCCCAGTCACAGCTCTCGGTGCCGCCGGCGCCTGCGTTGATTTCCAGAAACGTATCGTTGGAATCCGCCTCGCCATCCAAGAGCGCCTCCAACTCCTTGGCGGCGGCCACCTTGGCCAGAGCCTTGATCGCGGCCTCGGCCTCGCCCACGACCTCGGCGTCACTCTCGGCCTCGCCCAGCTCGATCAGGCCCAGATTGTCCTCCAACTCCCGCTTGATGCTGTCATGGGTCTCCAGCGCATCGACCAGCGCCTGCCGGTCCCGCATCAGCGCCTGCGCGCGGGCGGGATCATCCCAGAGCGTCGGATCTTCAACCCGCGCGTTGAACTCCTCCAGCCGGTGCCGGGCGGTCTCCCACCCCAGCCGCTGACGCAACAGCTCCAGCGACTTTTCGATCTCGGCCACGAGGTTCTGGGTTTCTGCGCGCATCGGAATGTCCTTGTCTGGTCAGGTGCGGGTGATAGCGCAGCGCGCCGGGCCGGGCAAGAGAGCCCGACATCGGTCAGCGCGCTAGTAGAGCCCGCCCGAACTCATCGACCCGAAACTGGCCTTGCCCCCCACCTGCGCCTTTTCGCCGGTCGAGGTCGTGACCTCCTGCACCTGCTCGCGCTCGCCGGCACTATAGAGGTCAAGGTCATTGCCCATGGCAAACCCGCCGTCATAGGCCACGCCAAAAATCGGCTCCTCGCCATCGCGGAAATACTCGGCCACCACATTGTCGCCGGTCGCATCATCCGACAGGCGCGCGCCGGTGAACCGGTCGATCTTGATGAAATGCCCGCCGGGCGGCACTTCAAACGCCCCGCCCCCGTATTTCTTGACCGCCTCTTCCATGAACTCCTGAAACACCGGCCCGCAGAGCGACGACCCATAGGCCGACCGCCCAAGACCGCGCGGCTGATCATGGCCGATATAACAGCCCGCCGCGATATTGCTGGTAAAGCCCACGAACCACACATCGCGCGCGTCATTGGTGGTGCCGGTCTTGCCCGCCACCGGCACCGGCAGGTTGATGGCCCCCGCCGCCGTGCCGCGATCCACCACGCCCTTGAGCATCGAAGTGAGCTGATAGGCCGTGACCGCATTCATCACCCGCTCGCGGTCCGACACGATGCGCGGGCCGCGATCCGCGGGAATACCGGGATCACCGCAATCGACGCAATCGCGCTGATCATGGCGATAGACGGTCTTGCCATAGCGGTCCTGCACCCGGTCTACCAAGGTCGGGCGCACCCGCTCGCCACCATTGGCGAACATCGCATAGGCCGCGACCATATTGTAAAGCGTGGTCTCCTCCGACCCCAGCGAGTTCGCCAGAAACCGCCCCATATTCTC
>NZ_JAGPVV010000293.1 GCF_018066915.1 Roseovarius sp.
ATCGCAGCGCATGATGCCGCCGAAGATGTTGACGAGGATGCCCTTCACTTGCGGATCGGAGGTGATGATCTTGAAGGCCTCGGTGACCTTCTCCTTGGTCGCCCCACCGCCCACATCGAGGAAGTTGGCAGGCTCCGCCCCGTAGAGCTTGATGATGTCCATGGTGGCCATCGCCAGGCCCGCGCCATTGACCATGCAGCCGATCTCGCCATCCAGCGCGATGTAGTTGAGGTCGTATTTCGAGGCCTCAAGCTCCTTGGGGTCTTCTTCGGTCGTGTCGCGCAGCTCGGCAATGTCCGCGTGGCGGTAAATGGCGTTGGAATCAAACCCCATCTTGGCGTCGAGACATTTCAGATCACCCTTGTCCGACACGATCAGCGGGTTGATCTCCAGCATCTCCATGTCCTTGTCGAGGAAGAGCTTGTAGAGAATACCCATGAGGTTGACGCATTGCTTGACCTGACCGCCGGTGAGACCAAGGTTGAACGCGATGCGGCGACCATGGAACGGCTGATAGCCGGTCGCAGGATCGACGCTGAACGACAGGATCTTTTCAGGCGTCTTTTCGGCGACCTCTTCGATGTCCATCCCGCCCTCGGTCGAGCAGACAAAGGACACGCGGCTGGTCTGACGATCCACCAAGAGGGCCAGATACATCTCGGTCTGAATACCCGAGCCATCCTCGATGTAAATGCGGTTGACCTGCTTGCCCGCCGGTCCGGTCTGTTTGGTCACGAGGGTGCGGCCCAGCATGCGCTTGGCCTCTTCGGCGGCTTCTTCGACGGAACGGGCCAGACGCACACCACCGGCCTCACCAGCACCCGCTTCCTTGAACTTGCCCTTGCCACGGCCACCGGCGTGGATTTGCGCCTTGACCACCCAGATCGGGCCATCAAGCGCGCCTGCGGCGGTCTTGGCCTCTTCGGCGCGCAGAACCACGCGGCCATCCGACACCGGGGCGCCGTAAGAGCGAAGCAGGGCTTTCGCCTGATACTCATGGATATTCATCAAACTGTCCCGTTTTGCTGCGATTGGGACAGGGTGTGGCATATATCCTGCGGCTGTATAAATCGTTTTTTGCGGAATGGCAGGTTTTGGCGCGAAAATCGTCATTTTGTGATCACACGGCCAAATCGTGTGATCACAAAACGCAAATTGGCCCAGAGGTTGCACCAAAAAGAATCAGGGCCGAACGCGTGTCGGCCCTGATCCAGAAGCGTTGACCGCAGGTGATCACACCAGCGAGGGGTCGATTTCCTTGCAGGCCTTGACCAGACCTTTGACCGCATCGACTGACTTGTCGAACATGTCCTGCTCGTCCTTGTTGAGCTTGATGTTGACGATCCGCTCGATCCCGCCCGCGCCGATCACGGTCGGCACGCCGACATACATGTCCTTGAGGCCGAATTCGCCGTCACAATAGGCCGCACAGGGCAGAACCCGCTTTTGATCCTTGAGATAGGCCTCGGCCATTTCGATCGCCGACGTCGCAGGGGCGTAAAAGGCGGAACCAGTCTTCAGAAGGCCCACGATCTCGGCACCGCCATCACGGGTGCGCTGCACGATGGCGTCGAGTTTCTCTTGCGTGGTCCAGCCCATCTCGATCAGGTCCGGCAGGGGAATGCCTGCGACGGTCGAATAGCGCACCGAGGGCACCATCGTGTCGCCATGCCCACCCAGAACGAACGCGGTGACATCCTTCATCGAGACGTTGAATTCAACGCTGAGGAAGTGGCGGAAACGGGCGCTATCCAGCACGCCCGCCATGCCGCAGACCTTGTGCGCGGGCAGACCCGAGAATTTCTGCAGCGCCCAGACCATCGCATCGAGCGGGTTGGTGATGCAGATCACAAACGCATCGGGCGCGTTGGCGGCAATGCCCTCGCCCACGGATTTCATGACCTTGAGGTTGATGCCCAAGAGGTCATCGCGGCTCATGCCCGGCTTGCGCGGCACACCGGCGGTGACGATGCAGACATCGGCACCCGCGATATCGGCATAGGACTGCGTGCCCTTGAGCGTCGCGTCAAACCCTTCGGAGGGGCCGGATTCCGCGATGTCGAGCGCTTTGCCCTCGGGGGTGCCTTCGGCGATGTCGAACAGGACGATATCGCCCAGTTCCTTGAGCGCGGCGAGATGGGCGAGCGTGCCGCCAATCTGTCCGGCGCCGATCAGCGCAATCTTGGGTCTGGCCATTGGATCATTCTCCGTCGGTTGAAAAGTTGCGCTTGGGCCTAGTCCGAATTTAATGATCTTGCAAGAGTGCTGCACTGCGGCGGATTTTCGGCGTGACAGCGGGATGCGGTCGTATACCGTGAAAGTGCAGGCAGGCGCAGAGGTTAGGAGCCGGGACGATGACCGTCGAGGTGATTGCAATCGGGGTGTTCGCGGCGCTCTTGGCGGGGGTGTCCAAGGGCGGCTTCGGCTCTGGCGCGTCTTTTGCCGGGGCGGCGATTCTGGCGCTCTTTGTCCCACCGGCGATGGCCCTCGGCATCATGCTGCCCATTCTGATGCTGATCGACGTCGCCACCCTGCGCCCCTACTGGCGGCAATGGGGGCGGGTCGAGGTGACGATGCTGATCCTTGGCGGAGTGCCGGGGATCGGTCTTGGCATGGCGTTTTACCGCATGGCGGATGCGGATCTGCTGCGCCTGCTGATCGGGGGGATCGCGCTGATTTTTGTGCTCTGGCAGACGGTCTTGCGGGCGCGGGTGATGCGCCGGGGGCATGCGCCCTTGCCGGGATGGAGCGGGGTGCTGGCGGGGTTGGTGGCCGGTTTCACCAGCTTTGTCAGCCACGCGGGCGGGCCACCTGCAGCGGTTTACCTGCTATCGCGCGGGCTCGACAAGACGCGCTATCAGGCGACCACGGTGCTGATGTTCTTTGTCTTCAACATCGTCAAGGCGGTGCCCTACGGGATGCTGGGTCTCTTCACGCGGGAAACGCTGACAATCGACATCATCCTTGCGCCCTTTGCCCTCTTGGGGGCATGGATTGGCGTGCGCGCGCACCGGATCATGCCGGAACGCGCGTTCTTTGCCGTCACTTACGTTTTGCTCACGATCACCGGGATCAAACTGATCTGGGACGGGCTGTTCTAAATGTTCTAGGCCCCCTTGCCCGGCTTGGGCTCGGTTTCGGCGGTGGCCTCATAGGCCTGACCGCTGGCCACAAGGCAGGTAACACCATCGCTGCCCGTCACCGTGATGGTCCAACTGCCCGAGGTGCCACTGGCAAAGACCTCGACCACCATGTTGTTGGCCCCCAGCCCCATGGATTGCCGCGTCTCGCCATAGGCATCGGCCAGGCGCTGCACCACCATGTCGCGCGGGGCGCAAGCCCCGGTTTGCGCCTGCGCCGGGGCTTGTGCCAGCGCCACAGCGCCTAGACCGGCCATCACTGTCTTGATCATCAGTCACCCTTTCTCTTGGGTTGGCCCCCCGGCCGTCGCGCGCCCATCATGCCGAAAGAGAGATGAACAAGGGGTTAATGAACCCGGACGCCGCAATGGAACCGCTACATCGCTGCATCGCGGCGAGAAATCGCTTGAACATTTCCGCCGAAAAATGCCATTCCTGCGCAAGATTATTACCGCAGACAGAATCCATCAAAGGGCAGACCCATGGACAGCAGCATGCATCCCTACCGTTCGGTGCTATATATCCCAGGCTCGAAAGAGCGCGGTTTGGAAAAGGCGCGCGACCTGCCCACCGACGCGATCATCTTTGATCTCGAGGATGCGGTGGCCCCCGATGCCAAGGCCTCCGCGCGCGCCACGCTGGTCGAGGCGCTTCGGCAGGGCGGCTATGGCTATCGCTACAAGATCGTGCGGATCAACGCGCTCACGACCGAATGGGGGCTGGAGGATGCCCGCGCCCTGCGTGACGCCGGGGCCGATGCGATCCTCTTGCCCAAGGTCAACACGCCTTCGGATATTGACAATCTGTCGGATGTGATCGGCACGGACCTGCCGGTCTGGACCATGATGGAAACACCGATCAGCGTATTCAATGCCCGCGAAATCGCGGCACACCGACAGGTGACAGGGCTGGTGGCGGGCACCAATGACCTGATCAAGGATCTCGGCTGCCGGGTGCGCGCCGACCGGATGCCGCTCTGGGCCTCGCTCCAGATGATCGTGATGGCGGCGCGCGCGGCGCGGATCGTGGCGGTGGACGGGGTCTATAACCGTTTTCGCGATGGTGACGGGCTCAAGTTCGAATGTGAGCAGGGGCGCGACCTTGGGTTTGACGGCAAGACGCTGATCCATCCGGCGCAGTTGGAAATCGCCAACACCGCCTTTGCCCCCACCAATTCCGAAATTGAACTGGCGGGACGCCAGATCGCAGCCTATGAAGAAAGCCGCGCCTCGGGTCAGGGGATTGCCGTGGTGGACGGGCAGATTGTCGAGAACCTGCACGTCGTGTCCGCACAGCGTATTCTGGCCAAAGCTCAGGCGATACGGGAAATGGCAGCGGAGTAGCAACCATGGTTTACCTCATCCTCGGGCTGATCCTCTGGATCGCGGCGCATCTTTTCAAACGGGTGGCCCCCGACCTGCGCGCAAGTCTGGGGAACGCGGGCAAGGGCATTGCCGCTGTCGGTATCCTCGCCGGTCTGGTGCTGATGGTGATCGGCTATCGGCAGGCGGACGTCATCAACGTCTGGTATCCCCCAACTTGGACGGTGCATGTCAACAACCTGATGATGCTTGGCGCGGTGTTTCTCTATGGCATGAGCGCCACCAAGGGGCGGCTGCGCGGGGCCATGCGCCATCCGCAATTGACAGCGGTCAAGGTCTGGGCGGTGGCGCATCTCTTGGTCAATGGCGATCTCGCCTCGCTCATCCTCTTTGGCGGGCTGCTCATCTGGGCGGTGCTCGAGGTGGTGATGATCAACAAATCCGAAGACTGGAACCGCCCGAAACCCGGCGAGGCCAAGCGCGACATCCTTCTCGTGGTCATTACGATCGTGCTCTTCCTGATCATGACCGCCATTCACAACTGGCTGGGCGTCTGGCCGTTTCCGGGGTGAACCATGAAACTCTACCGATTTCTCAGCGCCGACGACACGTCGGAGTTCTGCCACAAGGTGACAGCTGCGCTCAACAACGGCTGGTCGCTCTATGGCGACCCGACCTATGCCTTTGATGCCGCCAATGGCGTGATGCGCTGCGGTCAGGCCGTGGTCAAGGACAAGGACGGCACCTACACGCCCGATATGAAGCTGGGGGAACAGTAAGCATGGCCAAGACCAATACGGGCCGGTTTTTCGAGGATTACGAGCTTGGGCAGGTGATCCGCCATGCGGTGCCGCGCACCGTGTCGGGGGGCGAGCGCGCGCTCTATCACGCCCTCTATCCAGCGCGCCATGCGATCTATTCCTCTGATGAATTCGCCCATGTCTGCGGCCTGCCCGCCAGCCCGATTGACGATCTGGCGGCCTTCCATATCGTATTCGGCAAATCCGTGCCCGATATCTCGCTCAATGCCGTGGCCAATCTGGGCTATGCCGAGGCGCGGTGGCTGCGCCCGGTCTATGCCGGCGACACGCTGCGCGCGCAGTCCGAGGTGATCGGCCTCAAGCAGAATTCCTCGGGCAAGACCGGGGTGGTCTATGTGCGCACCACTGGCTTTAATCAGCACGACTTGCCGGTGATGGAATTCGTCCGTTGGGTCATGGTGCGCAAACGCGATGAGGCGGTCCCCGCCCCCGCAGATCACGTGCCGGATACCGCGCCCTGCGTCGCGGCAAGCGATCTCATTATCCCCGCGGGCCTAGACTTCACGCATTACGATTTCACCCTCGCCGGAGAGCCGCATCGCTGGGGCGATTACGAGATGGGAGAGCAGATCGACCATGTCGATGGCGTGACGATTGAAGAGGCCGAGCATATGATGGCCACACGCCTCTGGCAAAACACCTCCAAGACGCATTTCGACGCGACACCGCGCGCCGATGGCAAGCGGCTGATTTACGGCGGGCATGTGATCTCGATGGCGCGGGCGCTGTCGTTCAATGGCCTCGCCAATGCCCAGATGATCGTGGCGATCAACGCAGGCAGCCACGCCAACCCGTGCTTTGCAGGCGATACCGTGCGCGCCTGGTCCGAGGTTCTGGACCGCACGGATACCGCTGCACCGGGGGTGGGGGCGCTGCGCCTGAGACTGGTGGCGACCAAGGGCGGCGCGCCCTTTACCCTGCGCGGTGCAGATGGCAAACACCTGCCGCATGTGTTGCTGGATCTGGATTACTGGGTCTTGATGCCGAAATAACCCGGATCAGAACCGCCGCAGAATATCCTGCAGGTCTGGCTCGATCACCATCTTGGCTGCCCTGCGCGGCGTGACCCACATGCGCCGCCGCTCGCGTGCTTCGGGGAAACGGTCACGCACCTCGTCGTCGCGCAATCGCACCTTGTAGAGATTGGCCTCGACCGGCAATGAACGGCCATCGCGCAGCGCCTTCTCATAGGCAAAGCATCCGATCAACCGCGCCTTGTCGGCATCGGCGCGCACGCCCGCCTCTTCCCATGCCTCTTGCAGCGCAGATTGCGCATCCGTCAACCCCTCGATGGGCCAGCCCTTGGGCACCACCCAACGGCCGGTGTCGCGGCTGGTGATCAACAGAACCTCCTTGCGCCCCTTGTGCTTGCGCCAGCACAGCGCCGCCACCTGCCTGCGCGGCAGATATATGGCGTCATCGACCGCGCCGGGCGCGGTCTGGGGAAAGATCTGGTTCACTTTGGTTTTGCTCTGCTCGGGCAAGTTTGTCTGACATCAGGATATAAGACATTTGGCCGCAGAATTCAAATCACGGGATGTTGCGGGGTTTGGCACGCAGGGTGGGATCGGCCTCGGTCGGGTCCTCGGGCCAAGGATGCCGCGGATAGCGCCCGCGCATGTCCTTGCGCACATCCGCATAGGAACTGGCCCAGAACCCCGGCAGATCGAGCGTGGTCTGCACCGGGCGATTTCCCGGTGACAACAGCGTCACGCGCAACGGCGTGCGCCCGACGGTGGGATGGGTGGTCTGGCCGAACATTTCCTGCAACCGCAGGGTAATCTCGGGATACTCGCCGCTATAGTCGATGGGGATTTTCCGACCCAAGGGCGTAGTGAACTGCGCAGGCGCCGCCCGGTCCAGCATCTGCATCTGGTCCCAATCCAGCCGCGCGCGCAGCGCATCGAGCATCTCGAACCGCTTCCACTCCGGCGCGCTGCGCACCCCTCGAAGATAGGGCAAGAGCCAGTCGTCCAATGTCTCGATCAGCGCCGCCTCGGACATGTCCGGCAGGTCCGCGCCCCCGTCGCGCAATAGCTGCACCCGCGCGACAAAGCGCCGGGCGGGATCGCTCCACGTCAGACCCAGATCACGCACCCCGTCCAGCATGGCCCGCGCAATGCGTTCCTCTGGCGCGTCGGTCCAATGCCGATCATCCAGCACGAGCGCGCCAAACCGTTCCTGTTTGCGCGCCACCACCCGCCGCTCGCGTCGATCCCAGAGGCAGACATCCTGCCACGCGATCCGGTCGGCAAAGAGCCCGCGAATTTCCGCCTCGGAAATCGCGATGGCCTGCCGGATACGCGCCTCGCGCGGGTCGCCATCCAGATCGGTCGCCACGATCAACCGAGTCTGCGCCATCGGATCGCCCTCGGGCAGAACCGCGCCCTTGCCCCCCGAGAGCACATAGCGCGGGGCCTCGCCCTTGCGGCGCAGGCCGATCCGGTCCGGATAGGCAAGGGCCGCACATTCGGCATCGCTACGCCCGCCTTGCCCCCTCCCCTTGGTCTGCGCCGCCAGACGCCGCGCCTCGGTCTTGATCCGCTCCAGCGGGCCACGATGGACGGCATGGACATAGCGCGCCTCAAAGGCGCGCAGGTCGCGCACCGCACTCAGCCGCAGCGCCAGATCAACAGGCGCGCCGCGCCCCAGCGGATCACGCTCGGCCAAGAGCGCCGCCAACGTCGCCGCCTCTGGCCCCGCAGACGCCAGCATATGCGCCAAGCGCGGATGCAGCGGCAGCGCCGCCAACGCCTTGCCATGCGGCGTGATCCGGCCTGTGGCATCGAGCGCGCCCAGCATCTCCAACAGCGCGCGCGCCTCGGCATAGGCACCGGGATTGGGCGGCGTCAGTAGCGGCAAATCCTGAGGGGCAGCGCCCCAGAGCGCAAGCTCCAGCGCCAGCCCCGCCAGATCCGCCGCCTCGATTTCCGCCGGGGGATAGGCCTGCAACGCGCCCTCTTCGCCGCGTGTCCAGAGCCGATAGCACCGCCCCTCGGCCACACGCCCCGCGCGCCCCGCCCGCTGCGTGGCCTCGGCGCGCGTCACAGGCTCTGTGACCAGCCGCGACATGCCCGAACCGGGATCGAACCGCGCCCGCCGCGCCAGGCCCCCGTCGATCACCACGCGAATATCCTCGATGGTCAGCGAGGTTTCGGCAATCGACGTCGCCAGCACGATCTTGCGCCCTTCCGTGACCGGCGCAATCGCGGCGCGCTGCGCGGCAAACTCCATCGCGCCAAAAAGCGGGCGCAGGTGGCACCCCACAGGCAGGCGCGAGCGCAAGAGCGCCTCAGCGCGGCGAATTTCCCCCTCGCCGGGCAGAAAGACAAGAACACCGCCCGTGGTCTCGGCCACGGCCTCGCTCACCAGATCGGCCAATGCCTCCTCGAACCGCCGCGTCTTGGGCCGGGGACGGTCGCGCCAGCGGATTTCGACCGGATAGCTGCGCCCCTCCGAGGTGATGACCGGCACATCCCCCATAAGCTGCGCCACCGGCGCAGCATCGAGCGTGGCGGACATGACCAGCAGGATCAGATCCTCGCGCAGCGCCCCTGCCACCTCAAGGCAGAGCGCCAACCCCAGATCGGCATTGAGCGAGCGTTCGTGAAATTCGTCAAAGATCACCGCGCCCACGCCGCGCAACTCCGGGTCCGACTGGATCATGCGGGTAAGAATTCCCTCTGTCACCACCTCGATCCGCGTCTGCGGCCCCACGCGCGCCTCGCCGCGCACCCTGTAACCGACGGTTTCACCGGGATTTTCCCCAAGGCTCTGCGCCATCCGCTCAGCCGCCGCTCGGGCGGCAAGGCGGCGCGGTTCCAGCATCAGGATACGCCCCTCAGTGAGACCAGCTTGCAGCATCTCGAGCGGCACAACCGTGGTCTTGCCTGCGCCGGGCGGGGCCTGCAGCACGGCACGCCCGCGCGTGCGCAGCGCGTCGATGAGGGCCGGAATGGCCTCTTGAATGGGAAGATCGGGCGTCATGCCCCGCGTTATCGGGCATCGGCGCGCCCTTGGCCAGAGGCTTGCCCGCCTCTCGCCTCTGGACAAGGCCCATGGGGCCAAGGCATGAAGGCGGGCGACAAGAGGAAGGGCAGCGCATGGATATTGCCGACATCGCACAGAGGATCATCGCCGGCGACCGGCGGTCCTTGGCGCGCGCAATCACCTTGATCGAGAGCGCGCGGTCCGACCACCGCGCCCATGCCGCAGCCCTGATCGAGGCGTTGAAATCCGCAGGCAAACAGGCGGTGCGCATTGGGCTTTCGGGTACGCCCGGTGTGGGCAAATCCACCTTTATCGAGAGTTTCGGCATGATGCTGACCGCGCAGGGCCTGCGGGTGGCGGTGCTGGCGGTCGATCCCTCCTCGGCGCGCTCGGGTGGCTCGATCCTCGGCGACAAGACGCGGATGGAGCGGCTCAGCCGTGATCCGGCGGCCTTTATCCGCCCCTCCCCCAGGCCGAGCAGCGCGTCCGCATCGTCTACTACCAGGAACTCGACGTCGATCGCGACTGGGCGACCTATGTCTACCCGCTCGCGACCAAGGCCGGCGGCGGAGTGGACACACGAACGCGCGGACGCCTGACTCTCAACCTGACGGCGCGCT
>NZ_JAGPVV010000311.1 GCF_018066915.1 Roseovarius sp.
CGCGCGCCCGGCGAGGGGTTCACCTGCGGCGTGGCGCGCAACGAGTTTGGCGACGATGCGGTCGAGCACGACGTATTTCTCGGTATCGGCGCAATAGGGCGACATGGTGGGCGTCGCATAGGTCACGGGCAGCGCACGGCGCAGGTCGGACATCGACATATCGGGATTGCGGTCCATCAGTTTGCAAATCTCGACTGCGACGCGCATGCCGCAGTCGTAACCGCGCCCGATGGGTTCGGCGAGGAAGTAATGCCCCGATTTCTCAAAGCCTGCGAGCGCGCCCAATTCCTTGACCCGGCGTTTCATGTGGGAGTGGCCAGTTTTCCAGTAATCGGCGGTCACACCGTTCTTGATCAGTTCTGGGTCAGAGGCGAAGAGGCCGGTGGATTTCACATCAGCGACGAAGGTGGCGTTGGGGTAAATCTTGGAGAGGTCGCGCGCCATTATGACGCCCACCTTGTCGGCAAAGATCTCCTCGCCCTCGTCATCGACAACGCCGCAGCGGTCGCCATCGCCGTCAAAGCCAAGCGCGAAATCGGCGCCTGTGACGCGCACGGTTTCGGCCATGTCATGCAGCATTTCCATGGCTTCGGGATTAGGATTGTAATGCGGAAAGGTGTAATCGAGCGTGTTGTGCGAGGGGATCACCTCGACGCCCAATCGCTCGAACAGCTCAGGCGCAAAGGCCGAGGCGGTGCCATTGCCGGTGGCGCAGACGACGCGGAGTTTGCGGGTCATGCGGAAATCGCCGACGAGATCGTCGAGATAGGCCTCGCGCACGCCGGGAACAAATTCGTAGGCACCGCCGGGGCGAGACTGGCCGCGTCCCTCGAGCACGATATCGCGGAGTTCGGCCATCTCGTCGGGGCCGTGGGTGAGGGGGCGGTCAAAGCCCATCTTGACCCCGGTCCAGCCGTTCGGATTGTGCGAGGCCGTGACCATGGCGACGGCGGGCACGTCGAGGTGGAATTGCGCGAAATACGCCATGGGGCTGAGGGCGGGGCCGATGTCCTTGACCGTGATCCCCGCCTGCATGAGACCGAGCATGAGGGCGTTCTTGATCGAGAGCGAATAGTCGCGATAGTCATTGCCGACCGCGATCACAGGCGGGATGCCGCGCGCGTGCATCTGCGTGCCAAGGCCGAGGCCAAGGGCAGTGATGCCGGGCAGGTTGATCTGGTCGGGGTATTTCCAGCGCGCGTCATATTCACGAAAGCCTGTGGGGGCAATCATGGCATCGCGCAGGAATTCCCAAGTATTGGGGGTGACGGTCGGCAAGGGTTTGGACATGGAATTCTCTCTTCGGTCAAATGGACAGGGGATGCGCCTTGGCCAACTGGTCGAATTGCATCAGCATGTCGATGAGTCCGGCCATCTGCGTGAGCGGGATCATGTTGGGCCCATCCGAGGGCGCGTTGTCCGGGTCTTCGTGGGTTTCAATAAAAACCGCTGCCACGCCAAGTGCCACGGCGGCGCGGGCCATCACGGGGGCGAATTCGCGCTGCCCGCCGCTGCTGCCGCCACGCCCGCCGGGTTGTTGCACCGAATGGGTGGCGTCCATCACCACCGGATAGCCCGTCGCCGCCATCTGCGGCAGGCTGCGCATGTCGGCGACAAGGGTGTTGTAGCCAAAGGAGGTGCCGCGTTCGGTCAGCATGATGCGGGTGTTGCCGGTGCTCTCGATCTTGGAGATGACATTGGGCATGTCCCAAGGGGCGAGAAACTGACCCTTCTTGACGTTGATCACCGCGCCGGTTTCACCGGCCGCGATCAGGAGGTCCGTCTGGCGGCAGAGAAAGGCGGGGATTTGCAGGACATCGGCCACTTCGGCCACGGGCGCGCATTGATCGGCGGTGTGGATGTCGGTGAGCACGGGCAAGCCAAGTGTATCCTTGACCGATTGCAGAACCTTGAGCCCCTCGTCGATCCCCAGACCGCGCTTGCCCGAGAGCGAGGTGCGGTTGGCCTTGTCGAACGACCCCTTGAAGATCAACCCCGCGCCATAGGCGGCGCAGGCCTCTTGCAGGGTGCCTGCGATCATTTGGGCGTGATCGGCGGATTCGAGCTGGCACGGCCCGGCAATGAGTGTGAGGGGACGGTCGTTGCCGATGGCCCGCCCGTTGAGGTCTATGTGTATCATATCAGGAGGACACCTGTTCACGCAGAATGGACGCTGTAAGCGAGATGAGCAGGTAGATACCAGAAAAGATCAGGAAGGCCAGTATCGTATTCTCGAAGGCGCGCGGATAGGAGGAATCTTGCGAAGCGAGGGGCCGCACGCTGACCGTGAGATAGCGGACCTGTTTGTTGGCCTCGATCTCGGATTGGCGTTTCGCCTCGAGCGCGGATTGCAGCACCAGATCGGCGGTGGCGAGATCGGCCTGCGCCATCTGGATCGCCGCGGTCTTGGACGCGAGCGAGCTTTCGCCGGCGGTCGCTTCGGTCAAGCGGCTTTTCTGGCGGTCGAGTTCGGCGCGCAGGATCTCGATTTCGCTCTGGAGCGCCTCGACCCGGGCGGCGTTGGGGCGGGCGTTGTTGAGCTGGATATTGAGGGCCAATTCCTTTTCCTGAAGCTGCAATTCGACGGTGTTCACGAGGCTGCGGATGCTGGCGATCTCGCCCTCGGGATCGAGGATGGTCCCCTCTTGCAACGTCACGAGCATCTGCTGGGCGGCGCGACGGTCGGCCTTGGCCTGCTCCAAGCTGGTGCCGGCGGTGCTGACCGCATCCTCGCGTTTCTGGCGGCTGAGGTCATCCACACGCTCTTCGGCATATTTGATGAGGCGTTCGGAAAAGGTGGCGCTGAGGGCGGGATCGGCGGTCGAGACCTCCATCCGGATGACGCCTTCGGTCGGATCGTAGCCGAGTTTCACGTATTTGCGATAGAGTTTATAGGCGGTTTCGTGGCTGGCATCGGGGTCGAGCCGTTGGAGCGGGTCGATCGACGGATCGCTGAAATGCGCGCGAAAGCCGAGTTCCTCGTCAAGGCGCAGCATCGCATCCTTGGATTCGAGGTATTCCTGAGTGGCGATGGCATCCTGACCGGTGGCGAATTGCGTGGGCAAAAGGCCGCCCAAACCGCCACCCGTGCTGCTGCCGCCATCCGCCGAGAGGATCAAGAAGGCGGATTTGGTCGCATACATCGGCGTGGCGATGGCGTAAAAATAATAGCCGACGAGGAGGGTCGGCAAGAGCACGAAGGCGGCGAGGCGCGAGAAGAGCAGCACCAGCCGACGGCGGCGGCGGCGGCCGATATCGCGTTGAATTTCCAAGATTTCCTTGGCGCGGCGGTCGGCCGGGCTGACCTCGGTGGAGGGCAGCGTCTGGCGGGCGACGGGCACGGTTTGCGGCAGTTGCACGCGGCCCTGCGGCGCGCCCGGATCACTTGGCGCAGCCATGCCATTGGGCGGGGGCGGCGGGGTGTTGCCACCGTCGCTGGCCACGAGCTCGAGAATATTGGCGCGCTGGAACGGGTCGATGCCGCGCGCGCGCAAAAGGCGCACGGCGTCGAAATCCGAGGTTGGGGCGAGCCCGTATTTCTGCGCCAAGCGGCGGGCCATGCGCAATTCGCGCCCGGTCAGACCCTCGCGGCGGATATCGTCAATATTCTGGCTGGTTGCGGTTTCGCGCGCCGAGGCAATCTGACCCTCTTGCAGGGGCGGCGCGGGGTCTGCCACAGGCACGGCCGCACCTGCGTCCGCCGAGGTGGCGACGCGCGGCGCGAGAGGATCGGCGCTCCGGCGGATGCGGAACTTTCTAGCCTTGGGTTTCGTAATCATAAAGCTCTTTTGCCTCTTCCAAGGTGTCGAACATATACAGTTTTCCGCCCATCAGCACGGCTGCCGAGCGGGCGAATTTTTCCAGCACCTTGGGATCATGCGACACGATGATCACGGTGGTGGTGCGCAGGCGTTCCTGAAGGATATCGCCTGCCTTGCGGTTGAACTCGACATCGGTCGAGCCGGGCATGCCCTCATCTATGAGATACATGTCGAAATCGAGGGCCAGCATGAGCGCGAAACTGAAGCGTGCGCGCATACCCGAGGAATAGGTGCCGAGCGGCTGGTCGAAATATTCGCCCAAGCCGCAGAGCCAACGGCAATAGGCCTCGATGTAATCGGGATCGAGGCCGTAGAGACGCGCAATGTAGCGCGAATTGTCGAGCGCCGATAGCCGGTTGATCACGCCCCCCATGAAGCCCAGAGGAAAAGAGATGCGACAGCCGCGCCGGATCACGCCTTCATCCGGTTTTTCCAGACCGGCCATCATGTTGATCAGCGTCGTCTTGCCCGTGCCATTGGGCGCGAGGATGCCAAGGCTATGGCCAAGCTCGACACGGAACGAGACGCGGTCAAGAATGACCTTGCGCTGCGTGCCTGTCCAAAAGGACTTGCTGACGTTCTCGAACTCGAGCATTCAATCGCCCCGGTAAACCTGCTCTCCCCGACTATAACGGGATACTCTTAAGGTCGGCTTAGCCTGATTTTCATTATTATTGCCGATCTGGGAACAATTTGCCACGGCAACAAGGCAAGATTGTGATCAATCCCTCGGAATTCGTGGCAATTTCCCGGCAGGCGTGGCGGGGGAGTGACGCCGCGCATGGAAGCGACACGGGCGCGGTCGGGATGATTGCCCAAGCGGCTGCGCTGCGCTAGGGACAGGAACGAGACGCAGCACGAGTAAGACCATGAGCCGGATTTGCCATATCGAGTTGGATGATGCCAACCTGCCGCCGCCCACGCCCGAGATCGAGCAGGAGCGCAAGGTGGCGATGTATGACCTGATCGAGGAGAACTCTTTCATCCTGCCGTCGCGCGACGACCGGACGGTGCCGGACGGCCCCTATCGTCTGGGGCTGGCGATCCGCGAAAAGCGGCTGGTGTTCGACATCCGCACCGAGACCGAGGAACCGGCGGCCGAGTTTCATCTGTCGCTGAGCCCGTTTCGGCAGGTGGTCAAGGATTACTGGGCCATCTGCGAGAGCTATTTCGACGCGGTCAAGAACATGCCGCCCTCTCAGATCGAGACCATCGACATGGCGCGGCGCGGGATTCACAACGAAGGCGCGCGTGTTTTGGCCGAGCGGCTGGAGGGCAAGGCCGAGATCGACAATGACACCGCGCGGCGCCTGTTCACGCTGATCTGCGTGTTGCATTTCGGGGGCTGAGGGATGCCCGAGCCGCTGCCGCAATCGGTGCTGTTCTGTTGCGATCACAACGCGGTCCGCTCGCCCATGGCCGAGGGGATCATGAAGAAGTTCTATGGTGCCGACACCTATGTGCAATCGGCAGGCGTCAAGAACGATATGGAGATCGACGGGTTCAGCATCGCCGTGTGCCGCGAGATCGGCGTAGAGTTGGAGCGGCACCGCTCGCGCAGCTTTGACCAGATGGAGCAATGGGGCGACGATCTGTCCTCGTTTGACATCATCGTGGCGCTAAGCCCGGCAAGCCAGCGGCGGGCCCTCGAATTGACGCGGTTTTTTCATCTCGACGTGGTCTATTGGCCGATCATGGACCCGACCGGCCTTGCGCAGACGCGCGAGGCGCGGTTGGATAGCTATCGTCAGACCCGAGACCAGATCATCGGGCATTTGCAAGACCGTTGGGGACCACCCCGGGAGGATTTATGAACGAGACCGTCAAAGCCTATTTCGATGCCTTCAACCGGGGCGACACGCCCGCGATGCTGGCCTGCCTGAGCGACGATGCGCGCCATCATGTAAACGAGGGGCAGGTGCGCGAAGGCAAGGACCTCTTTCGCGCCTTTTGCGAGCACATGAGCCGGTGCTACCGCGAAGAGCTGACCGATATGGTGATCTTTGACGCCGAAGGCGGCACGCGGGCGGCGGCGGAATTCGTCGTCAACGGCACCTATCTGGAGACAGACGAGGGCCTGCCGGAGGCGAAGGGGCAGACCTATGTCCTGCCTGCCGGGTCGTTCTTCACGCTCAAGGACGGGCTGATCACCCGCGTGGTGACATATTACAACCTCGCAGATTGGGTGAAACAGGTCTCGGCATGATCCGGGTCGCGCGGCTGACGGGGGACGCGCTGACCGCGGCCCTGCCGGATGTGGCGCGGCTCAGGATCGAAGTATTTCGGGCCTATCCCTATCTCTACGACGGCGATGCCGCCTATGAAGAGCGGTATTTGCAGGTCTACCGCGACAGTGCCAATGCCATTCTGGTGGGGGCCTATGACGGCGCGCGCCTGATCGGGGCGGCCACAGGGGCCCCGATGGAGGATCACGCGGACGATTTCGGTGCAGCGTTCGCCGAGAGCGGTATTGCGCTGGAGCAGATATTTTACTGCGCCGAAAGCGTGCTCTTGCCCGCCTATCGCGGACAGGGCATCGGGCATCGGTTTTTCGATCTGCGCGAGGCGCAGGCGCGCGACCTTGGGCGTGACTATGCCACCTTTTGCTCGGTTGTGCGGCCCAAGGATCACCCGGAGCGGCCTGACGGGTATCAGCCGCTGGACGCGTTCTGGCGCAAGCGGGGCTATGCGCCGCTGGCAGGGGCGATGGCCACATTCAACTGGCGGGAGATCGGGGCAGACAGCGAGAGCGCCCATGATCTGCAGGTCTGGATGCGCGCGCTCTGACGAATGCTGACTGGCCCACCATGGAATTTGCGGGATTTGCGCCACGGTTTCGCGGAATGGTAAAGTTTAGCTGGTCAATTCGCCTGAGGGTTTGCTAAGCAGAAACTGCCGGGGGGCGCAGTATGGGGACGTGACGCATGACACGTAGTTTCGCCATTGCCCTCGGGGCGCTTCTGGCACTGATAACGGGCCTGACGACAGCCGCCTCGGCACAATCCGAAGGGCGGCAACGCTTGGGCTATGGCCTGCTTTTCACTAATGACGTTCTGGGCGACACGGATGATCGGTGGCGCACCGGGTCGATTACATCGAGCCGGGTCTGGGGGCCCGCGTGGCAGGGTCACGCGCCAGAGCGCATCGGTCAATTGCTCGAATTCCGCTTTCACGGCGAGGTGATCGCGCCCGAGAACCTGAGCCGCCCTGCCCCGCTGGATCGGCCCTATGTCGGCGCGCTCGGGTTTGGGCTGCATACGCATTTTCAGAAGGCTCAGGTGGATTACGCCTTGGGCGCAGACCTGATCGTGACCGGGCCGCAGACGCAGCTTGATGATTTTCAAGACTTTTTGCACGGGTTTCTGGGCGGGCGTGACGTGGGCCGGCGGGTCAGGCGCAACCAGATCGACGATGGCATCCGCCCCTCTGGCGTGTTCGAAGCGAGCCGCGAGTTTGAGCTGGGCTTTGCGCGGCTGCGCCCCTTTGCCGAGGCGCGGCTGGGGGTTGAGGACCTGATCCGGGCGGGCGCAGACATCACCTTTGGTGACATCGGGCGCGGGGAATTGCAGGTGCGCGATGCGGTCACGGGCCATCGCTACCGGGTGGTGCGGGCCGAACAGGCGGGCACGGCGTTTCTCTTGGGGGCGGATATCGCCTATGTTGATGACAGCGATTACCTGCCCGCGCGCAGCGGTGTCACCCTGACCGAGGATCGCACCCGCCTGCGCGCAGGGCTGCATTGGGAAAACCGCAACGGGGCCGCGCTCTTTTACGGGTTGACGTGGCTGAGCGAGGAATTCGACGAGCAGCGCGAGGGACAATTTCTGGGCGCTGTGCAGTTCCGGCTTCGGTTCTGACAAAAATGCAATCAGGGGCTTTTCAGAGTGATTCGCCTTTGCTACCTTTACGATAATAATAAGCGATAAAAAAAGAAACGAAGAGGCAGGCAGTCAGGGTTATGGGGACGGGCTTTCGAGGCACGTTCGTCATTTCCTGGTCGCAAACAGAACTGGACGGGATCACGACTGCGCCGGTGCAGTCGCTTTCGGTGGGACAAACATGGTCCTGGCGGGGCGATGCGGTGCGCGTCGATGGGCCGAACCAACTGTTGCGTCTGGAAGGGGCGAATGGGGAAACCGTGAACCGCAAACGTGCGGCACGGATGGTGCGGCGTCTGGTGGGCGCGGCGATGAACAACACGCGCGATCTGATCCCGACGGAGGTGGACGAGCCGCTGATGGATCTGGGCTTTGTCGTCACCGACGGCACGCGCAGCTATACGGTCACGATCATCGAAGTGGGCAGCGAGGGCACACCGCTCTTGATGTTTCACGACGAGATTCCGCCACGCGGACGGGAAATGTGGATCGTGCATCACTCGCTGGAGGGGATGCGCGGGGCCTCGACCGGACCGGCGAGCGGGGGGGTCATCTGTTTTACCCCCGGCACACGGATCGAGACGCCGGAGGGGCCGCGTCTTGTCGAGGAGTTGCGCGAGGGCGACCATGTGCAGACCCGCGACAACGGCGCCGAGGAAATCCAGTGGATCGGCAGTCGCCGGATGACGGGCGCGCGGCTCTTTGCCATGCCCAAGCTGCGGCCGATCCGGCTGCGGGCCGGGGCGCTTGGCATCGGGCGGCCGGATGCGGAATTGCTGGTCAGTCCCGAACACCGGATGCTGGTGCGGGGCGATGTGGCGCGCGCGCTCTTCAACACGCCCGAGGTTCTGGTCATGGCGCGCGACCTGATCAACAATGACACGGTGGCGGTGGACCTCTCATCGCGGGAGGTGACATATATTCACCTGCTCTTGCCGCGCCATCAGATCATCTGGGCCAATGGCGTGGAAACCGAAAGCTTTCATCCGGCGAGCACGGCGTTCTCGACCCTTGATGAGGGCGACCGCGCGCGGCTGTTGGCGATCAATCCCAATCTGGAATACGAGCCCAATCTCTATGGCGGCTATGCACGGCGCTGTCTGAACGGGTCGGAAGCGGCGATCCTCGCGCATGAGGCGGCCTAAGGTGCGGGGGCGCTGGCCCCTTTACCCTTGGCGCAGGTGGTTTATGACGGGGGCAATAGCCCTCGCCTGAACCGGAGAACCCGACGTGACCCCCAAAACTGTCCCTGATGTCATCTTTCATACTCGCGTGCGCAATCCGGCGCTGGAGGGCGACAACCCGTTTGAATGGAAGGATCTGAGCACCGCCGATATTTTTGCTGGCAAGCGCGTGGTGGTCTTTGGTCTGCCGGGGGCGTTTACGCCTGCCTGTTCCGAGAGCCACCTGCCGGGGTATGAGCGGCTCTATGACGACTTCATCGCCGCCGGGATCGACCGGGTGATCTGCACCTCGGTCAACGATGCCTTTGTGATGTTCCAATGGGGCAAGGCGCAGGGGATCGAAAAGACCATGATGCTGCCCGATGGCAATGGCGATTTTGCTCAAGGTTTGGGGATGCTGGTGGACCGCTCGCGTCAGGGCATGGGCAAGCGGAGTTGGCGGTATTCGATGCTGGTGGAGGATGGGGTGATCACCGCGCTTTTTGCCGAGCCGGGGTTTCAGGACAACCCGGCGGGCGTGCCGGTCAAGGTCTCGGATGCCGAGACGCTGCTGGCGCATATCAAGCAGGCGGGGTGAGGCGGGCGTTGGGCGCGCAACACCCCTGTTGACACCCGCTGGGGCACCTGTATAAGCGCGGCTTCATTGGTGTTGGTGGACCCTGCAAGGGGATACCTGTCGGCTGACCGGAACATGCCGGAACGCAGAGGACAACGCCCTTCGATTCAAGTGAAGGAGATCAGCCGTGACCAAACGCACGTCTGCCAAATACAAAATTGACCGCCGGATGGGTGAAAACATCTGGGGCCGCCCGAAATCCCCCGTCAACAAGCGTGAATATGGCCCCGGCCAGCACGGTCAGCGCCGCAAGGCCAAAATCTCTGACTTTGGTCTGCAGTTGCGCGCCAAGCAGAAGCTTAAGGGCTATTACGGCGACCTGACCGAAAAGCAGTTCCGCCGCATCTATGCCGAAGCCGAGCGCGTCAAGGGCGACACTGGCGAGAACCTGATCGGCCTTCTGGAGCGCCGTCTGGATGCCGTGGTTTACCGCGCCAAGTTCGTCGTGACCATGTTCGCCGCACGCCAGTTTGTGAACCATGGTCATGTCACCGTGAATGGCCAGCGGGTCAACATCCCCTCCTACCGTGTGAAAGAGGGCGATGTGATCGAGGTCCGTGACCGTTCCA
>NZ_JAGPVV010000312.1 GCF_018066915.1 Roseovarius sp.
GGAGCGGGGCAAGGGGCCCAGCTCGACCGTCACACCAAGGGCCGCGAAATGGTGCTGCCACACCTCGAGCGGTGTCTCGCTGAGGAAACACAGATCGGCGCTGCCGGGTTGGACCTGCGCCGCCTTTGGATCGAATTCAGCCCCGGATTGATGCAGGTTGATCTTCTGCGTGCCGAATTTCAGCGCCCAGCGGGTGCTGCCATCGGCGGGATGAAACGGCTCGGGCGTCATGCCAAACACGTCCCGGTAAAAGGCGCATGTGGCGGGGATGTCGGCCACGGTCAGCACGAGATGGTCGAGTGCTGCAAGTGTTGGCTGGGTCAAAGCGATGCCTCGGGCTTGAAATCATCGGGAATTGTGTCGATGCCGTCGAGCATCAGATCGGCCATGACCTGCGCCACCTTGGGGGCCATGCCGAAGCCGATTTTAAAGCCCCCATTTGCCAGAAATTCGCCCAGTCGAAACGGATGCGCGCCCAGCATCGGCGCGCGTGAGCGCGAGCGGGGGCGCACCCCGGCCCACCGCGCGATCACCGGCGCACCGGCCAGCGCGGGCACCGCCGCCACGGCGCGAGCGATGACATCGTCAAGCTGGGCATCGGTGCTGCTGGGATCGTCATAATAGCGCTCTGAGGTCGAACCTATGGCGGTGGTGCCATCCTCATGCGGCACGATATGCACCTCATTGGCGAAAATCTGTGGTTGGTCGCGGGCGTCATGGGCCAACAGCGCGCCTTGGCCCTTGACCCCATTGCCGACAGTGCGGGTGTGCGCGGCGGTCATTTCTTCCAACCCGGCGATGCCTGTGGCCCAGAGAATGTGGCCCGATGCAGGGCCTTCGGTCACAACCTCGGCACCGCGCGCGTGCAGGGCGGCGACAAGGGCGGCGCAGGCCTGACGCGGGTGGAGGCGCGCGGTCAGCGTGTCGTGGATGATCTGGCCGGTAGCGCTGGGCGGGCACCACGCGCCAGAGGCGGGGAGCACGCGCCACTCGGCCTGACCCTGCCAGAGGGTTGCGGCGTTCTGGGTGCGCTCGTGGGCCAGTGCGAGGGCTGCGGCATCGGCGATGGGTTGCAGGCGGCCAAGGCGGGCATATCCGGGAGAGCGGTTTGAGACCTCGGCCACCTCGGCCCAGAAATCACCGGCCATGAGCAGGCTGTCGAGTTGAAACGCCTTTTTGCTATTCCAAAGCTCGGGCACATGCGGGGCCATAGCGCCGACAATGCCGCCCGAGGCCCCGGCACCGGGACCATGCGGATCAATGACACGCACGCGCGCGCCGCGTTTGGCACAGGCCCAGGCCACCGAGAGGCCAAAGATGCCTGCGCCCATCACCGTGATATCGACCATTGCCAATCCTTTGTTGCCGCGCGATGGTCGCGCGCGTTTCGGCCATGCTTTAGAGGATCATGCCATGCAGGACCAGACCGCAGACCTGATCTGGCGCGACGGCGATGTGCCGGTGTCGGTGCGGTTCGATGATCCGTATTTCAGTCTCGACAATGGCTTGGCGGAAACGCGGCATGTGTTTCTGGGGGGCAATGACCTGCCGGCGCGGTTTCGCGACGGGTTTCACATTGCGGAATTGGGATTTGGCACGGGGCTGAACCTCTTGACCGCGCTCGCGGCATGGCGGGCGGCGGGCGTGACCGGGCGCTTGCACTTTACCAGTTTTGAGGCCTATCCGATGGCCCCCCAAGACATGCGCCGCGCGCAAGCCCGCTTTGCGGAACTGGCGGGGGTCGCGGCGGACCTCGCCCCGCAATGGCAGGGGCAGGCACAGCGGATCAGCCTGCCGGACCTCGAATTCACGCTGGTCGCAGGGGATGCGCGCGAGACGCTAAAGCCTTGGCAGGGCAAGGCGGATGCGTGGTTTCTGGACGGGTTTTCCCCCGCCAAGAACCCCGAGTTGTGGCAGCCCGAATTGATGGCCGAGGTGGCGCGGCACACCGTGCCGGGGGGCACGGCGGCGAGCTATACGGCGGCGGGGTTTGTGCGACGGGGGCTTGAGGCCGCCGGGTTTTGTGTTACGCGGGGTCAGGGATATGGCCGCAAACGGCACATGACCATCGCCAGGAAAGACCACCCGTGAGAGACCGCTCGTGACAGTTCAAAACACCCGCATGGGCATCTGGCTGATGGTGCTGACCACGGTCATCTTTGCGGCGCAGGACGGGATTTCGCGGCATCTGGCCGAGGATTACAACGTGCTGATGGTGGTGATGATCCGGTTCTGGTTCTTTGCCGCCTTTGTGATGGTGATTGCCGCGCGCAAGGCCGGGGGGCTGCGGGCGGCGGCCACCACATCGCAACCCTTGATGCAGGGGTTTCGCGCCGTGCTGCTGGTCGCGGAAATCTGCGTGATGATCTATGGCTTTACCCTTCTGGGCCTGATCGAGGTGCATGCGGTCTTTGCCTGCTATCCGCTCTTGATTGCCGCCCTCTCTGGCCCGGTTCTGGGCGAGCGGGTGGGCTGGCGGCGGTGGGTGGCGATTGCGGTCGGGTTCATCGGCGTTCTGATCATTCTGGAGCCGGGGGTGGGCGTGATCGACCCCAAGGCGATTGTGCCCTTTATCGCGGCGCTGATGTTTGCGCTCTACGGGTTGCTCACCCGCTATGTCGCGCGCAAGGATTCGGCGGCGACGAGTTTCTTTTGGACCGGGACGGTCGGCTCGATTGCCATGACCCTCGCCGGGATCTGGTTCTGGGAGCCGATGACGCCCGATGCCTGGGCATGGATGATCACGCTCTGCATCACCGGGGCGGCGGGGCATTATACGCTGATCAAATGCTACGAGGTGGCAGAGGCGAGCGCGGTGCAGCCCTTTGCCTATCTGCAACTCTTCTTTGTCACGGGCATCGGGATTTTCATCTTTGGCGAAACGATTGAGATGAACGTGGCCGTAGGCGGCGCGCTGGTTGTGGGGGCTGGGCTCTTCACGCTCTGGCGTCAGCGCAAGGTGGGCTAAGGCGGCCAAGGTTTGCTGCAATTTTCATCGGCTTTGCCCTCTGAGGTTCTCAGGGGGTTTCTTTTTCGTCTGCCGTTAAATTTTACCAATTGATAAAATTTCGAATCGTGGAATACTGATCCTCAGCCATCCTTGACCGGAGACAGCCATGAGAGATCGTCAACTCGCCCCCGGCATCGTCGCAGGCCGGCTTGATCCCGCCGCCTTGCAGGGCAATTTCACCGATCTGCATCCCCCCCTTGATGATCACGAGGCGTTGGTGGCGGCGGATCGTTGTTATTTCTGCCACGATGCGCCCTGTATCACCGCCTGTCCCACGTCGATCGACATTCCGCTCTTTATCCGGCAGATCGCCACCGGCACGCCCGAGGCTGCGGCCAAGACGATCCTGAGCCAGAATATCCTTGGTGGCATGTGCGCCCGCGTTTGCCCCACGGAAACGCTGTGTGAAGAGGCCTGTGTGCGCGAGGCAGCCGAGGGGCAGCCGGTGCTTATCGGGCGGTTGCAGCGCTATGCCACGGATACCGTGATGGAACAGGGCGTGCATCCCTTTAGTCGCGCGGCCCCGACAGGGCGGCGCGTGGCGGTGGTGGGCGCCGGGCCTGCGGGGCTGGCCTGTGCGCATCGTCTGGCGATGAAGGGGCATGACGTCACGCTCTATGATGGGCGCGCCAAGCCCGGTGGTCTCAATGAATTCGGCATTGCCGCCTACAAGAGCACCGACAGTTTCGCCGCGCGCGAGGTCGCGTGGCTGATGCAGATCGGCGGGATCACTCTGGCCACCGGGCAGCGTCTGGGGCGGGAAATCACGCTGGCAGAGTTACAGGAAGATCACGATGCGGTCTTTCTGGGCATCGGGCTGGGCGGGGTCAATGCGCTGGGTCTGAGCGGCGAGGACCGCGAGGGGATGCGCGATGCGGTGGATTTCATCGCGGACCTGCGGCAGGCCAAGGATCTGGCGCAACTGCCCGTCGGGCGCGATGTGGTGGTGATCGGGGGCGGCATGACGGCGGTCGATGCGGCCGTGCAGGCCAAACTCTTGGGCGCGCTCAATGTCACGCTGGTTTACCGGCGCGGGCGCGACCGGATGAATGCCAGCCGCTATGAACAGGATCTTGCGGCCTCCAAGGGGGTGCGGATCGTGACCAATGCCACGCCCATCGCGGTGCATGGCAATGGGGCCGTGCGCGAGGTCGAGTTTGAGTATAGCGGCGACGATCTGAAGCCCACGGGCGAGAGGTTTCGCCTAGCTGCCGATCAGGTGTTCAAGGCGATTGGTCAGACGCTTGAGGGGGCCGATCTGCCGGCGCTCGACGGGCGCAAGATCGCCGTCACCGGGGCCGGGCGCACGTCATTGCCCGGTGTCTGGGCCGGGGGCGATTGCGCGGCGGGGGGTGATGACCTGACCGTGACGGCGGTGGCCCAAGGGCGCGACGCCGCCGAAGACATCCACGCAACCCTGATGGCGGAGGGCTGAGCCATGGCGGATCTGACAACCACTTTCATCGGCATCACATCGCCCAACCCGTTCTGGCTGGCCTCGGCCCCGCCGACGGACAAGGAATATAACGTCCGCCGCGCGTTCGAGGCCGGGTGGGGCGGTGTCGTGTGGAAGACCTTGGGCGAGGCGGGACCGCCCGTGGTCAATGTGAACGGGCCGCGCTATGGCGCGATCTATGGGGCGGATCGGCGTTTGCTGGGCCTCAACAATATCGAGTTGATCACGGATCGCCCGCTGGAGGTGAACCTAGAGGAGATGCGCCGCGTCAAGCGCGACTGGCCGGACCGCGCGCTGATTGCGAGCCTCATGGTGCCGGTCAATGAGGACGCCTGGCGCGAGATATTGCACCGGGTCGAGGATACCGGCTGTGACGGGGTCGAGCTGAATTTCGGCTGTCCGCATGGCATGAGCGAGCGCGGCATGGGCAGCGCTGTGGGGCAGGTGCCGGAATATGTGGGGCAGGTCGCCTATTGGTGCAAGAAGCATTCAAACCTGCCGGTGATCGTGAAATTGACACCCAATATCACCGATATCCGCAAGCCCGCGCAGGCCGCCAAGGAGGGCGGCGCCGATGCCGTGAGCCTGATCAACACGATCAATTCGATCACGAGCGTCGATCTCGATCTCTTTGCGCCTGAGCCCACGATTGACGGGCAGGGCGCGCATGGCGGTTATTGCGGGCCTGCGGTGAAACCCATCGCGCTCAACATGGTGGCCGAGATTGCGCGCGATCTGGCCACGGCGGGCCTGCCGATCAGCGGTATTGGCGGTGTCACCACATGGCGCGATGCGGCGGAGTTCATGGCGCTGGGCGCCGGTAATGTGCAGGTCTGCACGGCGGCGATGACCTATGGGTTCAAGATCGTGCAGGAAATGATCTCGGGCCTGTCGCAATATATGGATGACAAGGGGTTCACGTCGGTGGACCAACTGGTCGGGCGCGCCGTGCCGAATGTGGTCAATTGGAAGGATCTCAACCTCAATTACGTGACCAAGGCCAAGATCAATCAGGATGACTGCATCAAATGCGGGCGCTGCTATGCCGCCTGCGAGGATACCAGCCATCAGGCGATTGCGATGTCCGAGGATCGGGTCTTTACCGTCAAGGATGACGAGTGCGTCGCCTGTAACCTCTGCGTCAATGTCTGCCCGATCGAGGGCTGTATCACGATGGAGCGGATGGCGGCGGGTATGGTCGATCCGCGCACCGGCGAGGTGGTGCGGGAGGAGTATGCCAACTGGACAACGCATCCCAATAATCCGGGGCGATGTGCGGCGGAATAGGCGGGGAGATCAGATCAATCCGCCTGTGACCGGCGCGCGGCTATGGCGCGCAGCGCGGCGGAGTGCGCGGCGGTAGAGGTAGCGCGCCCAAAGCTGCGTGAGGGGCGCGCGCTCTGATCCGGCCTGCGTTTGGGCGATGCAGGACACGCCCGAGGGATGAATCGCGCCCGCGCGCAGTCCGGTGTGCCAATGGCTCTGGATCAGGGCATCGACCGGGCGGTCAAAGCTCTCGGTCAGGTGCAAGAGGTGGATCGCCGCGTCGCGCCCGATCATCTGCACCGGGCACGGTGGCGCGCTGACCACAGGCAGGCTGAGCACAGAGCCGCCATTGGTGTCGATCAGCCGGGCGGGACCGCCCATCGCCTGCGTTTGAAACCGGATACAGCCCAGATCGTCGATATGGTCGCGGGCAAGCGCGAGGGCGTTTGAAAACACCGCCGGATCAAGCGCTGCGTCCTGCTCGACAATCAGCCCAAAATCGAGGTCGCGGCGCACGATCTCGGCCCAGATCTGGCGATGGCTGAGAAAGCGGGCAATCTCGGGCGTGGTGAGGGGGAAGGGGTAGGCGGGGGCGAAAAGCCCTGCGCCGACCGTGGCCGAGAGCGCAGCGGAGGAGAGGGCTGTGCCTTCGACCGCGGGCCAGAGGTCGCCCTCCAGCCCGCAAGTGTTGAGAATATGGCGCGCCCGCTCGCGCTGCGTGGCGTCACGCGCGCCGTGCAGGGCAAAGGCGCGCCCGGTCACGCGGTCAGGCGCCGGGGGTCCAGCCCGAGACGGATTTGACCTCGAGGAAATCCTCGATGCCCCATTTGCCGCCTTCGCGCCCGTGGCCCGATTGTTTCATGCCGCCAAAGGGCGAGCCAGCGCCGCGCGATTGGCCGTTCATTTCCACCATGCCCGAGCGCAGGGCGCGCGCCAGCCGGTTTGCCCGTGCCGGATCGCCGGTCTGGACATAGTTGGTGAGGCCATAGGGCGTGTCATTGGCGATACGGATACCGTCCTCTTCGGTGTCGAAGGGGATGATCGACAGGACCGGGCCAAAGATTTCCTCGCGCGCGATGGTCATCTCGTTGGTGACATCGGCAAAGACAGTGGGTTTCACGTAAAAGCCCCGGTTGAGCCCGTCAGGCCGCCCGGTGCCGCCTGCGACAAGCCGCGCGCCCTCGTCGATGCCCTTTTGGATGAGGTCCTGAATTTTGTTGAACTGCACCTCGTTGACCACCGGGCCGATATGGCGACCGGCCTCGCTTGCGGGGCCGACGGGGATGGCATTTGCGGTTTCGGCGGCGATTTCAACGGCTTGGTCGTAAATCTCGCGCTGCACCAGCATCCGGGTGGGCGCGTTGCAGGATTGGCCGGTGTTGTTCATGCAGCGGATCACGCCGCGCTTGACCGCCTTGTCATCGGCATCGGCAAAGATCAGGTTGGCCCCCTTGCCGCCCAACTCGAGGCTCACGCGCTTGAGCGTGTCGGCGGCGGATTTGGAGATGATGCGCCCGGCGCGCGAAGAGCCGGTAAAGCTGATCATGTCCACATCGGGATGCGCGGTCAGTTGGCTGCCGACGCCCACACCATCGCCGTTGACGAGGTTGAAGACGCCCTTGGGCAGGCCTGCGGCATCGACGATTTCGGCAAAGATCACGGCGTTGAGCGGCGATTCCTCGGACGGTTTCAGGATCATGGTGCATCCGGCGACAAGACCCGCGATGACCTTGAGCGTGACCTGATTCATCGGCCAGTTCCAGGGCGTGATCATGCCGACAACGCCCACGGCCTCGTGGATGATGCGGTCATTCGGGGCGTGATCGCCCAGCGGTTCATCAAAGGCGAAATCGCGCGCGGCGGTGATGAAATTGGCGATATGCCAGCTTCCGGCACCCACTTGTTGTTCGCGCGCCATGTCGATGGGCGCACCCATTTCGAGGCTGATGGCCTGTGCCATATCCTCGGCGCGATCCTTGTAAACTTCTAGGATCTTCTCTGCGTAGGCGATGCGCGTCGCGGCGGGCGTCGCCATCCACGCCGGAAAGGCCGACTTGGCGGCGGCGACGGCGGCGTCGGTATCGGCCTGACCGCCCAAAGAGATCACCGCGCAGGGCTCTTCGGTCGAGGGATTGATGACCTTGTGATCTTTTGCCGCGAGGGGATTGACCCAAGCGCCATTGATGTAGAACTGACGTTTCTCGATCATGGTATTGACCTCCAGTGATTTGGCGGCACTCTGTCAGGGGTGATGCCGACCTGCAAGGTTGGAAACCAGCGGGGCGCGGTAATTTGATCAAATTGCCGCCGACGACTGAAACAACACGAGAAAGGATGCTGCTATGGGCCTTCGAATCAATGATGTAATCCCCGATTTGACGGTGGAAACCGATTTGGGCACGATTTCCCTGCACGAGTGGATCGGGGATAGTTGGGCGATTCTGTTTTCTCACCCCAAGGATTTTACCCCTGTCTGCACCACCGAGTTTGGCGCTGTGGCGCGGTTGGCAGAGGAATGGGAAAAGCGGGGCTGCAAGGTGATCGGCGTCTCGGTGGATGGGGTCGAGGACCATCGCAAGTGGAAGGGCGATATCGAGAAGGTGGGCGGAAGCGCCGCACGGTTCCCGATCATTGCCGATGACGGGCTGGTTGTGTCCAAGGCGTTCGACATGCTGCCCGCCGAGGCCTATCTGCCCGATGGGCGCACGCCCAACCACAGCGCCACGGTGCGCTCGGTCTTTATCATCGGGCCGGACAAGCAGTTAAAGCTGAGCATGACCTATCCGATGACGGTGGGGCGCAATTTCGCGGAAGTTCTGCGCGCGCTCGATGCGCTCCAAACCACGTCGCGCAATGGCGTGGCGACACCGGCGGATTGGACTGTGGGGCAGGACGTCATCATCCCGGCCAGCCTGAGCGATGCCGAAGCAGAGGCCAAGTTCGGCAGCTTTGAGAAGGTGTTGCCCTATCTGCGCAAGACCAGTCTGAAGGGGTAGGTTTGGTTTGACGGAGGCTTAGCCCCAAGTCCCCCGCGCGGCTCGTCACTTGGGATGAAACTCTCACCCCAGCCGCTGAAACACCGACATCTGGCTTGCCCCGCCCAAGGCGGGGTGGGTTTCGCCGATGTCGTGGCGGGTGACGGTGTAGCCATGACGCGCGGCTACGCCCTCGGCCCAGCCTTTGAAGCGGGCGCGGTCCCATTCGAAATGATGCCCCGGATGGCGAAAGCGGTGGGCGGGCACGCCCAGCACCGGGTTGAACTCTGCGTTGGGCGTGGTCACGATCACATGGCCGGGGCGCATATCGGCAAAGAGCGCGCGTTCCAGCCGATTGAGATCGGCAAGGGGCAGATGTTCGATGGTTTCCACGAGGCAAGCGCAGTCATAGCCGCGCAGGTTGGCATGTGCGGCGGTCATGGATGCCTGCGCCAGTTGCACCTTGGCCCGCGCCTCGGAGGGCAGGTCCGCGAGCCGTGCCTGTGCGTCGCGCAGCGAGGCCAGATCAATGTCGATCCCGGTCAAACGGGTGAGGCCGGGCAAGAGCGCCAGACGCAAGAGCAGATCGCCCGCGCCGCAGCCCAGATCAAGGAGCGTGCGCGCGCCCGTGTCGGTCACGGCGGCGAAGACGGCCCGGAGGCGTGCGTCATGCAGGGCGGTGGTCATGTGCGGCCTCTCGGGTTGGCGGCGTTGCAGAGCGCTGTGCCATGCCCCACAGCCAAAGACCAGAGCCGCGCGCGTCTGCAAGCCCCATGGACAGTCCTGACCAAATTGCCATAGCGTTCGGCAACGGACAGAGCGAGGATGCCATGGCGCGGCGCAAACCCTTTGAGATCGGCGGAGTTTCTGTAGAGGCGGGCACGCGGACGCGGGTGGATATTCCCGTGAGCACCTTGTCCAATCACACGCCGGTCAATCTCTCGGTCGAGGTGATCCATGGGCGGCGGGCGGGGCCGATTTTGTTTGTCTCGGCGGCGATTCATGGCGATGAGGTGATCGGGGTCGAGATCATGCGCCGATTGCTCAAGGCGGCACCGCTCACGTCGATTGCGGGGACTCTGATGGCGGTGCCCATCGTCAACACCTTTGGGTTTCTCAATCACACGCGCTATTTGCCGGACCGGCGAGATCTCAACCGGGTATTTCCGGGGGTGAGCGAAGGCTCGATGGCGTCGCAACTGGCGCATATCTTCATGGATCACGTGGTGCGGCGGGCGGATGTGGGGATTGATCTTCATTCGGCGGCCATTCACCGCACCAACCTGCCGCAAATCCGTCTGACACCGGGCAACACGCGGCTGGAAGAGCTGGGCCGTGCCTTTGGCGCGCCGGTGATGATGGACTCAAAGCTGCGTGACGGCTCCTTGCGGATGGCTGCCGAGCAGGCGGGGGTGGACGTGCTGCTCTATGAGGGGGGCGAGGGGCTCCGGTTTGATGAGTTCGCGGCGCGTGCAGGCGTCAGCGGTATCCTGCGGGTGATGCAGCATCTGGGCATGATCGGGGCCAAGGGTGTGCCGCGCGCGCGCGGTGTGCCAATCCGCGCTGCGCGCTCGCGCTGGTATCGCGCGCCGCGCGGCGGGCTATTTCGGGGCTATCTGCCTGTGGGTGCGGCGGTGCAGCCGGGGACGGTGCTGGGGGCGGTGGCCAATGCCTTTGGCGATATCGAGACCGAGGTGGTGGCCGATGTGACCGGGATCATCATCGGGCGCACCAACCTGCCGGTGGTCTATGAGGGCGACGCGCTCTGCCATGTGGCAGAGACACCGCGCGCCGAGGCGGCGGCGGGGGGGATCAGCGCCCATCTCGAGGCGGCGGCGCTGTTTGACGAGGACGAGATCATCTGAGGGGCACCGCTGCATGCTGGGGCGGTGGCGGATTTGAGTATTTGAACCAAGAAGAAGCGCAAGGGCGGATTGGTCTCTCAGCTTTGGGGCCAGTCATTGATGATCTGCATTGCCTCATCGGCGGTTTCGACGAATTGGAAGAGGTCGAGATCCTCGGCGCTGATCGTGCCGGCCTCGGAGAGCGCCTCCCAATTGATGATGCGCTGCCAGAAGGCGGCGCCAAAGAGCAGGAAAGGCACGCGCTTCATCCGGTCGGTCTGAATGAGGGTCAGCGCCTCGAACATCTCATCGAGCGTGCCAAAACCGCCGGGAAAGACGCAGATGGCGCGGGCGCGCATCAAGAAATGCATCTTGCGGATGGCGAAATAGTGAAAGTTGAAGCACAGGCCGGGGGTGACATATTCATTTGGGGCCTGCTCATGCGGCAGCACGATGTTGAGGCCGATCGAGGCCCCGCCCGCATCCGCAGCACCACGATTGCCCGCCTCCATCACCCCCGGACCGCCGCCCGTAGCGATGACATACTCGCGCCCGTCGCTGGTGAGGGATTTTTCGGTCATCAGGCGCGCGAATTTGCGGGCCTCGTCATAGTAGCACGAGAGGTCACCAAGCGTCTTGGTGCGCGCCGTGTCCTTTTGCGAGGGTTCGGGAATGCGCGCGCCGCCAAAGAGAACGACGGTGCTCTGGATGCCGTGTTCGTTCAGGGCCATTTCGGGCTTTAGCAGTTCGAGTTGCAGGCGCACGGGGCGCAATTCATCGCGGCACATGAAATCGGGATCGGCAAAGGCCAGACGATAGGCGGGGGCCCGTGTCTGGGGCGTGTCCGGCACCTGTTCGGCGGTGGAGCGGTCGGAACCGGCATCGCGGAACTGGCTGAGGCGGTCGTCTTTCATTGCGGGCGATCCTTGCTTTCGGTCTTTGGGATCAGGAGTATAGGGTTTGACCCATCAAGAAAAGGCAAAGAGGTGTGAGCGATGGCATGGCAGGAGCGGATTTCCGAGGCGGGGGCGCGCATTGAGGCGCATGTGCGGCGCACACCGGTGATGCAGGTCGAGGTTGGGGGCGTGCCCATCGCGCTCAAGCTCGAGCAGATGCAGCACACCGGCAGTTTCAAGGCGCGCGGCGCGTTCAATACACTCTTGCAGGCGGCGGTGCCGGAGGCGGGGATTGTCGCCGCCTCCGGCGGCAATCACGGCGCGGCGGTGGCCTATGCCGCGGCGCGGCTTGGCCACCGCGCGCGGATCTACGTGCCCGAGATCGCAGGCCCCGCCAAAATCGCGCTCATCCGCGCCCAAGGGGCCGATTTGCAGGTGGTGCCGGGGGCCTATGCCGAAGCGGCGGCGCGTGCCGCCGAATGGCGCGTGGCGACCGGGGCGATCGAGGTGCATCCCTATAACGCCGAGACGACCGTGGCGGGGCAGGGCACGGTGATGTCGGAATGGGAGGAGCAGGGATTAAGCGCCGATACGGTGTTGATTGCCGTGGGCGGCGGCGGGTTGATTGCCGGGGCGCTGGGTTGGCTTGAAGGGCGTCGCCGGGTGGTGGCGGTCGAGCCGGAGACCTCTTGCGCGCTTCATTCAGCGCTTGCGGCGGGGTCGCCGGTGGATGTCGAGGTGTCTGGCGTGGCGGCCAATGCGCTGGGCGCGCGGCGGATTGGAGGCCTGTGCTATGGTCTGGCCGAGGCGCAGGGCGTGGCCAGTGTGCTCGTGAGTGACGCGGCAATTCTTGAGGCGCAGGCGCTTTTGTGGCGGGAGTTGCGGCTATTGGTGGAACCGGCGGGGGCCACGGCGCTGGCGGCGCTTTTGTCCGGGGCTTATCGGCCTGCGGCGGGGGAACGGGTGGCGGTTCTGATCTGTGGTGGCAATATCGCGCCTGACCCGCTGGCATAACCGGGAACGATCACGGCGCGCGACCCGGACAAGAGCGCCATGGCGGGCCGGTCCGCAAGTGCCACTGCGGCCAGCGTCATCAGGACACTGGCCGCCGCAATCACGATTTCAAGCGTGCCGCGCA
>NZ_JAGPVV010000330.1 GCF_018066915.1 Roseovarius sp.
GCGGGCGGTCTTGGCCTGATCCTGCGGCGGCGGGTTGGTTTCTTTCAATCCTTTCAGGGTGAAAGGGCGGTTGAAGGTCTGATTACCGGAATCATGGCGGTTGTCGTGGTTGGGTTGATGTCGGCTGTTGGTCCGGCGTTACTGACAGCAAGCCCGGCTCTGTGGAACACGTTGATTTTGGTCTGCGGTTTGAATTTCGGGGCGCAAATCCTGGTCTTTCTGGCGATGCACCGGTTTGGCCGGGCCGAGGCCGCGCCCGCGCTTGCCATTATCGCGGGCAATCGCAACCTTGCACTTTTTCTAGGGGCGCTGCCTGTGGATACGGCCTCTGATCTGCTGCTCTTCATCGGGTGTTATCAGGTGCCGATGTATATCACGCCGCTGGTAATGGGGCCGCTGATGCGTGTTCTGCACGCGCGCGGGTCGCACGTGGAGCGCTGAGTGCCTAAATTTACAACTTGAAGGGTAGGTAGGGCAAAGAGGATTTTCAGGAGCACCTTTAAATTGCCCCTTTGAGATGCTATCTTTAGCTCATCGACCAAGGTTAGGTTTAACGGTAGATTTATCAATCTCTTGATATCAGACAAATTTTAGATCAAGAGATTGCCCGAGACGACTGTGTACCAGTGCCGGTACCATTTCATCATCTGGTTGTGTTCCCCAATAATCCGAGTGAACCCGCCGATAGAGAGATCATTGAGTAAAAAGGTTGTTAAACCGCGTTTCGACGCGTCGCCGCACATTGCACCTGAAAGGGGCCGCAATCCTCTGCGCGCGGAAAAGAGATCCAAGCCAGGTTTTGCGCTCACAGCCGTTCTGTCGAGCGTAGTGATCGCGCTTGCGGTTTTTGGTGCGGCGTTTTTCACCCTCTCGTCGCTTTGGTGGGCCATTCTCGTGGCCTATGCCGCGCAGGTCAGTTTCATGCTGGTCATGCTTGGCGGCTATTACGCGGTCAGGACCGCGCAAGAGCCCCAGAGCCCCTATGACACCGAGAGGTGGGAGGGCATCAATGATCGGGTGATCGACACGGAACCGCCTGTCTGGCTGTCTTATCAGCCGAGAATGGAGGGGCTGAACCGTGTGCGGCGGGTGGCGGTGAGTGCGGCGAACGACCGGAACAGTCGCAAATGTTGTGAATGGCTCGCTGAGTATGAGTGCGAGGTGCATCTGTGTTCGGACCATGACACGTTGATCGGCGACCTGATTGCGCGGCCGGAACGCTGGTCGTTGTTGATTGTCGATGTCGATCACATTGGCGGGTCGGAGGCCGTACCAAGGGAGCTGGAGTATATCCGCAGCGGGCTGGCCAGGGTGCCAGTGATCCTGATGAGCAGCCGCGCGGAGAAGGAAACATTGGATGCGCTTGTTCCGCGCAAACAAAATATGGTGTTGGCCAAGCCTTTCTTTCGCAAATGCTTGTTCACGGCTGTGGAAACGCTCAACCCGGCCACGGCACAGGATGGGCATTGAGACAAGGCCCGCGTCCTGCTAAGGGAGGGACAAGATCAGTCCCTTCAGGAGGTTTTCATGGCCGAACATGAAAATGGCGCCGCACAAAGCGGGCCGCAAATGAAAATGAATATCCTATCGCAATTCATCCGCGATATGTCTTTTGAGAATGTGCTGGCACAGCGGGGCACCGGGGGTGAGGTGCAGCCGGATGTGCAGGTGGCTGTCAACCTCGACGCCAAGAAGCGCAGCGTGGAACATCAATATGAAGTGGTGGTCAAATTGACCATCAACTCGCGCAACAAGGCTGCGAACGAGGTTCTGTTCGTGCTGGAGCTAGAGTATGTGGGCGTGTTCCACATTGAAGGCGTGCCAGAAGAACAACTGCATCCGTTCCTCTTGATCGAATGTCCGCGCATGATTTTCCCGTTCATCCGACGCATCGTGAGCGACATCACGCATGACGGCGGCTTCCCACCGCTGAACCTTGAAAACATTGATTTCGTTCAGCTTTACCGCAACGAGATTGCCCGCCGTCAGGCGCAGGCAACAGCCCCCAAAGCCAACGCCTGAGACTATTTCCGCCAGAGCGCGGCGTCGCCCATCTTGGCTACAAAGGCCTGATGGGCGGCGGCCTCTGTCGCGGTCAGTCTGGGTGCGAGAGGCGTAGGACGTGGCATGGGCCGCCACTTGGTCGTCTCGGTTGCGCCACCAGATTTTGTGGTTGGGCCTGTTGCCAATCCGAAATCAGGTTGGCGGCCACCAATCAATTCCAGATAGACCTCTGCCAGAATCTCGGAATCCAGCAGGGCGCCATGCAGGGTCCGGGCGGAATTATCTATTTGAAATCTGCGACATAGCGCATCGAGAGAGGCCGGAGAGCCGGGAAATTTCTTGCGGGCGATGGCGAGGGTATCAACCGCCTGATCCCACGGCAATTGCGGCAGCTTGAGCCAGCCCAGTTCGGCATTGAGGAACTTCATATCAAAGGCGGCGTTGTGGATGACAAGCCGCGCATCCTGGACGAAATCCAGAAATTCCTGAGCAATTTCAGCGAACAAGGGCTTGTCGCGCAAGAAATCATCCCCCAGACCATGCACGGCAAAGGCCGCTTCGGGCATGGCGCGTTGGGGATTGATGTATTTGTGGAAGGTCCGGCCTGTGGGCATGTGATTATAAAGCTCGACAGCGCCGATCTCGACGATGCGATCGCCGGATTCTGGTTCAAAACCAGTGGTTTCCGTGTCGAGGACGATTTCACGCATGGGTCATCCTTTGCCGTATGTCACGCAGCACAGACTGCACCTGCGCGCGGGCGGATTCAAGGGTGTCGGTGGTAATCACGTAGTCGGCGTGGGCGCGTTTTTCGGCATCAGGCATTTGTTTTTGCAAGATATTCTCGAACTGCTCGGGGGTCATGGTGCCACGTTCCAGCAGACGCGCGCGCTGCACCTCGGGCGGGGCGCTGACCACAACGGTATAATCCATGCCTCGGTCTGCGCCGGTCTCGAACAGGAGGGGGATATCGAGGACGAGCGCGGGTGCGGGCTTTGTAAGGTCTGTAAGGTTCGTAAGGTGATTATGTACAAAATCCGCACGGTCGCGCGCGACAAGCGGATGCACGATGGATTCGATCCGGGCGAGGGCCGAAGGGTCGCGGGAAATGATCGCCCTGAGCCGGGCGCGGGAAATGGTCCCCTCCTCGATCGCGTCGGGGAATGCTGCGGCCATGGGCGCCACAGCGGCACCGCCGGGGCCATAGAGGCGGTGAACGGCGGCGTCGGCATCCCAGACCGGGCAGCCCTCTTCGTTAAAGAGGCGGGCGGTGGTTGACTTGCCCATCCCGATGGAGCCGGTCAGGCCGATCAAGACGGTCATCGCAAGGCGGCGGCGCGCGTGGCGCTATCGACGGTGGGGCGCACGCCAAACCAGCGCTCGAAAGCGGGAACCGCCTGATGGAGGAGCATGCCAAGACCGTCGACGGTGACACAGCCCATTTTCTCGGCCTCGATCAGAAGTTGGGTCTTGAGCGGCGCATAGACGAGATCCGTGACCAAGGCCCCGCGCCGCAACCCGTCGAGCGGGACGCGCAGAGGCGGTTTGCCCAACATGCCGAGCGAGGTCGTGTTGACGACTGTCACCGCGTCCTCCAGCATATTGCCGGCCTGGACCCAATCGACGACGGTCAGACGCTTGCCAAATTCGGATTGCAGCGCCTCGGCGCGGGTGCGGGTGCGGTTGGAAATGAAAATCTCTGGCACGCCGACATCGAGAAGGGAGGCCACGACCGCCCGCGCGGCCCCACCGGCACCGAGGACAGCGGCGGGGCCAGCCTCGGGGCGCCACTCGGGGGCGTTCTGGCGGAGGTTTTGGATAAAGCCGTAGCCATCTGTGTTGTCGGCATGCAGCTTGCCATCCTTGCGGAAGATGAGCGTATTGGCGGCCCCGATCAACGTGGCGCGGTCGGTCACAAGATCGGCCAGAGCCAGCGCGCGTTCCTTGTGCGGGACGGTGATATTCACGCCGACAAAGCCCATTTTGGGCAGGGTTTGTAACACTTGGGCCAGATCATCGGCGCTGACATCCATGGGAATGTAATAGCCCGCGATGCCGTTGGTTTTCAGCCAGTGGCCATGCAGTTGCGGCGATTTCGAATGGGCGATGGGCGATCCGATCACGCCTGCCAGGGGAATTCTGGCGAGGGGCTTTTTGTCATCGCTCATTGTTGGAGGTCTCCTCGGAGGGTGAGAAAGGACAGAAGATCGAGCAGCGGCAGGCCAAGCACCGTAAAATAATCACCATCCACGCGCGAGAACAAGCGGACGCCTTCGGCCTCGAGTTTGTAAGCGCCCACGCTTTCGGCGATGTCGGGCCAGTTGCGGGAGAGATAGCCATCAAGCCAAGCGTCCGTAAAGGGGCGAACGGTCATGCGGGCCATGCCGATATGACGCCAGAGCGGGCGGCCTGCCTGACAGATCACGACCGCCGACAGGAGATCGTGGCGTTTGCCGCGCATGGCGGAAAGTTGGGCGCGCGCCTGATCTATGGTTTCGGGCTTGGACAGGAGTTCGCCTGAGAAATCGAGCACCTGATCGCAGCCGATGACGAGGGCGGCCGGATGACGGGCGCTGATCTTGGTTGCCTTGAGCTCTGCCAGTGCATCGGCGATGTCACGGGGTTTTGCACCCTCGGCCAGAAGCGCGGCGCGCACGCTTTCCTCATCCACCCGGGGTGTCACCGCCTCGAACGCGAGGCCCGCGTTGCGCAGGAGGCTCTGGCGGATGGCGGAGCCGGAGGCGAGGATGAGGGGTGCGTGCATGTGGATAACCTGCGGAATAACCTGATGGACTGTCTAGGAACAAATGCGGGAGAAATCCATCCCGTGCGGCAGGTTGGGGACAAGAGCGCGTTTCAGGAAAGTTCGGCCTGAGTTCTACGGCTGTGGGAAAGAACAAGTTCGGGGTCGGGATAGATCGGGATTGGCAGAGTTATCCAGAGAGGCAGAGGGCGTAGCGGAGGAGAGTCATAATAAATAAGTTGTTGATTTTATTTTATTTTTTCTTGGGTGCCTAGGATGCTTGGGCGGTTTTTGGGAATTCATCAACAGGGTTGTCCCATTGGGGATAGTCCTGTGGGACTCTGGTTTATCCACAGATTTGGGGTGCTCTACATCCCACTACATCCTTTCTTATATCTTACTTAATATTTA
>NZ_JAGPVV010000345.1 GCF_018066915.1 Roseovarius sp.
CGTGCGGCGCAATCCGGTATGGCCGCGGCGGGGCTGGGCGCGCTCTTGCTGACGACAGAGCCGGAAATCCGCTATTTCACCGGGTTTCTGACCCGGTTCTGGGAAAGCCCGAGCCGCCCGTGGTTTCTGATCTTGCCTGCCAAGGGCGATCCGGTGGCGGTGATCCCGTCGATTGGTGCGCCGCTCATGGCGCGGACGGGGCTGCGCGATATTCGCACCTGGGCGGCTCCTGATCCCGAGGATGATGGCGTGTCGCTCTTGGCCGAGACGCTGCGCGAGATTGGTGGGCCGGTGGGCGTGCCCTCTGGCCCCGAGAGCCATTTGCGCATGCCCTTGGCGGATTTCGAGCGGGTGAAACGGGAGAGTGCCCTCGTGTTTCGCGATGATGCCGGGATCATGGCGGGGCTGCGCGCGGTCAAATCCGAGGCGGAGATCGTCAAGATCGCGCATATCTGCGGGATTGCGGCGCGCGCCTTTGACCGGGTGGGCGAAATTGCACAGCCCGGTGTGCCGCTCAGCGCGGTCTTTCGCGATTTCCAGCGGCTCTTGCTGGAGGAAGGGGCGGATTGGGTGCCCTATATCGCCGGAGGCGCGGGGCCTTTGGGCTATGCCGATGTGATCTCGCCTGCGGGGGAGGTGCCGCTTGCGATGGGCGATGTGCTGATGCTCGACACGGGCGCGGTCTGGGATGGGTATTTCTGCGACTATGACCGGAATTTCGCCATAGGCCGCGCCACGGCAGAACAGAGCGCCGCGCATGCGCGGTTGATCGAGGCGACGCAGGCCGGGGAAGAGGCGGCGCGCGCGGGCGCGACCGCCTCGGACGTCTGGCAGGCGATGGCGCGGATCACGGGCAGCGATGAAACCTCGGGCCGACTGGGGCATGGTCTGGGCATGCAATTGACCGAAGGTCTGTCGCTCACGGCCAAGGATCATAGCATCCTCAAGCCCGGCATGGTGATCACGCTTGAGCCGGGCGTCGAACTCGCGCCGGGGTTGATCATGGTGCATGAGGAGAACATCGTGATCCGCGAGGGTAGGGCACAACGCCTGTCCCGTTTCGCGGCATCGAACCTGCCAGTGATCTGAGCGGCCTGCCTGAAATTGCGGCGCTGCGAAAAAAAAGGCCGAGCACTAAGCTCGGCCGAAGTCCAACAGGGAGGTATGAGGGTGACTGCCTTGCGGCTATCACCGTCACGATTGGCAAATAAGGGCGCAGTTCTGACCAATCAAGATTAAAATTGCCGCACATGCAGCATGCCCGCTATGCGGTTGGTGCATGACTGAAGCCGGGCTTGCCCGGAACCTCAGCTAACCGCCTGTTCCTTAACCGTTTTGCGGTAAGAGATGATCTCGTCCTGGACAAAATCGCGAAAGGCGGCAATCCGCTTGGAGTGGCGCAATTCCTCGGGATAGGCGAGAAACACCGGCACTTCGACCGATTGCACCTCGGGGAGAACGCGGACAAGCTGCGGAAAATCGCGAGTCAGGTAATCGGGCAGCACACCGATCCCCAGATCATTGAGCACGCCCTGAAGCACGCCAAAGTAGTTGTTGACGGTCAAAAGCGAAGAGATGTCATTGGTCATCAGTTCATTGACCAGCATCGCGCCTGCACCCACCTGCGCCGAGCGCGGGTTCTGACAGATCAGGCGATGCGCGCTCATGTCATCGAGCGAGGCAGGCTCGCCACGCGCGTCGAGATAGGATTGAGTGGCATAGAGGCACATATGCACGCTCATCAGCCGCTTGCGGATGAGGTCGGCCTGAGACGGTTCCTTCATGCGGATTGCGACATCGGCCTCGCGCATGGGCAGGTCAAGCACGCGCTCTTCAAGCATGAGGTCGATCTTGAGATCCGGGTATTTTTCATAGAGCTTCGGCAGGCGCGGGGCCAGCCAGAGGGTCCCGAAACCGGTGGTGGTGGTCACGCGCAGATCGCCGAATACCTCCTCTTCGCTGTCGCGAATGCGGGCGGTGGCAGCGTCGAGACGCTTCATCATCGCGCGGGTGGCATCGAACAGCAATTCCCCCTGTTCGGTGAGAATCAGCCCGCGCGCATGGCGGTGGAAAAGCGTGGCGTTGAGTGATTCCTCAAGGGCGCGCACCTGCCGGCTGACCGCCGATTGCGACAGGTGCAATTGCTCTCCGGCATGGGTGAGACTGCCCGCATCCGCAACGGCGTGAAATATTCTGAGCTTGTCCCAATCCATAACTTTCGCTTTCTTATGAAGCCGGCACCGATAACGTAATAGCAGATAATCATCCATCGCTTATAGGACAGGTGCGACATTTTCACAAAATTCTGCTTGGTAGGTCATAATTTATGACCTAATATTGCCCTATATTGAGGCATGGCCCTCAACCAAGGGAGGCACGCTATGACCACGCAAAAGGTAACGCTGAACGACCGGTTCGATCTCGAGAAATCGCCCGTCCTGCTCAATGGCACGCAGGCCCTCGTGCGGCTGATGCTGATGCAGGCGGCGCGGGATCGGGCAGCGGGGTTGAATACCGCCGGGTATGTGACGGGCTATCGCGGCTCGCCTCTTGGGGCGGTGGATCAGCAGATGCGGCGCGCGGAAAAGGTGCTGCGCACGGCGCAGGTGCGCTTTGAGGAAGGGCTCAACGAGGATCTGGCGGCGACCGCGCTCTGGGGATCGCAGCAAGCGGAATTGCGCGGCGAGGGCAAATATGACGGCGTTTTCGGTCTCTGGTATGGCAAGGGGCCGGGGGTGGACCGCTCTGGCGATGTGATGCGGCATGCCAATATGGCCGGCACGTCCAAACATGGCGGCGTGCTCATGGCGATGGGCGACGACCATACCGGCGAATCCTCGACCGTGCTGCATCAGAGCGAATGGGCGCTTGTGGATGCCTATATGCCTGTGGTCAGCCCGGCGGGCGTGCAGGAAATCCTCGATTATGGCATTTACGGCTATGCGCTCAGCCGCTTTGCCGGGGTCTGGGTCGGGCTCAAGACGATGAAGGACACGGTCGAGGCGACATCGGTCGTGGATGGCCGCCCGGACCGCGTGCAGCTTGTGACGCCCGATTTCCCGATGCCCGAGGGCGGGCTGAACATTCGCCTGATCGACACGCCACATGCGCAAGAGACGCGGATGATCGACTTCAAACGCTTTGCCGCCGAGGCGTTTTCCCGCGCGAATGGCATGGACAAGCGCATACTGGGCAAGCCGGGGGCCAAGATCGGCTTTGTTGCGGCGGGCAAGAACTGGCTTGATCTGGTGCATGCGCTCGATCTCTTGGGGGTTGATGCCGCAGAGGCGGAGCGGTTGGGGATCACGACCTACAAGGTGGGGCAGGTTTTTCCGCTCGACATGCAGGGGTTTCACGACTGGGCCGAAGGGCTCGATCTGATCGTGGTGGTCGAGGAAAAGCGCAAGCTGATCGAGGTGCAGATCAAAGAGGCGATTTTCGACGACCGGCGGGGGCGGCGCGTTTATGGCTGGTACAAGGGCGGCGCTGGCGGCATGCACCGCGAGGAATTGTTCCCGACACGCGGCGCGCTCGATCCGATCTGGATCGCGGAAAAGCTGGGCGACATCCTGATTGAAGAGGGGCGCGGCACCGACCGGATCAAGGCGGGGCTCGACGCGCTGAGCGAGGCGCGGCGCAATGACAACGCCACCGAGATTGCCAGCCGTCTGCCCTATTTCTGCTCGGGTTGCCCGCACAACACCTCGACCCGTCTGCCGGAAGGCGCGCGCGCCTATGCCGGGATCGGCTGTCACTACATGGTGCAGTGGATGGACCGGGAAACAACCGGCTTTACCCATATGGGCGGCGAGGGGGCGAACTGGATCGGTGAAGCACCGTTTTCGACGCGCAAGCATGTGTTTCAGAACCTGGGCGACGGCACCTATAACCATTCGGGCGTGCAGGCCATTCGCGCGGCCTTGGCCTCGGGCACGACGATCACCTATAAAATTCTCTACAATGATGCCGTGGCCATGACCGGCGGGCAGGCCAATGAAGGCGGGCTGAACGCGCCGCGCATTGCCGCCGAATTGCGCGCCATGGGGGTGCAGCATCTGGCGGTCGTCTATGACGAGAAAGAGGATGTTGACCTGAAGTCTTTCCCGCAAGGCATTGATTTTTCAGAACGATCCGACCTAATGGTAGTGCAGGAGCGGCTGGCAGAGATCGAGGGGGTCAGTGTCATCCTCTATATTCAGACCTGTGCCGCCGAAAAGCGCCGCCGGCGCAAGCGGGGCAAGTTCCCTGATCCCGACCGCCGTGTCTTCATCAATACCGATGTCTGCGAGGGCTGCGGCGATTGCGGGGTGCAATCCAATTGCGTGTCGATCGTGCCGGTGGAAACCGAACTCGGGCGCAAGCGGGCGATTGATCAATCAAGCTGCAACAAGGATTTTTCCTGTCTCAAGGGGTTTTGCCCGTCGTTTGTCACGCTGGAAGGCGCGAAAATCCGCAAGGACAGCACCGCTGATCTGACCCTGCCAGAGATGCCCGCGCCCGCACTTCCGGCGATTGACGGCACCTACAATGTGGTCATCACCGGCGTGGGCGGCACCGGGGTTGTGACCATTGGCGCCGTGATGGCACAGGCGGCGCAGATTGATGGCAAGGGGGCGGGCATGATGGAAATGGCCGGTCTCGCGCAAAAGGGCGGGGCGGTGCATATCCATTGCCGTCTGGCCGAAAATCCCGGCGATATCAGCGCCATTCGCGTGGCGACGGGGGAATGTGACGCGCTCATCGGCGGTGATCTGGTGGTCAGTGCGGGGGCCAAGACGCTCGGGCTGACGCGGGCTGGTCGCACCGGGGCGGTGGTCAACAGTCACGAGATCATCACCGGCGATTTCACCCGCAACACGGAATTCACCTTGCCCGCCGACCGGTTGCGTCTGGCGCTCGAGGCGCGGTTGCGCGACGCGGTGCAGATGTTCGACGCCTCTGATCTGGCCAAGAGCGTGATGGGCGATTCGATCTATTCCAACATGATGATCTTTGGCGCGGCGTGGCAGCGGGGGTTGATCCCGCTCAGCCATGCGGCGATTGCAGAGGCCATTCGCCTGAACGGGGCGGCGGTGGATGCCAACCTGCGCGCGTTCGAGGTGGGCCGTTGGGCGGCGCTTTATCCGGCGGAGGTCGAGAAACTGTTGACGCCCAAGGTGATTGCCAAGCCGAAAACGCTGGCCGAGCGTATCGCGTATCGCGAGGCGCATCTGACCGCCTATCAGGGCAAGCGGCTGGCGCGCCGTTACCGGCGCCTGCTCGACGGGATCACCGACGAGGGCGTCAGAGACGCGGTGGCGCAGGGCTATCACAAGCTCTTGGCCTACAAGGACGAATACGAGGTCGCGCGGCTGCATCTTGAGACTGCGGACAAGGCGCGGGCCGAGTTTGGCGGGGAGTTCACGCTGAAATTCCATCTCGCGCCGCCGATGCTGTCCAAAATGGGCAGCGACGGTCGGCCCAAGAAGCGCGAATTCGGCCCCGGCATCCTGCGGGCGTTCGGTCTCTTGGCGCGGCTCAAGGTGCTGCGCGGCACGCCGCTCGATCCCTTTGGCCGCACCGCCGAGCGGAAAATGGAGCGGGCGCTGATCAAGGAGTATGAGCGGGACATGACCGAAGTTCTGCCGTTGCTCAATGCCCGCACCCGCGACGCGATCATCCCTCTGGCGCTCTTGCCGCTGTCGATCCGGGGCTTTGGCCCGGTCAAGGAGGGTAACGCCGCCAAGGCCGCCACCCGGCGCACCGAGCTTTTGGCGGTGATCCGGTCGGGCGGGGCGGAAATGGCACAGGCGGCGGAATAGGCGTCACGAAACTGTCACCAGATCTGGTCACATCTGTCGCATAATCTTAACGAGACGCGACTCAGCCGAGGATCGCCCATGCGCCCAGATCGCCAGATTGCCCGTGACATTTCCTATTCCTATTCCGCTCAGACCAAGAGCGGGCGCGCGATGATCCGCACGATGGAAAACCTCACCGGGCGGATCGCGTTGATCAAGCGGGCGGCGGGCTATGAAGCGGAGGTGTTGCAGGGGCGCGATTTCTGGGAAGTGATCGTTGAACGCTATGGCCTTACCCTAGATGTGGTGGGCGGCAGTCTCTCGAATATCCCTCAAGAGGGGCCATTGGTACTGATTGCCAATCACCCGTATGGGATTCTTGACGGGTTGATGATGGGCCATATCCTCAGCCAGACGCGCGGCGATTTCCGCATTCTGGCGCATCAGATTTTCCGCAAGGCCGAGGATCTGAACAAGGTCATCCTGCCGATCAGCTTTGACGAGACGAAAGAGGCGGTCGCCCTCAACCTTGCCACGCGCAAGACCGCGCTTGATTATCTGGGGCAGGGCGGGGCCATTGGCATCTTTCCGGGCGGCACCGTCAGCACGGCGGCCAAGCCCTTTTCGCGCCCGATGGACCCCGGTTGGCGCGGCTTTACCGCCAAGATGATCGCCAAATCGCAGGCGTCCGTGGTGCCGGTCTATTTCGACGGGCATACCAGCCGCCTCTTTCAACTTGCCAGCCATCTGCATGTGACCCTGCGCATGGGTCTCTTGATCAAGGAATTCCGCAAGCGGATTGACACGCCCGTGCGCGTCGTGGTGGGCGATCCGATCCCGCGCAGCACCTTGGCGCAATATGCGGGCGACACAAAATCCCTCATGGCATTCCTGCGCGCCAAGACCTATGAATTGTCCCCAAGCCCGATTGTCGCCTCTGAAATCGGGTTCGAATTCGAGTAACGGCACTGGACGTGGGACATGGCGGTAGGGATTTTCGACAGCGGGCTGGGTGGCCTGACGGTGTGGGATGCGGTGAGCAAACGCTTGCCGGATGTGCCTTTTGTCTATCTCGGCGATAACGCCCATACGCCCTACGGCGTGCGCGATGCCGATGACATCTACAACCTGACCACCGCCTCGGTTGAGCGTTTGTTTGGGGCGGGCTGTGATCTGGTGATTCTGGCCTGCAACACCGCGTCGGCGGCGGCGCTGCGGCGGATGCAGGAATCCTGGGTGCCGCGTGACAAGCGGGTGCTGGGCGTTTTTGTGCCGCTGATCGAGGCGCTGACCGAGCGGCAATGGGGCGACAATTCCCCGCCCCGCGAGGTGGCGGTCAAGAACGTTGCGCTCTTTGCCACACC
>NZ_JAGPVV010000349.1 GCF_018066915.1 Roseovarius sp.
CCGCGCAATTGATCATTCGACCGCATAGACGGTCGGGTTCACACCTTCTTCGACGGTGTAAATCTTGAACGGTTCCTGCTTCGCGCCCCCCATACCCGGCGATCCCAACGGCATGCCGGGAAGTGTCAGACCGGCAATGTCCGGGCGCTCATCAAGCAACTTGTTGACGACATCAATTGGCACATGACCGCTGACGACGTAGTCACCCAGAAAGGTCGTATGGCAGCCCTGGAAATCGTCCGGGATACCTGCATCACGGCTGATCTGAGCAAGATCATGGGTCGGCTTTACCTCGACCGTGAAGCCATTCTCGCGCAGGTAGTCCGCATAGCTCTCGCAGCATCCGCATTGCGGGTTCTTGTAGAGCGTGGCCTCTTGCGCTGCGGCAGGCGCGGCATTCAGGCTCATTGCAAAGACAGCGGCAGCACCTGCGGTGCCAAGACTGGCAAGTCCAATTAGTTTCTTCATCGGTTCTTTCCTTTCGTGGTGATCGTTACGTGAGATTGTTTCAGGTTTTGGTCGTGCCAGGATCGACACGTATGATGCCCATCATGCCGGCCGCCTGGTGTTCCAAGATGTGACAATGGAACATCCAGTCTCCCGGATTGTCCGCCACGAAGGCGATCTCGACCCGTTCCTCCGGTGCCATCAGGACGGTGTCCTGCCATTCGCGATGCCGTGTCGGTTGCCCGTTCCGTGTGATCACACGGAACGAATGTCCATGAAGATGCATCGGGTGATGCCACGCGGTGCGATTGTCCATCTGCAGCACATGCGACGTGCCCTGCGGCAGGACCAGCAATGGATCCATCATGTGCCCCGTTGCTGCTTTGCCGTTGATGAACCACATGTTGCCTTCGCGCATCTGCTCCATCATGGACCCCATGCCGCCGCCCATCATCATCTGCCCCATCATGCCGCCATTAAAGATGATCTGATGCCGCGTGGCAGCTTGCATATCGGGTTCGGCCAGCGGGTTGGGTGGCAGTTCCATCGACCAGTCCGGGACCGCGTCCCGTAACCGATCCGGCCCGTAGGCGAGATCGACCAGACGGTATTCCAGATCCCTGTAGAAGACATCGGTGATGGTCAGGCTCTCTCCGGGCTTGCCGATCATATCAATCACCAGATCGACACGCATGGCCGGACCGACCACCACGATGTCATCGTCTGGTACATGAGGTGACACGGGTTGACCGTCCAGAGCGACCACGACCGGCGCAAGCCCCCCGAAATCCAGCCCGAATATCCGCGCGTTCGCTGCATTGACCAGCCGAAGGCGGATGCGTTCCCCGGATCGCACCGCGATACGGTCAGGGATCTGGCCGTTGATCGTCACGGAATTGCCGATACGACCGCCGTGCATCGCGTCGTGCCGGCTTCCGAAATCTGTCGCAATCTGTCCGTCGCCGGTCATCCGCCAGTCATCGAGCATCCAGGTCAAATCGCGATCCACGCGGATCGGGTTTGCTTCCTCGACGATCAGCGGCCCGTAAAGCCCGCGCCCGACCTGTTCCGAACTGCGCTGGTGCGGGTGATACCAGAATGTACCTGCGTCCAGCGCATCGAATTCGTAGAGAAACTCGCCACCGACCGGGATCGGGTCCTGTGTCAGGAACGGCACACCGTCCATCGCATTGGGTGTGCGAATGCCATGCCAGTGGACCGTCGTCCCTTCATTTAGCCCGTTCTCGGCCAGAACCCGAATTCGGTCTCCCTGCAGCACCCGGATCTCGGGGCCGGGGAGGGATCCGTTGTAGCTCCAGACGTCGGTAGGGCCGTAGGGTGCCGGTCGCAGGGCGGCTTGTCCGGCCGCAGCGCGTAGCAAGAATGGGTCCTCTGTCGGACCTGCCATCGCTACTCGTGCCGGTGACAGAGTGGATATGGCCGTGAAAGCGGCACCGGTGCGCAGCACGTGCCGTCGTGAAATCAGTCTGTTGAGGGTCATTACTTCTGCCTTGATCTGAAAGGGTCGCACTCAGCCAGCTTCGGCCAAGGCAACGGTCAGGCCCCGCAACAAGCGAGGTCGTTATCAGGTTCAGACAGGCAGCTTGGGAGGAAATGGATCAAGGGAGGGAACCGAGCCAATCGGGATCACAGGTCCCGCGACCGGGATGACAACTCCGAAGGCCATCTCAAGCGTCATCGCTGACGTACGAGCTACGATACCGGCCGTACTTCCCGCGCCACAAGGGACTGTACACCCACCCTCGCAGGATATCCCGTCAGCAAATCCGATCGGATCGCATCCGCTGCAATGGTCGTCCGCGCTTTCGGCGCCCGCCATCTGAGCCATTGCTGCCTCAGCCGCATTCGCTGCCGATACATCCGGCGCAACCACGGCACCGAAGCTCAATGCAAGGATCAAAATGAGGCGGAAAACACAGATCATGCGATCCTTATGCAAGCTTCCAGTAGGGGGAGGTCAAGAAGTATCCCGTAACATAGGCGTGACATTGCCACGCGGGTACTCACTGATTGGCCAAAATATGCCCGAGGTTGGTTTCGGGGGAAAATCTGAGGCGAGACTGCGGACTCATCCAAGGTCTTTTTCGGAGCCAGGCAGCCACCCGCATCTTTTCATGCGGGTGGCTGCCCTTGTGTCAACTTGCGTCTTTGAATTCGGTGTATTCGCCGCGCACCTGGACAGTCACGGTTGCGGGCTGGCTGTCCCGATTCCGCCAAAACCATCCGTGTTCGTCGTCAAATGTCGCGATGATCTCGCCCTCGTCGCCCGTCGAACCGGGGCCCTTTTCATAGGTCACCGAATTGCCCTCGCCATGGCCGTGCATGTTGAAGTTCACACGCCCGCCATCGACCAGCATTCGGTATTCTTCCGTCTGGCCCTCTTCCATGACCAGCTTCCACTCGGCACTGTCGCCGGGTGCAAGCGTAAAGGTGGTTTCGTCGCGCCAGACCTCGACCTCCTGCGCGTGTGCCGCACCGGTGCAGGGTCATAACCGATTCCGGCGCTATGTCCCGAGAATGCTCCATCTTCTTAAGATCGACGGGGCGCATGTGGCTACGCCGCTCTTGGCTGCCATCGATTTGATCAAAAATGGCGCAAGGCATTCTGTGCCAACAGATTTTCTGCGACGCACCTCGAAGTGGCACCAGCACCTGAAGATGCAGCAACCGAGTGATCAACGCTTGTGGGAGGTGGCGGTTCTGTTCCATTTGCGGGACGCCTTCCGATCCGGCGATATCTGGCTGGCACAATCCAAGCGCTACGGTGATCTCAAGCAGGTTCTGGTTCCCGCAACAACGGCAGCGGCAAATGCGCGGCTTGCTGTGCCGCTTGATCCCGAGCAATGGTTGGCAGACCGCCATGCCCAGATGGAAATCGGTCTGGAAAAACTCTCAAAGGCGGCGAAACGCGGAACGATCCCCGGCGGGGCCATCGAAGACGGTGTCCTGCAGCTCAGCCGATTGCCTACACAAAACCCGAACGGCGCGGCTGATCTGCTCTTTGATCTGTATAAGCGTGTCCCGGATACGCGCATCACCGACATCATGTTGCTGGTCGATGATGCAACTGGGTTCACCGATGCGTTCACACATCTACGGACAGGGGCACCGCCGAAGGATCGGATTGGCTTGCTGAATGTGCTGCTTTCGGAAGGCTTGAATCTTGGATTGAGCAAGATGGCTAAGGCGAGTAATTCGCATGGGTTTTGGGAATTGATGCGTATTTCGCGGTGGCACATTGAAAGTGAAGCCTAGGCTCCAGACCCATTAATCCGCTTGAGGCTGCCAAGCTTGCATGATTCAAACTCCCAAAATCTGGGGGCATTATGAGCAATCTTCTGTGGTTGCCGTCCAAGGTGCAAGAAGCTTCTGACCCTCTTGTTGGCGGTGATCGAGTGCGGTCTTCTGTCAGGCCTTTGAAGCGCGGCGTGTCATGAAGCCGCTGGCCGGTATGGTGATCCGCGGATCGGGTCCAAATCTTTTCTTAGAGATCGTTATCTCAAGATTACTCGCTGGCTTTCCCTATCCGGATCGTTCGATCGTTTTGCCCATTCAGGTCGTCGACTTCTCCCACCGTCTTAGCGAACTTGGCAAATCATGGTTGCTACCATCTCATGGCATCACCGCCAGGTTCGGTTCGTTATAATCTTCTTCTCGCACCAGCATAGCCCAGATGGCGCGGGCCATCTTGTTGGCAAGTGCGATCGCGACAAGCATCCGCGGCTTTTTCTCCAGCATGCGCGCAAGCCACGAGCCTTTAACGGGTGGCTTTCGGCTTGCCCAGTTTACCCGGGCCATAGCACCAATGATCAGCAGTCTCCGGATATCGGCCTGACCGGCCTTGGACACCCTGCCCAGTCTTTGCTTGCCGCCGGAAGAGAACTGTCGAGGAACAAGCCCGAGCCAGGCGGCAAAATCGCGCCCGCGGCGGAAGCAGTCCATCGGAGGGGCAAAGGCTTCGACTGCAAGTGCTGTTATCGGCCCAACACCTGGCATCGTCTGAACCCGCCGGGCAAGATTGCTTTCGTGAGAGAGCTCTGTCAGTTGTCTTGTCTTATCTTCGATCCGAGCGGTCTTCTCACCGATTTGAACGAGCAGGTCTCGGCATTCATCGCGAACAAGGTCCGGAATGTCGCTCTGCGGATCGTCAACGATCAGCTCGACGCGCTTGAGATGGGCGAGACCGGACGGGATGACCTTTCCATATTCGTAAAGCGCAGAGCGCAATGCGCCCGCAAGTTCGGTGCGTTGAGCAACAAGGCGTTCACGCGCCCGGAACAGAACTGCGCGCGCCTGTTGTGCGGAAGTCTTTATCTCAACGAACCGCATCTCGGGCTGCCGTGCTGCAACTGCGATCGCCTCAGCGTCTGCCGCGTCGTTTTTCTGGCGTTTCACGAATGGCCGTACGTATTGGGGCGCTATCAGTTTGACGTCATGACCAATCTTGATCAGTTCGCGTGCCCAATAATGGGCACTACCACAAGCCTCCATGACGACCAACGACGGAGCGTGTTCTGACATGAAGTGTAAGAACTGTCCGCGCGACAGTTTCTTGCGGAACTTCACGTCTCCCGTCATCGACGTTCCATGAAGCTGGAAAACGCTCTTTGCCAGATCTACGCCGATCAGCATATCTTTCATCTTACCGTCCTCTCCATGTTTGTGGGTGCAGTCAGCACCACTGTGGCACATCGCGATGCCGGCTGGGGAAGGACGGCAACCACCCCATCTTTACTGGCTGACGGACGAACAAATGGCGCGGCTTCGGCCGTTCTTTCCAAAGAGCCATGGCAAGCCACGCGTGGATGACAGGCGCGTTCTGAGTGGAATAATATTCATGAATCGCAATGGCTTGCGGTGGTCCGACGCGCCGAAGGAATACGGCCCGGCAAAGACCCTCTACAACCGATGGAAGCGGTGGGGCGACATGGGCGTCTTCGCGAGGATGATGGAGGGGTTGGCCTCTGAGGCGACAGTTCCGAAGATGGTAATGATCGACGCGACCTATCTCAAAGCACACCGCACGGCTTCGAGCCTTGGGTTGAAAAAGGGGGGCGCGGTCGCCTGATTGGCCGAACAAAGGGCGGCATGAACACCAAGTTGCATGCCGTCACAGATGAAAACGGCCGCCCGATCAGCTTCTTCATGAGCGCAGGCGAGGCCAGCGATTATACTGGTGCAGCGGCATTGCTGAACAGTCTTCCTCCTGCGCAATGGCTTCTGGCCGACAGAGGTTATGATGCCGACTGGTTCCGTGAAGGCTTGCAAAACAAGGGCATAAAGCCGTGCATCCCTGGCCGGAAGTCGCGAGCAAAGCCCGTCAAATACGACAAGCGTCGATACAAACGTCGTAACAGGATCGAAATTATGTTTGGTCGCCTGAAGGATTGGCGCCGGGTTGCCACTCGCTACGACAGATGCCCGAAGGTCTTCCTCTCAGCCATCGCACTCGCCGCGACCGTCTTGTTCTGGCTTTGATCATCAATGAGTCTGGAGCCTACGGACGGGCGCTTGCGAATATCGTGGACGCTCAGGCCAAACTACCTATGGCGTAGTTCTGGGGCATGGGGATAACCGCATCCAGCGACGATCAGTTCTTTCCAACCACCCGACAAGGCGAGGCGATGAATCTGATCAATGCCAAATACGGAAATGAGCCGGTGCTGAAAGCCTACACGCATGTTTCGGACCAGTTTGCGCCGTTTGCATCTCAGACCATTCCGGCCACGGTCAGCGAGGCAGCTTACATCCTTGATGGGTTGCTGAACAATGATGTCGGCAAACGGATCAAGGAACAATATGCGGACACAGGCGGCTTCACTGATCACCTCTTTGCGGTCACGTCGATCCTGGGCCATCGGTTCATTCCGCGCATCTGGGATCTGCCATCAAAGCGGCTTTATGTGTCCGATGCCGGAGGAACGCCACAGAACCTTAAAGGAATGATTGGCGGCAAAATCCGCGAAGGCCTGATCGCGTCAAACTGGCCTGACATTCTCAGGATTGCAGCCACAATGACGGCGGGGACGGTCGCGCCAAGCCAAATCCTCCGCAAGCTGGCTTCGTATCCACGCCAGAACGATCTCGCGTTGCTTTGAGGGAAGTCGGCCGTGTCGAACGCACATTGTTCATGCTGGATTGGGTACTCAACGCGGATATGCAGCGGCGAGTGCAGATCGAATTGAACAAAGGTGAGGCGCATCACGCGCTGAAGAATGCTCTGCGCATCGGCAGGCAGGGCGAAATACAAGACCGCACGACCGAAGGACAGCACTATCGTATGGCGGCGCTCAATCTGCTGGCGGCCATCGTCATATACTGGAACACCGCCCGGCTCGGTGAGGCGGTGGTGCAGCGCCAAGACGCGGGCCTGCCTATTCAGCCTGACCTCCTTGCGCATACATCGCCACTCGGGTGGGCGCACATTCTGCTGACAGGAGAATACAAATGGCCAAAAAAAATGATACGCAGGACAGCGGACCTTGGCTACGAGGCGCATGGACTCACACAGTGCGGACAAACCAAACTTATGCAGTTGCGGCTATTGCTGACGCAGCATCGCTATGCAACTGCGGCAAACATGCCGTTCGACATCTGCGCATATCCTGGAAGCAGTCATTGGATTTTGCCTGGGCTGATGCGAAGTGTATGGTTTCGTCCTCATCTATTTGACTGTCGAAAAGCTCTGCTTACTCACAGAATTGAGTTTGCCTAGATTGGAGGAGGTGTAATTAGTTCAGATGTTCGACATCATTCGCCGCGTCATTCAGTGGCTCGTCCGAAGCATCCTCATAGAGCGCGGCAAACAGCGCGAAGGCGACGGCCGCCGCTATGCCCGCCAACGGGATCCAATGCCATTTTTTCGATTTCTCGAAGTCCGGTTCCTGGTTCGACATATTGCACCTCCAAAAAAACGATCTGGCCGGGCGATGCGAAGAGCGCCCGGCCAAAGGGATCAGTCGTCGATCGAAATCGGGCTGACCAGCGGGCCGCCATCGACAACCACCGGCTTGTCGTTCGCAACGCTTCCGGGTCCGAATTCGTAGACGCCGAGTTCGCCATCATCGACGTGCAACATCGCGATGACTTTGTCTCCGTCATAGTCACCGGTCAGCGGAACGTAGACATTTTCGGTCATGCCAGCCTTGACATAGGTATGCCCGATCGAGGCCGGAACGACCGGCTTGCCGTCCTTGATTGCGTGGATCACGACCCAACCATCCGCGGCGGCGGTCACGGACTTGACCACGACGGCGTGGCTCAGTTCCTGCTCTGCGGTTTCGAGCGCGTTGGACACGTGGCCGTCAGCGAGGGCGACGGACGCAGTGGCGGTCAGGACCGCGATTGTGGCGATAACTTTCTTCGTAGCGTTCATGAGAACTCTCCTTTGAATTCGGTTGGAGCGCCGCTTTGGGCGGAGCTTGCAAGGTTCACGACCGACAGCCTGGA
>NZ_JAGPVV010000353.1 GCF_018066915.1 Roseovarius sp.
AATGGTGATGCCGGGCGACAACCTGAAGTTCACGGTTGAGCTGATCGCGCCCATCGCCATGGAAGACGGCCTGCGCTTCGCCATCCGCGAAGGCGGCCGCACCGTCGGCGCCGGCGTCGTGTCGAAGATCATCGAGTAACACCTGATCCGCTCTGACTGCCAGGGGGCGTGCGGGTCACTGCACGCCCCCTTTGCATTTCGGAGACGGATATGAAGCGCATTTTCCAGTATTTCGAGGCGCGGATTGACGCTTATCCTGCGTCGCCGCCCGGTCAGCCGCCCGCACGGTTCTGGCCTTTCCTGTGGCATTACGCGCGCCCCGTGGCGCCTTGGCTGATTGCCATGTCGGTGATCTCGGCGGTGTTTGCCGCCGTGGAACTCATCCTGCTGGGGTATCTGGGAACGCTGGTCAACCGCATGTCGGAACTGGGGCCAGAGCGGTTTCTGGGCGAAGAGGCCGCGCGCCTTGGCGGCATGGGCGTGCTTCTCTTGATCGTGCTGCCCCTGCTCAGCGTGATGGGCGCGCTCATCATGTATCAGACGCTCATGGGTAATTTCCCGCAACGGATTCGCTGGCAGGGGCATCGCTGGCTCTTGGGGCAGTCGATGGGCTATTTCCAAGAGGAATTCGCAGGGCGCATCGCCACCCGGCTGATGCAGACCTCTCTTGCCGTGCGCGAAACCGTCATGAAGCTGATGGATGTGGCGGTGTACATCCTCGCCTATTTCATCGGCACGCTGGTTCTGGCGGGGACGCAGGATATTCGCCTTGCCGCGCCCTTTGCCATCTGGGCGCTCGCCTACGGCACCCTGCTGGGCGTGATCGTCCCACGGTTGGGAAAGGTTGCGCAGGAACAGGCGCATGCGCGGGCCGACATGACGGGGCGCATTGTCGACAGCTACACCAATATCGCCACGGTCAAGCTCTTCAGCCATGCCGCGCGCGAAGAGGCCTATGCCCGCGCCGGGCTGGATGGATTCCTGCAAACGGTGCATCGGCAAATGCGGCTGGTGGCCGTGCAGGACATGTCGGTCAACTTGCTCAACGCGCTTTTGACCGGGGCGGTGACGGGGCTGGGGCTCTGGCTCTGGGTGCAGGGGCGGATTGATCTGGGGGCGCTTGCGGTTGCCATCCCGCTGGCCTTGCGGCTTGGCAACATGTCGCACTGGATCATGTGGGAATTCGCCGCCCTTTTCGAGAATGTCGGCACGGCGCGCGACGGCTTGGCCACCCTGGCCATGCCGCGCACGGTGCAGGACAACCCGGCGGCCCGGCCTCTGGTTGTCACAGCGGGGGCCGTGCGGTTCGACGCGGTGCGCTTTGTCTATGACCGCAGCGGCACGCGTAAGGCACCGGTGATCGACGGTCTCGACCTTACACTGGCACCGGGCGAGAAGGTGGGCCTTGTCGGGCGGTCGGGTGCGGGCAAATCCACGCTTATCAACCTCTTGCTGCGGTTCCATGATCTGAGTGCAGGGCATATCCTGATCGACGGTCAGGATATTTCGCAGGTCACACAAGATAGTCTGCGCGCGGCGATTGGCGTGGTGACGCAGGATACTGCGCTTTTGCACCGGTCGGTGCGCGAGAATATCGCCTATGGCCGTCCCGATGCGACCGAGGCGGAAATCCGCGCTGCGACCGATCTGGCCGAGGCAACGGAGTTTATCGCCGGGCTCGAGGATGCGCGTGGGCGCAGGGGCCTTGACGCGCATGTGGGGGAGCGGGGTGTCAAGCTCTCGGGGGGCCAGCGTCAACGGATCGCGATTGCGCGTGCGGCGCTCAAGGATGCACCGCTTCTGGTGCTGGACGAGGCGACATCGGCACTCGACTCGGAAGTGGAAGCGGCCATCCAGACCCAACTCTACCGGCTGATGCAGGGCAAGACGGTGATTGCCATCGCGCATCGCCTCTCGACCATCGCCGCGATGGATCGGCTGATCGTCATGGATGAAGGCCGGATTGTCGAAGAGGGCACACATGCGGCGCTGTTGGCGCAGGGCGGGCTTTACGCGCGTCTTTGGGCACGGCAATCGGGCGGATTCCTGATGGACTGATTGCAGAGGGGGCGCGGTGGGTCATTCTGTCGCGTCCTTTCCGTGCTATGGAAACTCTGTTTCATATGCAGCGCCGTGACGGGTCTGGCCACGCGGGGCCGCGGATTTTCGATGAAAATCAAGCCTCACGGGTCATGCTGCACATGCGAAACGCGCGCCGCATACCATTGTATTCCGTTAAGCCTTTGAAATATTGACTTTATTTCCAACTCTGTCAGGCTGGAGGAAAGGATCAGGTGGGGCTCGCGGCCCGTCCTGATGACAGTCGTTCGGGAGGGCACAGCATGGGCGGGATACTCAAGGGAATGCGGGTGGTCGAGGGATCGGCCTTTGTCGCGGTGCCGCTGGCAGGGATGACGCTGGCGCAGATGGGCGCTGAAGTGATCCGCTTTGACCGCATCGGCGGTGGGCTTGATGCCGGTCGATGGCCCTTGGCACCTTCGGGTCAGAGCCTCTTTTGGGCAGGGCTGAACAAGGGCAAGAAATCCATCGCCGTGGACATGAGCCGCCCCGAGGGTCAGGATCTGGTGACGCGGATCATCACCGCACCGGGCGAGGATGCGGGGCTTTTCCTGACCAATCTGCGGGTGCGCGGCTGGATGGATTACGACACCCTCAGCCAGCACCGCGCCGATCTGGTGATGGTCTCGCTGATGGGGGATCGGCAGGGTCGCCCGGCGGTGGATTACACGGTCAATCCGTCCCTGGGGATACCCGAGATGACTGGCCCGGTGGGCTGGCCCGAACCCGTGGCGCATGCGCTGCCCGCATGGGATATTGCGGCGGGACATCTCGTGGTGTCCTCGCTCTTGGCGGCAGAGCGCGAGCGTCTGCGAAAGGGCAGGGGGCAGGAGGTGGAATTGTCGCTCAAGGATGTGGCGGCGGCCACCATCGGCCATCTGGGCCTGATCGGCGATGCTGCGGTCAATGACAAGGAACGCGGCAAGTCGGGCAATGCGCTCTACGGCGCCTATGGTCAGGATTTTCTATGTGCCTGCGGGCGGCGGGTGATGGTGATTGGCCTTACCCATCGGCAATGGCGCGGGCTGGTCAAGGCCACGGGCACCGAGGCCGCGATGGAGGCACTGGCCGCACGCAGCGGGCGCAATTTGAACGACGAGGGCAATCGCTGGCACCTGCGCCGAGAGATCACGGCGATCCTGCGGCCATGGTTCGCGGCGCGGGAACTCAGCAGCTTTGCCGAGGCGTTCGATGCGGCGGGCCTGACATGGTCAGTGTTTCGCACCGTGCGCGAGGCCCTGGCCGAAGACCCGGACCTGAGCGAAGACAATCCGATGTTCAAACTCTTGATGCAGCCGGGGCTTGGCCGGTTTCCGGTGCCGGGCCACCCTGCAACCTTTTCGGCCCACGCGCGCGAGGCACCGCAACCTGCGCCACAACTTGGCGCGCATACCGAAGAGGTCTTGGGCGATGTTGCCGGGCTGAGCGACACCGAGATTGCGCAGCTTTTCGATAGCGGCGTCGTGCAGAACCCGCGCTATGGGGCGCGTCCGGCGGCATGAACAGGAAATTGTGGATTTCCCGACGAAATCCGTCCGAGGGCGCTTGATTCCCGATCCAAGCTGGCGTAATCCGGCGCTCGGCCTTAGGGGTATAGCTCAGCTGGTAGAGCGACGGTCTCCAAAACCGTAGGTCGCGGGTTCGAACCCTGCTGCCCCTGCCAATCCAAAAAAACATCGCTGACGGACTGTCGCGCCCCGATCCACTGTTCGGGCGCGCGAAAAGTGCTGAAAATCAGCCTCAAATGCGGTTTAATTTGGACATGCCGCAGTTTCGCCGCTGGTTTGCCATGGTTTTGCCGCAATTGCGCCCCATCAAGACCATCAATCGGTTTCGACGTCCGGGGGGACTGGAACCGATCCGCGTGGGGGCGTGGGAGAAACAGGGGAATAGCTGCCATGGAAACGCATTTGCCGCGGGTTCCGATCCAGAAGACGTATTTTTCACATCACAATTCCGAATTGCCGGGACGTTCGCCCGTAGACGCCGCCTCGACCGAGCAGGCGGTGGAAAACGCGATGTCCACGATCCGCGAAATCCTGACCGAAGAACGGCGCAAGTCGCGCCGTCACGTGTTGCCTGACCTGGCACCGCATGTGTTGGTCGAACATCTGGAACCGGTCCGGAAGCAGCCCAAGACACCGCGCGCGGGCGTCCTGTCGCGCCTCAGTGGCCTTCGCCCCAGTGTCCGGCACCTCAAACCGCGCCATGCCGGATGGCTCGGCGCTTTCGCTCTGGTGCTGTGGCAACCGTTGCCGGTGCTCATCGCCATGTTCATCGGCTTTTGGCTGGTTTTTATCGGCTATGCCCTGTTCGGACCCGAGCGCATGACGCAACTGCGCGCGCGGCTCAAGCGGCGCGTGGCGGGTCTCTCGCTGCGGTCGCGCATATGGCCCGAACTGCGCCTGCGCCGGGAACCGGAGCCGGATGTCTTTGCGGATCGTCCCGATCCGTTCGAGCGGATATCGACCAACGCACAATAAGAGACCAGGGGCAGGGGGTGCCGCCTTCTGCCCTTGAATTCGCGGGCCAGCCCGCGTATGTCGCGCTGAGCATCAAATTCAGAGAAGACAGCGCAGATGGCACGCACGAACCCCGTTCAATTCATTCAGCAGGTCCGCTCGGAAGTGGCCAAGGTCGTCTGGCCGACCCGCCGCGAGGTGATGCTGACCACGGTCATGGTCTTTATCATGGCCACGATCACCGCGATCTTCTTTGCCCTCATTGATCTGGGTATCCGCAGCGGTCTGCAAGGGGTGCTGAGCCTGTTCGGCTGAGGCGGCGAAAATCTTGTTCAGGCTCTTGAATTCGCAGGCAAACAGGGGTAGTTGACCCCACACTCTGAAACATGGCGCGCGGCGATTCGTGTTGCGCGCCGATTTTTGTTTTAGGTGAAGCAGGCCGAAGGGTCTGAAAGAATACGGAAATCCGGTCACTGTATCGGTAAGAACAAAGGCATAGGGCGACGATGGCAAAGCGGTGGTACTCGGTCAGTGTTCTCTCGAATTTCGAGAAGAAGATTGCCGAGCAGATCAGACAGTCCGTCATCGAGAACGGCCTTGAAGATGAAATCGACGAAGTTCTGGTCCCCACCGAAGAGGTGATCGAGATTCGTCGTGGCAAGAAAGTGACCGCCGAGCGCCGCTTCATGCCCGGTTATGTGCTGGTGCATATGGAAATGTCGGACCGCGGCTATCACCTGATCAGCTCGATCAACCGCGTCACCGGATTTCTGGGCCCACAAGGTCGCCCGATGCCGATGCGCGATGCAGAGGTTCAGTCGATCTTGGGTCGTGTGCAGGAGGGCGAAGAAAGCCCGCGCACCCTGATCCATTTCGAGATCGGCGAGAAGGTCAAGGTCAACGACGGCCCGTTCGAGGATTTCGACGGCATGGTCGAGGAAGTGGACGAAGACAACCAGCGCCTCAAAGTGTCGGTGTCGATCTTTGGCCGGGAAACCCCGGTCGAGTTGGAATTCACTCAGGTCACAAAACAAATGTGATCCGGGTGGTCCGGGTTCGCCTGAGGGCGGTCCGGACCAGAGCCGTGGGAGGCGAGGTGGCCGCGGCCACCGGACCGCACCACACAACACGAGAGCCAGAGGGGCGCGCCCCGATGGTGTTGGACCAAAAGGAGAGGCCATATGGCCAAGAAACTTATCGGGACGCTCAAGCTTCAGGTGAAAGCCGGGCAAGCCAACCCCAGCCCGCCCGTCGGCCCCGCACTGGGTCAGCGCGGCATCAATATCATGGAATTCTGCAAGGCGTTTAACGCCAAGACTGCAGACCTCGAGCCGGGTGCGCCGTGCCCGGTCGTGATTTCCTACTATCAGGACAAGTCCTTTGAGTTGGCAATCAAGACGCCGCCTGCGTCCTACTTTCTCAAGAAGGCTGCCAAGCTTCAGTCTGGGTCCAAGACCCCGGGTCGTGCTCCGGCCGGCACCGTGACCATCGGGCAAGTGCGCGAAATCGCCGAAGCCAAGTGGAAAGACCTGAACGCGAACGACATCGACGCCGCCATGCAGATCATTCTGGGTAGCGCGCGGTCCATGGGCATCGAGGTGAAGTAAGATGGCAAAGCTTGGAAAACGGACCCGCGCCGTGCGCGAAGCCTTTGATGGCAAAGACAACATGACCGTCGAAGACGCGATTGCCCTGATCAAGGGCAATGCCACCGCGAAATTCGACGAAACCGTCGAAATCTCGATGAACCTCGGGGTTGATCCCCGCCATGCGGACCAGATGGTGCGCGGCGTTGTCGGCCTGCCGAACGGCACCGGCAAGACCGTGCGCGTTGCTGTCTTTGCCCGTGGTGCCAAGGCAGACGAGGCGCAGGCCGCAGGTGCCGATATCGTCGGTGCCGAGGATCTGATGGAAACCATCCAGGGCGGCAAGATCGACTTTGATCGCTGCATCGCCACCCCCGACATGATGCCCATCGTGGGCCGTTTGGGCAAGGTTCTGGGCCCGCGCAACCTGATGCCGAACCCCAAGATCGGGACGGTGACGATGGATGTCGCGCAGGCGGTCAAGGATGCCAAGGGCGGCCAAGTGCAGTTCAAGGCGGAGAAGGCCGGTGTGGTCCATGCCGGGATCGGCAAGGCGTCGTTCGATGCGGCCAAGTTGGCCGAGAACGTGCGTGCCTTTGTGTCTGCCGTGCAGCGTGCCAGACCGACCGGTGCCAAGGGCACCTATGTCAAGAAAATCTCGCTCTCGTCCACCATGGGCGCAGGCGTGACCGTCGACGTCAACAGCGCCGTCGTCGAATAAGGATTTGTTCCTGGATCACTGATCTGGGGGCGAACGGCAGGGCCGCGTGCGGCCCTGTCCTGTCCGAGACGGAGGGTTCAGGCATCCGCCTGAATAAATCCTTCCTGAGATGGGGAACGAGATGAGATTTCCAGCCGGGGCATTTGCTCTCGGGTGATCTTGGCCTCGGGACCCGTGTTTTGGACCCGAACGCCGACCCTTCGGGAGCGGCAAAAACTGAGCCGGGGGGAGACCCCCAAATTTGGAGTGAAACTGTGGATAGAGCCCAGAAAGAGAAAGTGGTCGAGGAACTCGGCCAGATCTTTGAAAGCTCTGGCGTTGTAGTGGTCGCCCACTACGCGGGTCTTACAGTTGCCGAAATGCAGGATCTGCGTGCCCGCGCCCGTGCGGCAGAGGCATCAGTTCGTGTAGCCAAGAACAAGCTCGCCAAGATCGCCCTTGAGGGCAAGCCGTGCGCAAGCATTGCAAACTACCTCACGGGCATGACCGTGCTCACCTTCTCCGAGGACCCCGTGGCTGCTGCCAAGGTGTGCGAGGACTTTGCCAAGGCGAACAAGAAGTTCGAAATCCTTGGCGGGGCCATGGGTGGCACGGCTCTGAACCGGGCCGGCGTCGAAGCCGTGTCGAAAATGCCCTCGCGTGAAGAGCTTATTGCTTCGATCGTGGGCTGTATCGGCGCACCTGCTTCGAACATCGCCGGTGCGATTGGCGCGCCTGCTTCGAATATCGCGGGCATCCTTTCGACGATCATCGAAAAGGCTGAGGCCGCGTAAGGCAAACTGTAATCACCGCGTAGGGGTTTACTTCCCGACGTTGGAACACATCTAGAAAACGGAAAGAGTCAAAAATGGCTGATCTGAAGAAACTGGCAGAAGAGATCGTTGGTCTGACGCTTCTCGAAGCACAAGAACTGAAAACCATCCTCAAGGATGAGTATGGCATCGAGCCCGCTGCTGGCGGCGCTGTGATGATGGCTGGCCCGGCAGGCGATGCTGGCGGTGCAGAAGCCGAAGAGCAGACCGAATTCGACGTCATCCTGAAGTCGGCAGGCGCGTCCAAGATCAACGTGATCAAGGAAGTCCGCGCAATCACCGGTCTGGGCCTGAAAGAAGCCAAGGACCTGGTTGACGCTGGCGGCAAGGCTGTCAAAGAGCAGGTCTCGAAAGAAGAAGCAGACGACATCAAAGCCAAGCTGGAAGCAGCCGGCGCAGAAGTCGAAATCAAGTAATCCGTGCCGGGGCAACCCGGAGAGGATTTTGCGGCTGGATCCGGGCTTTCCCGGTTCCGGCCAAACCTGTCTCAGAGAGGCCCTGCGCGTGACGGGGCTTTTCTAAGGCGAGGTTTACACGATCGGGAGGCCGTCATTGGGACGATGGCCATGAATGGATCAAACCCAGCCGTCTCGGATGGACGCGGTGCTGAGCCCCAACAGCACGCGCGACCGGTGAGAAATGAAAGGTGACATCGACCATGGCTCATAGCTTCCTTGGCCAGAAACGTTTGCGCAGATATTACGGCAAGATCCGCGAAGTGCTGGAGATGCCGAATCTGATCGAGGTTCAAAAATCCTCGTATGACCTGTTCCTGAAATCCGGCGACCAGCCCCAGCCGCAAGACGGCGAAGGCATCAAGGGCGTTTTCCAATCGGTGTTTCCGATCAAGGATTTCAACGAGACCAGCGTGCTCGAATTCGTCAGCTACGAGCTGGAAAAGCCGAAATATGACGTTGAAGAGTGCATGCAGCGCGACATGACCTATGCGGCCCCGCTCAAGGTCAAGCTGCGTCTGATCGTGTTTGATATCGACGAGGATACCGGCGCCAAATCGGTCAAGGATATCAAGGAGCAGGACGTGTTCATGGGCGACATGCCCCTGATGACGCACAATGGCACCTTTGTCGTCAACGGCACCGAGCGTGTGATCGTGTCCCAGATGCACCGCTCTCCCGGCGTGTTCTTTGACCACGACAAGGGCAAGACACATTCCTCGGGCAAGCTTCTGTTTACCTGCCGGATCATTCCCTATCGCGGCTCGTGGCTCGATTTCGAATTCGACGCCAAGGACATCGTGTTTGCCCGCATCGACCGTCGCCGCAAACTGCCGGTGACGACGCTGCTCTATGCGCTCGGTCTCGATCAAGAAGGCATCATGAATGCCTATTACGACACCGTCGATTACAAGCTGAAAAAGAAAAAGGGTTGGGTCACCAAGTTCTTCCCCGAGCGCGTTCGCGGCACGCGCCCGACCTATGACCTGATCGACGCCAACACCGGCGAAGTCATCTTTGAGGCCAGCAAAAAGATCACCCCGCGCGCGGTCAAGCAGTTGATCGACGAGGGCAATGTCAAAGAGCTTTTGGTGCCCTTCGAGCATATCGTGGGCAAATTCGTGGCGCGCGACATCATCGACGAAGAAACCGGCGCGATCTATGTCGAGGCGGGCGATGAGCTGACGCTTGAGTACAGCAAGGATGGCGAGATTTCCGGGGGCACGCTGCAAGACCTGCTTGATGCCGGGATCACCGATATTCCGGTTCTCGACATCGACGGCATCAACGTCGGCGCGTATATCCGCAACACCATGTCGGCGGACAAGAACATGAACCGCGAGAGCGCGCTCATGGACATCTACCGCGTCATGCGCCCCGGCGAGCCGCCCACCGAAGAGGCATCGGCAGCCCTGTTCGACACGCTCTTCTTTGACTCGGAGCGGTATGACCTTTCGGCCGTTGGCCGGGTCAAGATGAACATGCGTCTGAACCTGAACAAGCCGGACACGCAACGCACTCTGGACCGCGACGATATCGTGGCCTGCGTCAAGGCCTTGGTCGAGTTGCGCGACGGCAAGGGCGACATCGACGATATCGACCACCTCGGCAACCGCCGGGTGCGCTCGGTTGGCGAATTGATGGAGAACCAGTATCGCGTTGGCCTGCTGCGCATGGAACGTGCGATCAAAGAGCGGATGTCGTCGGTCGAGATTGACACGGTGATGCCGCAGGATCTGATCAACGCCAAGCCGGCTGCAGCTGCGGTGCGTGAATTCTTCGGCTCTTCGCAGTTGTCGCAGTTCATGGACCAGACCAACCCGCTGTCGGAAGTCACCCACAAGCGCCGTCTTTCGGCGCTCGGGCCGGGCGGTCTGACACGCGAACGCGCGGGCTTTGAGGTGCGCGACGTGCATCCCACCCACTATGGCCGGATGTGCCCGATCGAGACGCCGGAAGGCCCGAACATCGGTCTGATCAACAGCCTCGCCACCTTTGCGCGGGTGAACAAGTATGGCTTTATCGAAACGCCTTATCGCAAGGTGATCAACGGTCAGGTGACGGACGAAGTGCAATATATGTCCGCCACCGAAGAGATGCGTCACACCGTGGCGCAGGCCAACGCCAATCTCGACTCCGAGGGCCGTTTCGTCAACGATCTCGTCTCGACCCGGCAGTCGGGCGAATACATGCTCGCCCCGCGCGAAAGCGTGGACCTGATCGACGTGAGCCCCAAGCAGCTTGTGTCGGTCGCGGCTTCGCTCATTCCCTTCCTTGAGAATGACGACGCCAACCGCGCGCTGATGGGCTCGAACATGCAGCGTCAGGCCGTGCCAACGCTGCGCGCCGAGGCACCGTTGGTCGGCACCGGGATCGAGGGTGTCGTTGCCCGCGATTCAGGGGCGGCCATCATGGCGAAGCGCGCCGGGGTGATCGACCAGGTCGACGCACAGCGGATCGTGATCCGCGCCACCGCCGATCTCGAAATCGGCGATCCGGGCGTGGACATCTACCGTATGCGCAAGTTCCAGCGCTCGAACCAGAACAGCTGCATCAACCAGCAGCCCTTGGTAAAGGTGGGTGACACCGTTCAAAAGGGCGAGGTCATCGCGGATGGTCCTTGCACCGATATGGGCGAACTGGCGCTTGGCAAGAACGTCATCACGGCCTTCATGCCGTGGAACGGCTATAACTACGAAGACTCGATCCTGATTTCCGAGCGGATCGTGCGCGATGACGTCTTTACCTCGATCCATATCGAGGAATTCGAGGTTGCCGCCCGCGATACCAAACTGGGGCCGGAAGAGATCACGCGCGACATCCCGAACGTCGGCGAGGAAGCCCTGCGCAACCTCGACGAAGCGGGCATCGTCTATATCGGTGCCGATGTGGAGCCGGGCGATATCCTTGTGGGCAAGATCACCCCCAAGGGCGAAAGCCCGATGACGCCGGAAGAGAAACTCCTCCGCGCCATCTTTGGGGAAAAGGCCAGCGACGTGCGCGATACCTCTCTGCGCGTCAAGCCGGGTGACTATGGCACGGTCGTCGAGGTGCGTGTGTTCAACCGCCACGGTGTGGAAAAGGACGAGCGCGCGCTCCAGATCGAGCGGGAAGAGGTCGAGCGTCTGGCGCGCGACCGCGACGACGAGCTGGCGATCCTGGATCGCAACATCTACGCCCGTCTGCGCACTCTCATCCTCGGCAAGGTCGCTGTCAAAGGCCCCAAAGGCGTCAAGGCCAATTCGGACATCACCGAAGAGCTGCTCTCGACGCTGACCAAGGGCCAGTGGTGGCAACTTGCCCTCAAGGACGAGGCCGACGCCAAGATCGTCGAGGCGCTGCATGATCAGTACGAGGCGCAAAAGCGCACGCTGGATGCACGGTTCGAGGACAAGGTCGAAAAGGTCCGCCGGGGCGATGATCTGCCGCCGGGTGTCATGAAGATGGTCAAGGTCTTTATCGCGGTGAAGCGCAAGCTGCAGCCGGGTGACAAGATGGCCGGTCGTCACGGCAACAAGGGTGTGGTCTCCAAGGTGATCCCGATCGAGGACATGCCGGTCCTCGCAGATGGCACCCCGGTCGATATCTGTCTCAATCCGCTCGGCGTGCCGAGCCGGATGAACGTGGGGCAGATTCTGGAAACTCACATGGGGTGGGCCGCGCGGTCGCTTGGTCTCAAGATCGACGAAGCGTTGCAGGACTATCGCCGCTCTGGCGATCTGACCCCTGTGCGCGAGGCGATGCGCATTGCTTACGGCGATGAGGTCTATGCCGAAGGGATCGAGGGCATGGATGAGACCACGCTGGTCGAATCCGCCAGCACCGTGACCAACGGTGTGCCGATTGCCACCCCGGTCTTTGACGGGGCGAAAGAGGCGGATGTCAACGATGCGCTGCGGCGTGCCGGGTTCGACACGAGCGGTCAGTCGGTGCTGTTCGATGGGCGCACGGGCGAGCAGTTCTCGCGCCCTGTGACCGTGGGCATCAAGTATCTGCTCAAGCTGCATCACCTTGTCGATGACAAGATCCACGCACGCTCGACCGGGCCATACAGCCTTGTCACGCAGCAGCCTCTGGGCGGTAAAGCCCAGTTCGGCGGCCAGCGGTTCGGGGAAATGGAGGTCTGGGCGCTCGAAGCGTACGGTGCCGCCTATACCCTGCAAGAGATGCTGACGGTCAAGTCGGATGACGTGGCAGGCCGGACCAAGGTCTATGAGAGCATCGTCAAAGGCGAGGACAATTTCGAGGCGGGTATCCCGGAATCGTTCAACGTTCTCGTCAAAGAGGTCCGGGGCCTTGGCCTCAACATGGAACTCCTGGATGCGGAGGAGGATGAGTAAGCGGATCGCATGGTGCGTTGTCTCCCACCCTACGGCACGACGTAGGGTGGGTAAAACTCACCGTTTGCTGCGCCACACATCCTCCTCTCGCCCGAATTCAAGGATTTGAAAATGAACCAGGAACTGACAAACAACCCGTTCAACCCTGTGGCCCCGGCCAAGGTGTTTGACGAAATCAAGGTCAGCCTTGCCAGCCCCGAGCGTATCCTCAGCTGGTCCTATGGCGAGATCAAGAAGCCCGAGACCATCAACTATCGCACGTTCAAGCCCGAGCGTGACGGTCTCTTCTGCGCGCGGATCTTTGGCCCGATCAAGGATTACGAATGCCTCTGCGGCAAATACAAGCGCATGAAATATCGCGGCGTTGTCTGCGAGAAGTGCGGCGTCGAAGTCACGCTGCAAAAGGTCCGGCGCGAGCGTATGGGCCATATCGAGCTGGCCGCGCCCTGTGCCCATATCTGGTTCCTGAAATCGCTGCCCTCGCGCATCGGTCTCATGCTGGACATGACGCTGCGTGATCTGGAGCGGGTGCTCTATTTCGAGAACTACGTGGTGATCGAGCCCGGTCTGACCGATCTGACCTATGGCCAGATGCTGACCGAAGAAGAGTTCATGGATGCGCAGGATGCTTACGGCATGGACGCCTTTACCGCCAATATCGGCGCAGAGGCGATCCGCGAGATGCTCCAGAACATCGACCTCGAGGCCGAGGCCGAGCAACTGCGCGCCGACCTCAAGGAAGCCACGGGCGAGTTGAAGCCCAAGAAGATCATCAAGCGCCTCAAGGTGGTTGAGTCCTTCATCGAATCCGGCAACCGCCCGGAATGGATGGTGATGACGGTGATCCCGGTCATTCCGCCCGAACTGCGCCCGCTGGTGCCGCTCGATGGGGGCCGCTTTGCCACCTCTGACCTCAACGACCTCTACCGCCGGGTGATCAACCGGAACAACCGCCTCAAGCGCCTGATCGAGCTGCGTGCGCCCGATATCATCGTGCGTAACGAAAAGCGGATGTTGCAGGAATCGGTCGATGCGCTCTTTGACAACGGTCGTCGTGGCCGGGTCATCACCGGCGCGAACAAGCGCCCGCTGAAATCGCTCTCGGACATGCTCAAGGGCAAGCAGGGCCGCTTCCGTCAGAACCTTCTGGGCAAGCGGGTCGACTTCTCGGGTCGTTCGGTGATCGTGACCGGTCCGGAACTCAAGCTGCATCAGTGCGGCCTGCCCAAGAAGATGGCGTTGGAACTCTTCAAGCCCTTCATCTACTCGCGGCTCGAGGCCAAGGGCCTGTCGAGCACCGTAAAGCAGGCCAAAAAGCTGGTGGAAAAGGAACGTCCCGAGGTTTGGGACATTCTGGATGAGGTGATCCGCGAGCATCCTGTGATGCTGAACCGCGCGCCGACCCTGCACCGTCTGGGCATTCAGGCGTTCGAGCCGGTCTTGATCGAAGGCAAGGCAATCCAGCTTCACCCGCTCGTTTGTTCCGCCTTCAACGCCGACTTTGACGGTGACCAGATGGCTGTTCACGTGCCGCTGAGCCTTGAGGCTCAGTTGGAAGCGCGCGTGTTGATGATGTCCACCAACAACGTGCTGTCGCCTGCCAACGGGGCCCCGATCATCGTTCCGTCGCAGGACATGATCCTCGGCCTCTATTACGTCACGCTTCAGCGCGACGGGATGAAAGGCGAAGGCATGATCTTCTCGTCCTTGGGTGAGGTGCAGCATGCGCTTGACGCAGGCGAGGTGCATCTGCATGCCAAGGTCACAGTGCGTGTGCCGCAAATCGACGAGCATGGCAACGAGGTCATGGTTCGCGTTGTAACCACACCGGGCCGCGCCCGTCTCGGCGCGCTTCTGCCGCAGAATGCCAAGGCGCCCTTCAGCCTTGTCAACCGGCTCTTGCGCAAGAAAGAGGTGCAGCAGGTCATCGACACCGTCTATCGCTATTGCGGTCAGAAAGAGAGCGTCATTTTCTGTGACCAGATCATGACCCTCGGCTTCCGCGAGGCGTTCAAGGCGGGGATTTCCTTTGGCAAGGATGACATGGTCATTCCGGAGAACAAATGGACCATCGTCGAAGAGACGCGGGGCCAGGTCAAAGGCTTTGAACAGCAGTATATGGACGGCCTGATCACCCAAGGTGAGAAGTACAACAAGGTTGTCGATGCCTGGTCGAAGTGTAACGATCAGGTGACCGAGGCCATGATGTCCACCATCTCGGCTGAGGCGCGCGACGAGAACGGTGCCGTGCGGGAACCCAACAGCGTCTATATGATGGCGCACTCGGGCGCGCGGGGCTCGGTCACGCAGATGAAGCAGTTGGGCGGCATGCGCGGCCTGATGGCCAAGCCGAACGGCGACATCATCGAGACGCCGATCATCTCGAACTTCAAGGAAGGTCTGACCGTTCTTGAATACTTCAACTCTACCCACGGCGCCCGTAAGGGTCTGTCGGATACCGCTCTGAAAACCGCCAACTCGGGCTATCTGACCCGGCGTCTGGTGGACGTGGCGCAGGACTGTATCGTGCGCGAGCATGATTGCGGCACCGAGCGCGCGGTGACGGTCGAAGCGGCGGTGAACGATGGCGAAGTCGTGGCCTCGCTGGCCGAGCGTTGCCTTGGCCGGGTCGCGGCTGAAGACATCGTTGATCCGATCAGCGACGCGGTTCTGATCGCGCGTGGTCAGCTCATCGACGAGCGTATGGCGGATTCGCTGGAAGAGGCGGCGGTGCAGACCGTGCGCCTGCGCTCGCCCCTGACCTGTGAGGCCGAGGATGGCGTGTGTGCCATGTGCTATGGTCGTGACCTTGCACGCGGCACCATGGTCAACATCGGCGAAGCGGTCGGCATCATCGCGGCCCAGTCCATCGGTGAACCCGGCACGCAGCTCACGATGCGGACCTTCCACATCGGCGGCGTGGCGCAGGGTGGGCAGCAATCCTTCCTCGAGGCAAGCCAAGAGGGCACCATTGCCTATGATCAACCCCAGACGCTCGAGAACGCCAATGGCGAGACCCTCGTCATGGGCCGGAACATGAAACTCCGGATCATCGGCGACAAGGGTGTTGAACTGGCCAGCCACAAGGTCGGCTATGGCACCAAGCTCTTTGTCAAGGAGGGTGGCAAGGTCACACGCGGTCAAAAGCTGTTCGAATGGGACCCCTATACTCTGCCGATCCTGGCCGAGAAATCGGGCACCGCGAAATTCGTGGACCTGACTTCGGGTGTTTCCGTGCGTGACGTGACCGACGAAGCCACCGGCATGACCCAAAAGATCGTGACCGACTGGCGGGCAGCACCGCGCGGCAACGAGCTCAAGCCCGAGGTGTTCATCATTGGTGACGACGGCGAGCCGATGCGCAATGACGCAGGCAACCCCGTGACCTATCCGATGTCCGTGGATGCCATCCTCTCGGTCGAAGAAGGCCAGCAGGTGCAAGCCGGTGACGTCATCGCGCGTATCCCGCGTGAAGGCGGCAAGACCAAGGACATCACCGGCGGTCTGCCGCGTGTGGCCGAACTCTTTGAGGCACGCCGCCCCAAGGATCACGCCATCATCGCGGAAATCGACGGCTATGTCCGCTATGGGCGCGACTACAAGAACAAGCGTCGCATCACCATCGAACCCACCGACGAGAGCCTCGAGCCGGTGGAATACATGGTGCCCAAGGGCAAGCACATCCCGGTGCAGGAGGGCGATTACGTCCAGAAGGGCGATTACATCATGGACGGCAATCCCGCGCCGCATGATATTCTCGCCATCATGGGTGTCGAAGCGCTTGCAAACTACATGATCGACGAGGTGCAGGAGGTTTACCGTCTGCAGGGCGTGAAGATCAACGACAAGCACATCGAAGTCATCGTGCGCCAGATGCTGCAGAAATGGGAAATCCAGGACTCGGGCGATACCACGCTGCTCAAGGGCGAGCATGTGGACAAGATCGAGTTTGACGAGGCCAACGCCAAGGCCGAAGCCAAGGGCGGGCGTCCGGCATCGGGCGAGCCGATCCTTCTGGGTATCACCAAGGCCTCGCTGCAGACCCGGTCGTTCATCTCGGCGGCGTCCTTCCAGGAAACCACCCGCGTGCTCACCGAAGCCTCTGTTCAGGGCAAGCGGGACAAGCTGGTTGGTCTCAAGGAGAACGTCATCGTGGGCCGCCTGATCCCGGCGGGCACCGGTGGTGCCACCCAAGAGATGCGCCGGATTGCTCAGGCGCGCGACAGCATCGTGATCGAGGCGCGTCAGGAAGAGGCGGCGGCGGCCGCGGCCTTGGCCGCTCCGGTGATCGACAACGACGTGATCGGTGGCGACGAATTCGACAATTTCGTCGAAACCCCCGAGAGCCGCGATCAGTAAGAATTGCGGACAAATTATGGAAAAGCCCGGCCTTTTGGCCGGGCTTTTTCGTTGAGGGGCGTTGTTTCACTCCCTTAAACCGGATCGAAATCGTTTCAGGATTTCGAGGTGTGGGGCCCCAGAGCACGTAATTCGTCCAGCGGGATATGGCAGCGGATCACATGACCGGCCCCGGCCTCTTGTGCGGGTGGTGCGTCCGTCTCGCAGACCGCGCCGCGTTTGACCGGGCAACGCCGTTGGAACGGGCACCCGCGCGCAGGCGGCGCAAGCTCTACTGCATCCTCTGCCAAAAGCCGGGGTGCCTGATCCGGATCAGGCTCCAGCACCGCGCCCAAAAGCGCCTCGGTATAAGGGTGCGAGGGTTGCGCATAGACCGCCGCTGCCGGTCCCATTTCGCATATCCGCCCCTGATAGAGCACCGCAACCCGGTCCGACAGCGCCCGAACCACGGTCAGGTCGTGGCTGACAAAGACAAAGGCTGTGCCATGCAGTCCCTTGAGATCGTTCAATAATTCCAGAACTGCCGCCTGCACTGAAACATCGAGTGCCGAGGTGATCTCGTCGCAGAGCACGATGTCTGGCCCGGCTGCAAAGGCGCGTGCCACGGCCACACGCTGTTTTTCGCCGCCCGATAGCTGCCCCGGTCGGCGGTCGAGGTAATGCGGGCCGAGGCGCACGGTGTCAAGCAATTCGGCGGCACGGTCGCGCAGGGCGCGATCCCTGAGCCCGAAATAGAGCCGTAAGGGCTGCGACAGAATTTCCCCGACTGTCTGGCGTGGATTGAGGCTGTCGTCGGGGTTCTGGAAAATCATCTGGATGCGCCGCAACTGATCGGGGCGGCGTTGCTCGACCATGGCGGGCAGAACGGCGCCATCGCCCAGCGTGATCTGGCCTGTGGCGGGCGACAAGAGGCCAGCGATGGATTTGAGAATGGTCGATTTGCCGCTGCCCGACTCTCCGACCAACCCCAAGGTTTCGCCACGCCGCAGGTCGAGGGTGATTCCAGCGACCGTCGCAGGCGGGCGCGGGGTGCCCTTGATCCGTGCGAGGAGGCCGGGGTGATCGTAGCGGATGGTCAGATCATCGAGGCTCAGGGATAGGGGGCTGTTCTCGGTGCAGCAGGTTTGGGCAACACCGGCATGCCCCGGTCGCATTGCGGCAACCTGATCGGGATAGTGGCACCGGGTCATCTGCCCTGCCTCTCCGGCCTGCATGGGCGGGGGGGTGGTCTGGCAAACCTCGGTCGCCAAGGTGCAGCGCGGGGCAAAGGCACAGCCTGTGCGGGCGCTCTCTGGTCCGGGCGGTCGCCCCTCCAGCGCGCGGGGCAGGGTGCGGTCGCCAAGCCGGGGGATCGAGGCCAGAAGGCCGCGCGCATAGGGGTGAGCGGGGCGGCTGAGCACGTCGCGGGTGGGCCCCATCAGCACGGTTTCCCCGGCGTATAGCACCTGTACCCGGTCGCAAACTCGCGCGATGACGCCCAGATCGTGGCTGACATAGACCATCGCCATGTTGCGCTCCGCAGCCAAATCTCGAAGTAATTCAAGGATATGCACTTGCGTGGTGACATCGAGGCCAGTCGTGGGCTCGTCCAGCAAGAGCGCGTCCGGCTCTCCGGCGAGGGCCATGGCGATGGCCACCCTTTGTTGTTGACCCCCCGACAATTCATGGGGATAGCGGCGCAGGATCGCTTCGGGGTCGGGCAGGCGCACTTGGGTCAGAAGGTCGCGCGCGCGTGCGGCGTGATCGGCACCGGGCAAGGCACAATGCAGGCGCAGGGCCTCGTGGATCTGTCGGCCAATGCGTTGGGTCGGGGTCAGCGCCTGACCGGAATTTTGCGGGATGAGGCCAAGGTGCCCGCCCCGGATTTTCGCCAGATCCCGGTCTGAGCGGGCGAACATGTCCGCCCCGTCATAGATCACCGCGCCCGAGAGCCTTTGCAGCCCGTGCCGCAGATAGCCCATGGCCGCCAGCGCGAGCGTGCTCTTGCCAGAGCCGCTTTCCCCAACGATTCCAAGGCTTTCACCGCGACAAACGGTCAGGTCAACCTCGTGCAGCACCGGCAGGATCTGGCCGGATCGCCCACGAAATCCGACGCAGAGCTTGCGAATGTCGAGAAGGGGGGGGCCGCTCATGTCACACCACCGCGGCCCGGCTCTGATCGAGGCCGAGCGTCTTGGCGAGCGCGTCCGCCGTGAGGTTGATCCCGATGATCAGGCTCGAGAGCGCCACAACCGGTGCGATCACGCCCCATGGGGCCAACGACATATAGACGCGGGCGTCCGAAACCATCAAGCCCCAGTCGGGGCGCGGCGGGGAGACGCCAAAGCCCAGAAAGGACAGAGCGGAAAACCCAAGGAGCATCCAAGACCAGCGCATCGCGCCTTCGACCAGCAAAACGTCGGTGACATTGGGCAAAAGTTCGCGGCGCACGATGTCCACCGGGCGGTGGCCCCGGGCGCGCGCGGCGGCGATGAAATCGCGGGCGACCACCTCATGTGCCGCGGCGCGGGCGACGCGGATCACTGGAATCCCAAAGAAAAATGCCAATGTGGGCATCAAGACCTCGCCGCCGCTGCCAAAGACGGTAATCAGCACGAGGAGAGGCAGGATGCCCGGCAGGGCGAGGAAAGCATCGACAAGGCGCAGGGTGATTTCATCCGCCCAACCGCCGCGCAGGCCGAGGTAGACGCCCAAGAGACCGCCCCAGAGGAGAGCTATGGGGGTGGCGATGCCGGTGATCACCAGCGCCTCGCGCCCGCCCAAAAGAACGCGGGTCAGGACGTCGCGGCCCAGATGATCGGTGCCGAGCCAATGCTCTGACGAGGGGCCAGTGAGGGTCTGGAGCGCGTTCATCTCTTTGTAATCAAAGGGAACTATCCAAGGGCTGATGACCGCCAGCACGAGGTGGCAGAGGACCAGAGCAAGCCCGATGGCACCCGAGGGGCGATGCGCCATGGCGCGGAGGATCGCAAAGGAGCGGTTCATCCTTGCCTCATGCGGTGGCTGCGCAGGCGCGGGTTGAGGGCGAGGCTGAGGATGTCGGCAATCAGGTTGATGGCAACATAGGTGGCGGCCACAATAAGGGTGATCGCCTGCACCACAGGCAGGTCACGGCCCGAGATGGCATCGACCAGCAACCGGCCAAGCCCCGGATAATTAAAGACAACTTCGACCACGACCACCCCGCCCAAGAGCCATGCCACGGTGAGGGCGATGATGTTGATCGCAGGCAAGAGAGCATTGGGCAGGGCATGGCGAAAGACGATCTGCCAATAGGGAACACCCTTGAGGGTGGCCATTTGCACATAGTCGCTGGCCATGGCGTCGATCACCGAAGAGCGCACCATGCGCATGATATGGGCCACCATGAGCATTGTCAGAACCACCGCGGCGAGGATGAATTCAGGAAAGAATTCAAGGGGTTGCGCATCGGCTGGGGTGAGGACGATGGCCGGAACCCAGCCCAGCCAGATGGCAAAGACAAGGATCAGGATGGTGGCGGCGACGAATTCGGGGATGGTCATGGCGAGGATTGCGCCAGTGGAAAAGAGGATATCAACCCATGTGTCGCGGCGCAGGCCGGCCACGGTGCCAAGGAAAATAGACAAGGGAATTCCAACACTTAGCGCCCCAGCCGCGAGCAGAAGCGAGTTGCGGACGCGGTAGCCCACGAGATCGGAAATGCTTTCCTGACCATTCGCGGAAATCCCGAAATCCCCCTGCATCGCAGAGGCCGCCCAAGAGAGATAGCGGCTGAGCGCGGGGCTGTTCAACCCCATGATTTCACGGCATTTTTCCAGTGCTTCGCCATGGGCGTCACGCTCCAAAATGGCGGTGCAGGCGTCGCCGGGAAGGGCCTCGACCCCGAGGAAGATGATGACCGAGACCAGCCAGATTGTGACCAGTCCAAGCGCTAACCGCTTGAAAATCAGAGAAAACATCCGTTCTGTCCCCAATCCGGCGCAGGTTCCCGGCCCATGCCTGCGGGCAGACTAGACCAGCCGTGGCGCGCCCGTCGAGGATTTCTTGAAGGCGCGACCTTACAAACCTTACAACTTCGCGCGAGTTTTGTAAGGTCGGTCCGGGCTTTCAGACCCCGAGATAGGTATCGGTGAGATCCGGGGTGAGCGCGCCAAAGGGTCCGGTCCAGACGGTGCGCCCTTTTTCAAGGATCACGGCGCTGTCGGCGACGCGCCCGAGTTCGCGGATGGATTTGTCGATCACCAAGAGCGCCATGCCGGTTTCGGATTTGAGGCGGGCCAATGCCGCCCAGATTTCCTGTCGCACCACCGGGGCCAGCCCTTCGGTTGCCTCGTCGAGGATGAGGAGGCGGGGATTGGTCATCAGCGCCCGGCCAATCGCCAGCATCTGTTGTTCGCCACCTGAGAGAGAGGCCGCGATCTGATCCTGACGTTCGGCCAGACGCGAGAAAAGGCGGGTCACGGCGGCCATATCCCATGCGCCGGGGCGGGCGGCGGCGATCAGGTTCTCGCGCACGGTGAGGCTGGCAAAGCAGCGCCGCCCCTCGGGGACAAGGCCGATGCCTGCGCGGGCGGCACGGTGGGCGGGCAGGCCGCTGAGGTCACGGCCGGCAAAACTGGCGGTGCCGCCGCTCTGGCGCAGGAGGCGGCAGATCACCTTGACGGTGGTGGATTTACCCATGCCGTTGCGGCCCATGAGGGCGACAACCTCGCCTTCGCGGATAGAGAGGCTTACATCAAAGAGTGCCTGACTTGCGCCGTAAGAGGCGGTGATCTGGGTGAGGGACAGGAGCGTCATGGCGCGACCTCGTCGCTGTCGTCACCAAGATAGGCGCTGCGCACCTCGGGGTCGCGGCGGATCTCGTCCACGGTGCCGGTGGCGATGATCTGGCCGTAAACCAGCACGCTGATCCGGTCGGCAAGGGCAAAGACCGCGTCCATGTCATGCTCGACCAGCAGGATCGGGGCCTCGGCGCGCAATTTGTCCAGAAGCGTTGTTAGCGCGCGGGTGCCATCCGCGCCAAGACCGGCCATCGGTTCATCCATGAGGAACGCGCGGGGGCGCAGGGTGAGGGCGATGGCCACCTCCAATTGACGGCGCTGGCCGTGCGACAGCTCGGCGCAGCGGGTGTTGCGGGCGTCGAGCAGACCGACGGTTTCGAGCGCGGATTCGGCGCGGGTGCGCAGATCGGCATCGCGCAGCACGGGGCGCAGGAATCGCACCACATCGCCGCGTTGCCCAAGTGCGCCAAGGATGGCGTTTTGCAGGACGGTATAGTCCATCGGCAGGGCGGAAATCTGGAACGTGCGCGCCATGCCAAGCCGTGCGCGCGCGGCCGTATCAAGGGCGGTCACGTCCTGCCCGGCAAAGAGGATGCGGCCTGCATCGGGGCGGAGTGCGCCCGCAATCTGGGCGATGAGGGTGGATTTGCCCGCGCCATTGGGGCCGATCAGGGCGTGGATTTCGCCCGGTTTGAGATCGAGCGTGATGTCGCGACTGGCGGTGAGCGCGCCAAAGCTCTTGGTCACGCCTTGGATGTCGAGAATGGGATCAGTCATGCGGCTGTCCCCGACCGGCGAGGAGCCCGAAAAGCCCGCCGCGCGCGAAAAGCACGGTGCCAAGCAGGATGGCCCCGAGGTAGATGTGCCAATAGTCGCTGAGCCCGCCCAAGCTGTGTTCGAGCAGGATAAAGAGCGCGGCCCCGGCGACCGGGCCAAAGACGCGGCCGACACCGCCCAGGATCACGAAAACCATGATCTCGCCCGAGGTTTGCCAAGAGAACATCACCGGGCTGACAAAGCGGTTGAGATCGGCAAAGAGCGCGCCGGCAAGCCCGGTGATCGCGCCTGAGAGCGTGAAGGCGATGAGATAGAGGCGGTAGGGGCGTTGGCCAATCGCGGCAACGCGCGCCCCGTTCTGCCGCGCCGCGCCCAGCATGAGGCCAAAGTTTGAGCGGGCAAGGCGGGCGGTAAAGAAAAGGATCAGCGCCAGAAGGCCATAGCAAAGCGCGAAGAACTGGATCGGGTCCATGGTGTTGAAACCCGGAAAGCCGTTGCGGACATAGATCGAAAGTCCGTCTTCGCCACCATATGTAGGCCATGAGATCGCAAAATAGTAGAACATCTGCGAAAACGCGAGAGTGATCATGATAAAATAGACCCCCGTGGTGCGCAGGGAGAGCGCGCCGACGGCGAGGGCGGCAAGGGCCGAGGTGAGCGTGGCGATGATCCAGATCACCGGCATGGATTTGGTGCCGGGAATTGTCAGGGGCCAGTCGGTGACGCTGGTGTAGGTCTGGGCGTGAAAGGCGAGGATGCCCATGGCATAGCCGCCCAGCCCGAAGAAGAGCGCGTGGCCAAAGCTCACGAGGCCGCCAAAGCCGAGCGCGATGTTGAGGCCGACACCGGCGATGGCGAGGATCACGGCGCGGGTGGTGAGGGTGATGAGAAACGGCTCATCCGCTGCCCAAGCCCAGATCGGGATCAGCAAGAGGAGCGCCATGAGGGCGGCATTGAGCGCGCGTTCGCGGGTCATGACGCGACCCCGAAGAGGCCACGGGGCCGAAAGATCAGCACACCCGCCATGAGAATATAGATCGCCATCGAGGCGAGAGAGGCGCCGACGGAATTGGCCGCCGCCGGGTCCATGAAGGTGGCGAAGAAGGTTGGAAGAAGAGCGCGGCCCATCGTGTCGGTCAGACCCACGAGGAGCGCGCCCACAAAGGCTCCTTTGATCGAGCCGATGCCGCCAATCACGATGACGACGAAGGCGAGAATGAGCACCGGCTCGCCCATGCCGACCTGCACCGATTGCACAGCGCCGATAAGTGCCCCGGCAAAGCCCGCAAGGGCCGCGCCAAGGGCGAAAACGAGCGTATAGAGTGCAGAGATGTTGACGCCCAAGGCTGCGATCATCTCGCGGTCATTCTCGCCTGCGCGGATGCGGATGCCGAGGCGGGTTTTCGAGATCATGGCAAAGAGGGCGGCGGCGATCACGAGGCCTGCGCCGATCATGGCAAGGCGGTATCGCGAATAGTCGATGCCAAACGGCAGGCGCAGCGTGCCCGAGAGCCAGTCGGGCGTGTCGAGATAGAGCGGGAAAGAGCCAAAGACCCAGCGGGTGCCCTCGGAGAGGATGAGGATGAGGGCGAAGGTGGCCAGGACCTGATCGAGGTGGTCGCGGTCGTAGAGACGGCGGATGACGAGAAGCTCGATCAGGACGCCGGCGAGCGCCGCCGCAGCGAGGCTGGCGGCGAGGGCCAGAAGGAACGAGCCGGTCAGCCCCGCCACCCAAGCCGCCGCAAAGGCACCGATCATGTAGAGCGAGCCATGCGCCAGATTGATGAGCCCCATCACGCCGAAAATGAGCGTGAGCCCGGCCGCCATCAGGAACAGCATCACCCCGAATTGCAGCCCGTTGAGGGCCTGTTCGATGAGCAGGACGGTGGGCATGGTGTGGGTCAGCCCTTGGGTTTGAGGCCGATGCGGCGGCCGATGCCATCGGGGCGGGGCAGAGCGGCGTGCGCCTCGGCCATGGCAGCCACGCGGGCGGCGACATCCTCGGGCATGGGCACGACGCGCGGGCCGTTCAGATCCACATGCAGCGTCAGCCCCTCGCCGGTGGCGGCAATCCAGCCGTCGCTGTGATAGAGTTGCTGGAAGAAGTGAAAGCGTTTGCCGTCGTGGTCGAGCAGATAAAAGCTGCTGCGCAACTGGTCGCCCAGTTTTACCTCGCGCAGATAGCGGATGTGGAACTCGGCGC
>NZ_JAGPVV010000001.1 GCF_018066915.1 Roseovarius sp.
CAACCTTGCGTGAAGCGCTCCGCTTCCTTGAGCTTCAGGGCGTAATCCATCTTCAACTGGGCCGTAGTGGCGGCCCGGTGGTCGCACGCCCCCAGACCGGCGATTTTGCGAATAGTCTTTCTCTCATCTTGCATTTCATGGAAGCAGACCTCAGGGGCCTGCTCGAACTGCGCGAAGCCATAGCGCCGGATGTCGCAGCCTATGCTGCCCAGCGCGCGACCACGGGCGACCTCAGCGCACTCGCCGATTGCCTCAAAGAGCTTGAGCGCAATGAGGCAGGAAGCCAGTTCGAGGAACTGAACCGCCGTTTTCACGACCTACTCGGTTGGGCCAGCGGCAATCCGCTCTTCGGCCTTCTGACTTCCTCTATGCATTTGCTGACCCGCGAATTCTCGCGCTCGCTCGGGTATTCGGCGCAAGAGCGGGCGGTCCAGTTGCGATTCCTGCGCCGTGTTCTGGAGGCCGTGCGCACAGGGGATGCTCAAGCGGCGCGGCAGGCCATGGCCAAGCTTGTGTCGGGTTCCGCGTCTTATCTGGCTGGACGAAGTCCCGAGCTTGTTTCCCAGAAGGTCAAGTGGGGACAGATTTAGAAAACTTGCGTCCGTCAAGGTCGCGGAATGGAGGATGTAAGGCGATGGCGCTCAAAAGCCGCATTTGTGAAATTCTCGGGATCGAACACCCCATCCTACTGGCCGGAATGGGCGGGGCGAGCGTTCCCGCGCTTGCTGCTGCGGTGTCGAATGCCGGAGGGCTTGGCGTTCTGGGGGCTGCGGCATGCTCGCCAGACCAATTGCGCAGCTGGATCCGCCAGACACGCGAGATGACCGACAAACCATTTGGCGTCGATACCCTTCTTCCCGCATCCGTCAGACGCGGCTCGGCCCCGCAGGTCGGGGGTTCGTCCGAAAATCCCACGGCACTACTTGGCGAATACCAGGAATTCACCCGCGACTTCATACGGCGCGAACATCTGCCCGAAGTGGATGTCGAATCGGCCATGCGAGCGGCGGGCGTGCCGAAGATGGGCAAGGCAAGTCCGCAGCTTTTCACGAAGGAGTTCTTCGAAGCGCAGATGGAAGTCGTGATCGAGGAAAAGGTACCCGTCTATGCTGCCGGCCTCGGCAATCCCGGTCCTTGGATGGACCGCCTGCATGCCAACGGCACCAAAGTCATGGCTGTCATCGGCAAGGTCAAGCACGCCCGGCAGGTGGTCGAAACCGGCGTCGACATGATCGTGGCGCAGGGGCACGACGGGGGCGGCCACAACTCGCCAGTCGGCACGATTTCGCTGATTCCCCAAGTGGTTGACGCGGTGGGCGACCGCGTTCCAGTGATTGGTGCCGGCGGCATTTCCGACGGCCGGGGTGTTGCCGCCGCGCTGATGTTGGGTGCCGAGGGCGCGTGGATCGGGACGGCGTTCCTCGCGACCGAGGAGGCGGGCATCGAACGATTCCAGAAAGAAGCGATCATCGAAAGCGGCGACGCCGATACGGTCGTCAGCCGCTCGATCACCGGTAAACCTGCGCGAATGATCCGCAACAAATGGGCCGATGCATGGATCGAGGCAGGCAAGGATCCATTGCCTATGCCCTATCAGTCGATGATCTCGGGGCCCGTCATGGCGTCGGGCGTCAAGGCGGAGCGCAAGGACGTGATCCCGGGTTTCGCGGGCCAGGGGATCGGCCTTATCCATTCGATCCGGCCCGCAGCCGACGTGATGCGCGAAATTGTCGAAGATGCGGAATTCGCACTCGCCCTCGCGAAGTCTTACTGCTGAATTGTGGTAAAGGTGGACATGACATGAGCAACGCGCTGAACCAACCGAAGGGGCATGAACTACGCCTACCTATTCGCCCGGGCGAAGCTATTGCGGCCATGCGCCGACTTACCCGGGACAAGGAAGACACTGCGCAGGTCTTCCGTATCGTCAAGGCGCTGTCGGGCAATTCCTATTATCGCAATTTTCGACGGTTCGCTGCCTCTTCCGCCGGGAAGCGTATCCTCCTGGAACGCGCGGACTTACTCGGCACCTTGTGTGATCGTGATCGCTTGAAAAGATGCGAACCGGGAACGCTGGGCCGGGCCTATCTTGATTTCGTTTATGGAGAGGGGTTGACCGCCGAGGGGTTGGTGGATGCCAGCGAAGCGGGAGGGATAACCGACTTCAACGATCCGGAAGTCGCACGCTACCGGAAGCGCCTGCGCGATTCGCACGACCTGTTCCATGTCGTGACCGGATATGGACGAGATGCGCTGGGCGAATTGTGCGTGCTCTCGTTCTGCAACGCACAATTCTTCAATCACGGAATCGCCTTCATCGTTGCGATCGGAATTCCGAAGATGCTGGCCGAATGCGCCCGTTTGCCGGTCTCGCGTGCCGCGTTCGAAGCGTGGCGACGGGGTAGGAATGCCGCCGACCTGACAACCTTCTATTGGGAGGCGCATATCGATACGCCACTTGAGGAGGTACGCTGGCGTTTGAACCTGAAACCACCCGTTTGCTATCTTGGGGCTCAGGACCTGTCCCGCTCGTTTGAGCGAGATTTCCAGGCCAGCCGGCGGAGCAAGCTTCACGCATGAGTGCCTCATCCACCTTCAATTTCAGTGACAGGTCCGCGATCACCGGCGTCGGCGAGACAGAGTTCGTCAAGGGGACCGAACGGACGGCGGTCGACATGATGCTCGATGCCTCGCGCCGGGCGATTGCAGATGCCGGGCTAAAACCGTCCGACATAGACGGCATGGTGCCTCCGCCGATCTACACGACGTCGGAGGAAATGGCCGCCAATCTTGGCATCGACGTGCTGCGTTTTGCGGCGACGGTGCACATGGGCGGTGCGAGCCCTATAACGGCTCTGCAGAACGCGGCCATGGCGATTGCCAGCGGGCTATGCGACCATGTTCTGGTAACGCTTGGTTGGAACGGATATTCTGCCCTGCGGGCGAAGCCGGGCGCGCCGACGACCCGACCCATGAACATGAATACGCTGACCAACACAATCCGGGGCTATTATATGCCCTATGGCGTGTTCCTGCCGGTGCAGATGTATGCTTGGCTCGCCATGCGTCATTCCAAGCTCCACGGTGTCGGACCGGACGCGATGGCCGCTGTCGCACTCGCCTGTAACCGTCACGCGCAGTTGAATCCGAGAGCCTTCAACTATGGACGTAAACTCGACGTCGAGACATATCACTCGGCGCGCTGGATATCCGAGCCTTTCCGGCTCTACGATTGCTGCCTGGAAACCGATGGCGCCTGTGCGGTCGTCGTCTCGCGCATGGAGCGAGCCAAGGACATGCCGCATGTGCCGGTGAGCATCGCCGGCGCTGCTGAAGGTCACCCCTATCCCGCCGACGACATCCCTTCGCGTCCCGACCCCTTCAAGATCGGCCTCAGCTATGCAGCCCCGCGCGCATTCGAGATGGCAGGTGTCACCCGCGAGGATATGGATTTTCTACAGATCTACGACTGCTTCACTTATATCGTGCTGCTGCAACTTGAGGCACTCGGCTACTGCGAGCCCGGCGGTCAGACCGAGTTCGTCGCCAGTGGCCAGATCGAGCTGGGTGGACGCTTTCCGATCAACACCCATGGCGGCTTGCTCAGCGAAGCGCACGTCTGGGGCCTCAACCATGTTGTGGAGGCCGTGCGCCAGCTGCGCCACGATTGCGGCGAGCGCCAGGTCGTGGGTGCCCAGACCGGCCTCGTAACCGGCTGGGGCGACCTAGGCGACGGGAGCATCGCTATCCTCAGGAGGTTTGCGTGAGCGACGAGAACGAACTGCCACCGAAAATGCGCCTCTCTGCGCAGAAGGCGCCGCCCAAGCCGAAACCGCGCCCGCAGGACCCGATCGAGCAGGAATTCTGGAATCGGTGTCAGGACGGCCATCTCTATTTCCAGTGTTGCGGCGATTGCGGCACCTTCCGCCACCTGCCGCGCTATATGTGCGCAAAGTGTGGCTCACCGGAATTTTCGTGGGAGCGCAGCAGCGGGAAGGGTACGCTTTTTTCCTGGACCGTCACCCACCAGGCCCTGCACCCGGCGTTTGCCGCCGACATCCCCTTCGTGGCTGCGGTGGTTGAACTGGAAGAGGGCGTACGCATGGCCACTCGCCTGATCGAATGTGACCGCGACAGCCTCAAGCTCGACCTTCCCCTGGAATTGAAATTCGAACCGATCGGGGACGACTTCCGCCTGCCAGTTTTCCGTCCCCGCAAAGAATAGAAGCGACATGGATCTCGATTACGGACCCGAATACGACGCGTTCCGCAAACAGGTGCGCGATTTCATCGAAGCGCATGGCCATCTTGCGCCACCGTATGCGGCTCGGGCGGCCCGCCCCTCATCCAAAGCTGTCCAATGGCAAAAACTGCTGATCGAGCAAGGGTACACAGCCCGCACGATCCCGGCGGAGTACGGCGGTTACGGAGCCGA
>NZ_JAGPVV010000005.1 GCF_018066915.1 Roseovarius sp.
GACGGAGCCCGGCATGATCGCCCCGGTATTGACCAGCCTTCCCACCCCCGCTGCCACGGCCCCCGGCCGTGCCGCTGCGGCGCTTGGCCAAGGCTCTGGCGTACCGATCCAAGGATTTTCCGCCCTTCTCGGTGCAGCACAGGCTCCCGTTCAGACTCCCGTTCAGACGCCCATCCAGACACCCGTCCTGACGCCGGCACAACCGCTTGCGCCGATCCCTGCGCCGGACATGGCCCGGCTGGCCCCTGCCTCTGTCGACCTTCTCCCCGCAACAGCCGCACTCCCGCCACTTGAGATAGCGGCGCACCCCCCTGCCGCGCCTGTCGCCCAATCCGGGTTGGATAACCTCCCCGAGGCCCAGAGCCTGCCCGAGGAGACAGGGACCGAGGCTGCCGACGTCCAAAATACGGGCATCGAGGCGAAGGGCACCGAGGCCACAGCCCTGCCTGACCCAACCCCGCCACAACCCCAGCCCGACAGCCCGCCCGTTGTGGCAGAGGTCGCACAGGCGACGCCCGAGGCACAGAGCGCCGACACTCCAGAGCCCACCGAGGCCCCGCAAGACCCCGAGGCAACGCCCCTCGCCACATCGGCCCTGCCCATCGCGGCCCCCTTCGTGCCCGCGACACCCGCGAGCCCCGCGTCGACAGGTGACAGCGCCCCCGCCACACCTGCGCTCAGCGCCGACACCGCCGCGCTTGCCCCCCTTGAGACCAGCAGCGCAGCCTCCCTTGCCCCCGCCGAGGCCGCCCCCTTGGCCGCGCCACAAACCGCCCTGTCCGGCAGCGCCCCCGCGCCGCTGACAACAGCGCCCCTGCCCCAGACCCTCGATCTCGCGGCCCCTCAGTGGCCCGAACAGATGGTGCAGGACATCCGCCAAGGGGCCAGCGCCAATCTCGACTCTCTGACGCTCACGCTCACGCCCGAGCGTCTTGGCCCGCTGCAAATCCGGCTCGAGACGCTGGACGGCGTGACCCATGTGCATATCGTGACCGAAACCCCCGAGGCCGCCCGCGCCATGGCCGAGGCCCAGCCGCGTCTGGCCGAGGCCATGGCCCGCGCCGGGCTCGAGATGGGCAGCCAGTCCACCACCACAACAGGCGGCTCTGGCGGCTCCGGGGGCTTTGGCCCCTCGGGCGGCGATGCCAACCCGCGCGGCGGCCAGCCCGGCACCGAACCGGGACAGGCCATGCCCCACGCCCCCGCCGAAGAGACCCCGACCCACCCCCGCGCGCCGCGTTTCGCCGCGCGCTCTTCCATTGACCTGATCGCCTGAGGTTCCCCATGGCCGATGCCGCACTCCCCAATCTCGATGCCCGCCCCAAAGGCGGCTTTCTCAAGAAAATGCTGGTCTGGCTCTTGCTGGCGCTCGTCCTGGGCGGCGGCGGCTTTGGGGCCGGATTTTACCTCTCGGGGGGGCGGCTCTCGCCGTCGCAAGAGGTGTTACGCCTCATAGAGATGGAAACCGCCGCCGCCGACGCCGCAGGCGAGGCCGAGGCCGGCCCCAAGCGCATCCCCAAAGAGATGCCCGAGGCGCCCGTGTTCGAAACCCGCTATCACGAGTTTCCCGAACCGCTGACCACCAATCTCAAGGGCTCGCGCCGGTTTCTCCAGATCGGTGTCGGGGTCTCGACCCAATATGACGAGAGCGTCATCGCCCATGTCGAAACGCACGCCATGGCGCTGCGCTCTGATATGCTCGCTGTGATCTCGGGCTTTGCCGAAGAGGATGTCGAAGGCACCGCCGGACGCGAGGCGCTGGCCCTGGCCCTCAAGAATGCGATCAACGCCCGGCTCGAGGCGCTCGAAGGGTTTGGCGGCATCGAAGGCGTGTTCTTTCCCTCCTTCGTCCTGCAATAGGTCCCGCCATGGCCCGCAACACCACCAGCGCCACCCATAAACTCAGCTCGAACGAGGTCGCAGCCCTTGTCGACGGCCTGCTCGACATGGAGAAAGAGCAGACCCACGGCACCGAAAGCGTCAAGCGCTACAAATTCGGCTCTGACAACCTGTCGATCATGGGCGATTACCACGGGTTGCGCATGGTCAACGAACGGTTTTGCCGTCTGGCGCGCCCGGTGTTCCTGCCGTTCCTGCGGATGCACCCGCGCATTTCCGCCTTTCCGCCCGAGGTCAAAAGCTTTTCGCATTACTGCGACGAGTTGGAAAATTTCGTGAGCCTCACCACCGCCCGTGTCGATGCGCTGCGCAGCAATCAACTCATCATGCTGCCGCCAAACTTCGTATCGCTGCTGACCAATGCCTATTACGGCGGCAATATCGCCTATCTGCCGGGGGGCCGCGCCGAATTCACCGCAAGCGAGACGCGCGTGATCGAAATCGTGACCAAAGGCATCTACCGCGCGCTCGAGGCCGCGTGGCGTGATCTGATCCCGCTCGAATTTGCCAACCCGGTGCATGAGGACAACCTGCAATTCGCCACGTTCGTCGAAAGCGAGGAAAAGGTCGTCTGCTGCTCCTTCATCATTCAACTGCCCGAGGCGGACCCGGCCACGCTGGACCTCATCTATCCGCTCCAAGCGCTCAAACCCATCGCCGCGCGCCTGCGCTCGCGGATGCAGTCCGATCAGGTGGCCGATGACCTGCGCTGGCGCAACCGCCTGCGCGAGGCGGTGATGGCCGTGCCGCTGAATGTCACGGCACGTCTGGCCGAACCCAATGTGCCGATCAGCGCCCTCACCGGGCTGCGCCCCGGCCGCGTGGTGCCGGTCGATCTGGCGCTGCGCCCGCAATTGCTCGTCGAGGGCACGCCGCTCTTTGACGCCGAACCGGGCGCGCAGAATGGCCGCGCCGCGCTCTCGCTCACCCGCCGTATTGAACCCTGATCCAAAGGACCCCGCCATGACCAACGATGCCACCCCCCTGACCGACCTGCCCGACACCAGCCTGACCAACGTGGATCTGGGCCTCTTGGCCAATGTCCGCGTCAGCATGACCGTCGAG
>NZ_JAGPVV010000006.1 GCF_018066915.1 Roseovarius sp.
ACCAGCGCAAAGGCTGCACTGGTCAGGACAGTTCCCAACAGCTTTCTCATGTTACACTCCCTGTGTATCGCCCGGTTGCCGGGCTGTTGTTGTGGCCAGACGCTATGCCGCTGCTTGGGACGCGTCAAGCCATGCGCATATCACGGCTGAGAGAGGAACAAATCCTCCGAAGGCCAGGAAACAATTGGCAACCCGCATGCAGGGTGTTGGGCACAATAATAGCGGGCGAGAGCCTTTTCCGCCCCCGCCCATCTCGCATTGGTATCGCCTATCGGACCTCTTCTCTTCAGAGCGTGAGGATGGTCGAGCCGGTGGTCTGTCGCCCTTCCAGCGCACGATGCGCCTCTGCGACCTGATCAAGCGGGAACCGCTGACCGATATTGACCTTGACCGCGCCACTCTCGACCTTGTCGAAGAGATGCCGCGCCATGTCCTGACAGCGGGCATGATCGGCAAGAAAGGTGAATAGCGTCGTGCGCGTCAGCTTGAGCGACCCCTTGGCCGCAAGGGTCAGCAGGCTCACCGGTTCGACCGGGCCAGAGGCATTGCCAAAGGACATCATCATCCCCAAGGGCTTGAGACAGTCGAGCGACCGCTCGAACGTGTCCTTGCCCACCCCGTCCATCACCACATCCACGCCCTTGCCTTCGGTCAACGCCTTGACCTCGGCCACGAAATCGCTGTCGCGGTAATTGATGCAGGCCGTGGCACCGTTTTCCATCGCAAGGCGGCATTTCTCGTCCGTGCCAGCGGTCCCGATCAAACGGATGCCCTCCGAGCGCGCCCATTGGCAGGCCAAGAGCCCGACACCCCCGGCGGCGGCATGGAAGAGAACCGTCTGCCCCGCCTCGAGCGGCCAGACCCGGTGAAAGAGATATTCGACCGTCATCCCCTGCAACATGATCGAGGCGGCATCCTCGAAGGAAATGCCCTCTGGCAGCGGACAAACCTGCGACGCGGGCATCACCCGCGCCTCGGCATAGGCGCCCGGCGGGGTTGCGGCATAGGCGGCGCGGTCTCCGGGTTTCAGATGGGTGACACCCTCGCCCACCGCCTCGACAATCCCTGCCGCCTCCATGCCCAAGGCATGCGGATAGGTCAGCGGGTAAAGGCCCGTGCGCTGATAGACGTCGATGAAGTTCAGCCCACAGGCCATGTGCCGGATGCGGATTTGACCCGGCCCCGGCTCTCCCACTGGCCAATCAACCAGCTTCAACTCCTCTGCACCGCCTGCTTTTTCGATGATGACCGTTCGCGCCATGTCCTGCTCCCTCTCTTCTCGTCCATGTAATCTGTCGCCCTGCGGCGCATGGATCGGAATAAAGGCCACTCTGCCCCGAAAGGCAATCCCGGACCCCGTGATTGTCTGCCCGACGTGACCATGTCGAAAATCCGGGGTGGTCATCACAGGCTTGCCAGCCGGTTTTTTTGACGCTACCCAAGAGGGACGCAGGGGAGTCCCAACCAAGGGACTGAGAGGCGACTGAGAGCGATTGCTCGTTGTCGCGACCCTTTGAACCTGACCCAGTTGATACTGGCGTAGGAAGCTAGGACACGTGGTTTCGCCGACATGGGGCGTATCCTGTGGTCTGAACCGGGGGGCACACCCATGCCCTCATGCCTCTTAGCCACGCTCATCTGGTCTCTTTGCAGAACGTGACTCGAGGAGCACCAACATGAACGTCCCCACCCAAGACATCACCCCAAGCGTGACCACCGGCCCTCTGCCTGCCTCACGGAAAATCTATGTGAATGGCCAATTGCACCCCGAAATCGCGGTGCCCATGCGCGAAATCTCGACCCATCCGACCGCTGGCGAGGCCCCGCTTGCGGTTTATGACAGCTCTGGTGCCTATACCGATCCGGGCCTCACCACCGACATTCGCCAAGGCCTGCCGCCGCTCCGCCGCTCGTGGATCATGGGGCGCGGGGATGTGGAGGAGTACGAGGGCCGTCACGTCAAACCCGAGGACAATGGCTTTGTCACGGGCGAGAGGCTGGTGCCGGAATTCCCGGTGAAATCCCGCCCGCTGCGCGGCAAGCCGGGGGCGGCCCCCACCCAACTGGCCTATGCCCGCGCAGGCCTCATCACGCCCGAGATGGAATTCGTGGCCATCCGCGAAAACCAGCTGCGCGAATTGACACCCTGCCACCGCGACGGCAACGACTGGGGGGCCAATATCCCCGATTACGTGACCCCCGAATTCGTCCGCCAAGAGATCGCGGCGGGTCGCGCCATCATCCCGGCCAATATCAACCACCCGGAATTGGAACCGATGATCATCGGCCGCAATTTTCTGGTCAAGATCAACGCCAATATGGGCACCTCCGCCGTCACCTCTTCGATGGAAGAAGAGGTGGACAAGCTGGTCTGGGCGATCCGCTGGGGGGCGGACACGGTCATGGACCTCTCGACAGGCCGCAATATCCACAACACCCGAGACTGGATCATCCGCAATTCCCCCGTGCCCATCGGCACCGTGCCGATCTATCAGGCCTTGGAAAAGGTGAATGGCATTGCCGAAGACCTGACATGGGAGGTGTTCCGCGACACGCTGATCGAACAGGCCGAGCAGGGCGTGGATTACTTTACCATACATGCGGGCGTGCGTTTGCATATGGTGCCGATGACCGTGGACCGGGTGACGGGGATCGTCAGCCGTGGCGGCTCGATCATGGCCAAATGGTGCCTGCATCATCACCGTGAGTCGTTCCTTTATGAGCATTTCGAGGACATCTGCGACATCTGCCGCCAGTATGACGTGAGCTTTTCACTGGGCGACGGGCTGCGGCCCGGCTCTATCGCCGATGCCAATGACGCCGCGCAATTCGCAGAGTTGGAGACACTGGGGGAACTGACCCAGATTGCATGGGCCAAGGATTGCCAAGTGATGATCGAGGGGCCGGGCCATGTCGCCATGCACAAGATCAAGCAGAACATGGACAAGCAGCTTGAGTGTTGCCACG
>NZ_JAGPVV010000014.1 GCF_018066915.1 Roseovarius sp.
ATCGACATCACGTCTTCGATCTGTTCCGACGACACCTGATCCGGCGGCAGAACCTCGTTCAGCTGGTCATAGGTGATAAAGCCCTTTTCCCGCGCCTCCGCGATCATCCGCTTGACCGCCGCCTGGCTCATGTCGAGCGAAACCTCGGCTTCGACTTCCTCTGGCTTATCGTCGTCGGTATCTTTGGCGGCCATGAATGACTCCTCGGCTATGGGCGGGGCGGGTGATTCGGTTGACCCGAATCAATAGCGCGTTCTGATGATTCGCACACCCGTCTACCCTGATTTATTCGGCGCTTCCTTACGAAAACAATCATCGTCCCGGTTTAGAAAAGGTTATCTTGTCGAGCAAGGCGTCGAACTGTTGTTTCTCATCGCGTTTGATCCGCGCGCCATTTTCGCCCAGATCGTATTCGGCCCGGTCCTCTTGCTGGCTGCGCACCGCGCGATTTCGCGCCTCGGCGGCCTGCCCCAGACGCCATGTCAGGGACTCGTCGGCCAAGCCTTCAATGTCCTCGCTCGCCTCGGACATTTCCGCCATCCACCCACTCTGTGCCGTGAGCTTGGCCAATTCTTCGGTCAGGGTCAGAATCGCAAGCTCCTCATTTTCGGGGTGACGCACCGGGGGGATGAGGGCGACATGGGGCAAACTCATCAGCTTTTCAAGGGGTCCGGGGCCCATCTCGGCCTCGATCCGGCTGCGCAGGGTCGCGGCACCCTCCGCCGCATGGCGCAGGATCAGAGCACGCAGCCGGGCCAGTTCAGGATCACGACAGTCGAGCTTTTCAAGGCCCGCCTCGAACCGCGCGGCAACCGACGGACAGCAGATCAGCGTCGCCAGAACCACCGCTTCGCGCAGATGCACCGCGCCTTCCCCGCCCGCCGCCACCAAGAGCGAAGATTTGGTGGCCGCCCGCGCCGGTTCCGGCGGCGGCCATTTTTCGCCACGACGGGCACGCGGCGTGAACCCTGTGCCGCGGCGTGGATTAAAGAGCTGCCATCGCAGGTCCTTGATCGCCTGCCCGTAATGGCTGCGAATCGAGGGGTCGCGAATCAGCATGATCTTTTCGCGCAGCACCTTGTCGAGCGCCGCCTTGCGCTCCGGGCTGTCGAAATCGCGCCCCTCGGTTTCGCGCTGCCACAAGAGCTGCACCATGGGCCAAGCGCCCTCGATCCGCGCCTGCACCGCCCCTGCCCCCTCGGACCGCAAGAGATCATCCGGGTCCTTGCCCTCGGGCATCAGCGCAAAACGCAGCGACTTGCCCGCCTCAAGAAGCGGCAGCGCCAGATCAATGACCCGATAGGCCGCGCGCAGCCCTGCTGTATCGCCATCCAATGCAATCACCGGCTCGGGCGCGATGCGCCACATGAGTTGCAACTGATGCTCGGTCACAGCTGTGCCCAAGGGGGCCACCGCCGCCCCGAACCCCGCCGCGACCAGCGCGATCACATCCATATAGCCTTCGGCCACGATCAGCGCCTGGCCCTTGCCCACCGCCTCGCGCGCAGGCCCGTGATTGTAGAGCGTGTGGGATTTGTCAAAAAGCTCGGTTTCCGGCGAATTCAGATACTTGGCCCCATCGTTCGGGTCCATCGCCCGCCCACCAAAGGCAATGCAACGCCCGCGTGCATCGCGAATGGGAAACATGATCCGGTTGCGGAACGTGTCATAGGGCTTGCCGCCCTTCTGGCTGTCCTTGGCCAGACCACAAGCTAGGATCAACTCCGGCGGCACGCCCTTCCCGGTCAGATGATCCCACAGGCCCTGCCAGCCATCGGGAGCAAAGCCCAGATCGAATTGCGCCTGCGTCGCCTCGCTCAGCTTACGTCCCCGGAGATAGTCGCGCGCCGCAGCCCCGGCCCCGCTGCGCAGTTGCAGGCCGAAATATTTGACCGCCTGCTCCATCACCTCGATCAATTGCCCGCGCCGGTCGGCCTTGGCCTGTGCCTGCGGATCGCGCTCGGGCATCGGCATGCCTGCCTCGGCGGCAAGGATTTTCACCGCCTCCATGAAATCGACATTCTCGGTCTCACGGACAAAGGAAATCGCATCCCCCTTGGCGTGGCAGCCAAAGCAATAGTAAAATCCTTTGTGGTCATCCACATGAAAAGACGCGGTTTTTTCTTGGTGGAACGGGCAAGGGGCCCACATGTCGCCCTTGCCGGGATTGGACTTGCGATTGTCCCACGTGACCTTGCGCCCAACCACATGGGAGAGCGACAGGCGATTTTGCAACTCGTCAAGAAATCCGGGGGGCAGGCTCATGCCCCTATATTGGGCGCGCGCGCCTCAGAGTCCAGAGGGCTTACTGCGCCTCGCATTGCGTGACATAGCTGCCCGCCACATCCTCGGCCAATTGCGCCTCGTCCAGCGAATAGACCCAATCCACCAAAGGCTGCACCGCAGGCGCATAAAGCGCCATGTCACCGGTCATCTCGGCGGTGATCGCGGTGATCGCGGCGGGGGCCTCTTCGCCCGATTTGCGCGCTTCAACGGCCAATGCCACGATCTCGCCCGTGGGCGCACACATCGGGTTCTCGGCCAAGGCCATCACGGGCAAGAGGCAAAGGGCGGCAATCAGCATGGGGCGCATGGGCGATCCTTTCATTCAGACCCGGCTCTCATAGGCCAGATTTCCGCCCCTGTCAGCGCCTTACATCAGGGAATTTTGTCGCGCCGCCACGCGGGCCATCGCGATCTCCACCTCATGCACCAAGGTCGTCGCCATCGAACGGAAGACCATGATCTGCCATGTCTGCGGCCCCAAGCGGCTCACTGACCCGGCCATATGCGCCACATCGGTGCGCGCGGTATGACCCGGCGCAAAGACTGCCTCTCGCAGATCGAGCGGACAGAGCCGCGCCAGAACCTCGGCCGCCTGCCGCCCCTCCAGGTGCACAACCGCCCAAGCATCCGTCTGATCTGTCAGCGCCGCATGGGCCGCCAAGCTCTCATCAGAGTCCGGTCCGATCAAGAGCGCCATCTCGCGCCCGAACCAGAGTGCGCGCGCCGCCGCCTGCCCTGTGATGCGCCCCGGCTCCGGCCATGCCACGCCATGCGCGGCCTGCATCACCTCGGATAACGCCGCCACCCGCCCCCGATAGGGCGCGAGGGACGTCATCCGACCCGGCACCACCTCGGTCAGGCGCAGATCGCCCACCGTCACCGGCAATAGCCCCGCGCAGGGGGTTTGTGCCTTGAATTCAGCCACGCAACCGCCCTCCTTCGGGATCAAATACCACCAGAGGTGTGACTTCGCACACTGTCTCGGACTTTCGCAGGTGATCCACCACGCGCACCCGTTCGCCCATCCGCTCCGGTCCGCGCCGCAGGAACCCGATGCCGGTCACATGCCCCAGCGTCGGCGAAAAACAGGCGCTCGTGACATAGCCTTGATCGTTGTCGCTGACCGCTTCGGCGTGCTCGTCAAAGATATGCGCGCCCGCCAGCAGCTCCTTGACCGCGCCCACCGGTTTCAGACCCACCATGCGCTCACGCTCCGGGTCCATCAGACCGGGGCGCGTCGCCGCCGCCTTGCCGATAAAATCCTTCTTGGCGCTCATCATTCCCTGCATCCCGATGTCAAAGGCAGTCACGCGGCCATGGATTTCAGCATGGGTGATGAACCCCTTTTCGATCCGCAGCACGTTGAGCGCCTCAAGCCCGTAGGCCCCGCCGCCCATCTCCTCGGCGTGCTTGACCAACGCGCCAAACAGCGCCGCCCCATAGCGCGCAGGCACCGCGATTTCATAGGCATGCTCGCCCGAGAACGAGATCCGAAAGAGCCGCGCCGCGACCCCGCCGATCCGGACCTCACCGCAGGCCATATAGGGAAATGCGGCGTCATCAATCGGCGCCTCCAGCATCCCATTCAGCACCGCCCGCGCTTGCGGCCCAGCCACCGCGAATTGCGCCCATTGCTCGGTGACAGACACGATCCGTACATCCCATTCAGGGCGCAACACCTGCGATACAAACTCGAGATGCCGCATCACCTGCCCCGCCGCTGCTGTGGTGGTGGTCATCACGAAATGGGTCTCGCCCATGCGCGCGCAGGTGCCGTCATCCATCACATGCCCGTCCTCGCGCAACATGAGGCCATACCGCACGCGGCCCACCTTCAGCGTCGAGAACATATTGGTGTAGACGAAATCGAGAAACCGCGCCGCATCCGGGCCTTGCACGTCGATCTTGCCAAGGGTGGACACATCGCAGATGCCAACCGATCCGCGCACCATCGCGACCTCGCGGTCACAGGATTGCCGCCAATGGCTCTCACCCTTTTGCGGGAAATAGCTCGGCCGATACCACAGCCCCGCCTCGATCATGGGCGCACCGCGTGCGATGCTCTCGGCATGCGACGTGGTGCGCCGCTCGGGGGCAAAGCCTTTGCCCTTGCCCCCCGCCCCCAAGGCCGCAATCGGCACCGGCACATAAGGCGGGCGAAAGGTGGTCGTGCCGGTCTCGGCAATGCCCTGCCCGGTCGCATCGGCCAGCACGGCCAAGGCGGCCACGTTGGAATTCTTGCCCTGATCCGGCGCCATGCCTTGCGTCGTGTAGCGCTTCATATGCTCGACCGAGCGGAAATTCTCGGCCGCCGCCTGCACCACATCCTTGACCGTCACATCATTCTGGAAATCGAGCCACGCCCGCCCCTTGCCCGGCACCTGCCAGAGCGGAAAGATGTCATAGCTGGCCTCTGCGCCCCTAGGTGCCGCCAAGTCTGGCGCGCGAAACCCAAGGTCTACCGCCACGGCCGCGCCCGCGACCAGACCGCTTTCCAGACAGGCACGGGTGGAAAACGCACCCGCCGCCGCCCCTGCCACGCGCATCCCCGGCACAGCATTCTCGGGCGGTAAAAACGCCTGCCGCGCCGCATCCCAAGTGGGCCGCGCGCCCATGTGACAGGCCAGATGCACCGTCGGGTTCCACCCGCCCGAAATCGCAAGGCAATCCGCGGCGATCCGGTCCTCTCCGCGCGCCGTGGCAAGCGTCACCGCCTCCAGTCCGCGCCGCCCGCTCGTGCCACAGACCTGCGCACCGGGATAAAACGGCACATCGAGATCAGAGCGCGCATAGGGGCGCGCGTCGATCAATGCCGCTACATGCACCCCCGCCGCCTGCAGATCGGCCACCGTGCGATGTGCGCTGTCATTATTGCCAAAGACCACCGTGCTCTGTCCCGGTGCCACGCCCCAGCGGTTGGCATAGGCCCGCACCGCCCCCGCCATCATCACGCCGGGCCGGTCATTGTTGGGAAAGGCGATGGCCCGTTCCAGCGCCCCCGCCGCCAACACCGCGCGCCGCGCCACGATCCGCCAGAAACAGCCCTTGGGCGCATGTGGTCTCTGCGCCACCCCCGGTGCCAGCCTCTCCAGTGCGCCATAGGTGCCGCCATCATAGACGCCGGTCACAGCCATGCGCGTCATGATCCGGACATTGGGCATCGCGGCCAGTTCCGCCGCAATCTCATCCACCCAATCGACGCCCGCCAGCCCATCGACCTCTTCACTCTCGGCCAAGAGACGTCCGCCAAGCCGCGTGTCCTCTTCGGCAAGGATCACATCCGCGCCCGCCTCTGCCGCCGCCCGCGCTGCCATCAAACCGGCAGGGCCAGCCCCGATGACCAGCACGTCACAATGCGCATAGGCCCGCTCATAGCGGTCCTCCGCCGCCTCGCCTGACAGCGCACCAAGACCTGCGGCGCGGCGAATGAGCGGCTCATACACCCGCTCCCAAAAGGCGCGCGGCCACATGAAGGTCTTGTAATAGAACCCCGCCCCCAGAAAAGGTGCGGCAAGATCGTTGACCGCCAACAGATCGAGCCCCAGAGTCGGCCAACGGTTCTGGCTCTGCGCCCATAGCCCCTCATGCATTTCGACGGTCGTCGCCCGCAGGTTCGGCTCTTGTGCCGCCCCCCGCCCGACCGTCACCAGCGCGTTGGGCTCTTCGCTGCCTGCGGTCATCACCCCGCGCGGGCGGTGATATTTGAACGACCGCGCCACCATCCGCACGCCATTGGCCAAGAGCGCCGAGGCCAGCGTGTCGCCTGCGAACCCCTTGTAGCTATGCCCGTCAAAGTGAAAACTCACCGGGCGCGTCCGGTCGATCAGCCCTTTGCCCTCGATCCTCATGCGCCCGCCTCCGTGGCAAGCGCCACGCCCAGAACCTCATGCGTAACCGTGTTGCGCGCGACGATGAGCCAAGAACCGCAACCCTGCTCGTGCTGCCACAGATCGCGGGTCACACCCGCCGGGTTGTCGCGATTGTGGATGTAATCATCCCACTCCGGTGCCCAAGCCTCGCCCTCGGGGCGCGCCAGCGCAGCCCCCTGATAGTAGAATTCGCGACGATCCCGCTCGCCACAGATCGGACAGCCAAGTCTCATCTTACCCGCGCTTTCATCGTTCCAAAAATACTCAAATCCCGCCCTCTGCGCGCCTCTCAATGCAGATTGTGCTGCGCGCCGGTGCCTTCTTCATCCATCAAACCCCGGCCCGTGCGGAACCGGTCCAGCCGGAACCCCGTGGCCGCCGGATGCGGGCGGTCCGTCGCAATAAGATGCGCCATAGCATCCCCCGAACCGGGCACAG
>NZ_JAGPVV010000019.1 GCF_018066915.1 Roseovarius sp.
CAAGAAAGAGGAACAGCTGCTGGCCATGCAGGGCGAGATGTCCCAAGCGGCCAATCGGGCGTTCCGCCAATTACTCGATGCCGACATGAAGTTCGGGGTCGTCAAGGACACCGACGGCAGCCTCAAGGTCACCAAGACCGAGAACGGCGTCAACCCGCTCTGCTTCGGCCAAACCGCGCTTCTGGGCTGCGACGTGTGGGAACATTCCTACTACATCGACTTCCGCAACAAGCGCCCGGCCTATCTGACCAACTTCCTCGACAATCTGGTCAACTGGGAAAACGTCGCTTCGCGGATGTGATCGACCTTCTGACTTTCGTCAAAGCCCCCCACCTCTGTCGTGGGGGGCTTTTTCGTGTCCCACCCCGCGCGACGTGCCAGACCTTACAAAATCACCTTACAAACCTTACAGACCTTGAGGTTTGCCCTTGCCCCCACCGGCCACATGCGGCAGCACTCGGGCAACGGATCTGAAGGACGACATCACATGCGCGAGGCGACCAAAGGTATTCTGGCGATGGTCGCCACCTGCACGGTCTGGGGGCTGTCGGGCATCTATTACAAGCTGCTCGATCATATTCCCCCCATTGAAATTCTCGCCCACCGCACTCTCTGGTCCTTCATCTTCTTTGCGCTCGTCCTCTTGGTGCAGGGGAGAATTTCCGTTTTGCGTCAAACCCTTGGCGCGCGCCACTCGGTGCTCTTGATCGGTTTTGCGGCGCTGATGATCTCGACCAACTGGTTCGTTTTCATCACCTCGATTCAGATCGGCAAGGCGGTCGAGGCCTCTTTGGGCTATTACATCTTCCCACTGGTCGCGGTGCTCTTGGGGGCCATCGCCTTTCGCGAACGTCTTGGAAAGGCTCAGCTTTTTGCCGTGGCCCTTGCCGCGACGGCGGTCATCACCCTGACCATCGGCCTTGGCGTCCCACCTTGGATCGCGCTCATACTGGCCACCAGCTTTGGCTTCTATGGTCTTGTTAAAAAAGGGCTTTCCGTTGGTCCTGTGGTTTCCGTGACAGCCGAGGTGCTGCTCCTCTCGCCCATTGCCTTGGGGGTCTTGTGGTGGTTCCACTCCGACGGGCACGGGGCCTTTGGCACCAATTGGCAGGACAGCCTGCTCCTGGCCTTCTCCGGCATCCTCACCGCGTCCCCGCTCATCATGTTCAGTTACGCGACAAAACGCATCACTCTGGCCACGGTCGGACTGGTCCAATACTTGAACCCCAGCCTGCAATTCCTTGTTGCGACACTCTTATTTCGCGAAGTCTTCAGCTTCTGGCACGCCATCGCCTTTGGCATGATCTGGTCTGCCTTGGCGATTTACACCACCGCCAGTCTGCGTCAGGACAGGGCGGCGCGCAGGGCCATCCTCAAATCCTGAACCGTTTCAACGCTTTGCACAAAGGACTTCACGTTGTCCCCGGCAAATCCCTGCGTCACCACATGATCCAGAAGCTGAATGAGAGGTGTCCAATAGCCTTCTGTATTCAATAGGAAAATCGGCTTTTGGTGCAGCCCGAGTTGCCGCCATGTCAGCACCTCAAAGAACTCATCCAGCGATCCCGCGCCACCGGGCAGAACCACGATGGCGTCTGAATTCATGAACATCACTTTCTTGCGTTCATGCATGGTCTCGACCACAATATATTGCGTCAGATCCCGCTTGCCCACTTCCCAAGCCACGAGATGCGCGGGGATAACCCCAAAGGTCTCGCCGCCCGCCTCTTGCACCGCCCGCGCCGTGGCCCCCATCAGCCCAACATCCCCCGCGCCATAAACGAGCCGCCATCCCGCCGCGGCCAACATCTCGCCTACGGCGGTTGCATCTTGCATATATATAGGGTCGCGCCCGGGGCGTGCGCCGCAAAAGACACAGACGGAACGCGCGGTCATGAAATCACTCCGGGCATATGCAGGGTTGTTTTGACCCGTGATAGCCTTGTTGCTATTCTCGGACAACCGGCCAAAGCGCCGCGATAGGGGGATTTTTAGAAAGATGAGCAAATTCGGTGGCTTAGGCACTGGATCGGCGGTCGGCCTTGGCGGGTTGGCGGTGATCGGCGCAGTTGTGGCGGCCCTCTGGTTCCGCGCGCAGCCCGCGCCCACCTCGGAAACGGCCCCCGTGATCGAAACCGCCGAGGCTCCAGCCCCCGCACTTCCCGACCCCGCCCCGACCCCTGACATGCCCGAGGCCCCGACCATCGACACGTTCCGGTTGGAACCCGGCGGTCAGATGATCATTGCCGGTCAGGCCGAGCCGGGATCGCAGGTTTCCATCCTCTTGGACAACGTCAATGTCGGCGCGGTTCTTTCTGATAATGCAGGGAAATTCGTGCAATTCCTCGACCTGCCCGCCAGCACCGCGCCGCGTGTCCTGTCGCTCCGGATGCGCTCGGAGGCGTCCGGCCAAGAGCGTGCCTCTGAGGACGAAATCATCATCGCACCTACCCCGACCACAGTCGCGGCCAGTGACGCGCAAACTGTGAGCTCCGACACCCAAGTTACCGATACAGAAGAAAATTCCTCGCAAGAGGTGACCGAGGCGCAAGGCGGCGAGCAACCCAGCCAGACCGTGCTTCTGACCGATGAAACCGGCGTGCGCGTCCTGCAGACCCCCTCTGTGGGTACCCCGCCCGACGTCATGTCGAGCGTCGCCCTCGATGCGATCACCTATTCGCCCGACGGCGATGTCGAGCTGTCTGGCCGCGCGCAAGGCACTGGATTCGTTCGGATTTATCTCGACAACGATCCTGTCGTGACCTCGCCCATATCTCCCGCCGGGGATTGGACCACCCCCTTGCCCGAGGTCGATACCGGCGTCTACACCCTGCGTGTGGACGAGGTGGACACCACCGGCGCCGTCACGTCGCGGGTGGAAACCCCTTTCAAGCGCGAGGATCAGGCCCTCCTGACCGCCGCGCAAACAACCGAGACCAGCCCCATCCGCGCCATCACCGTGCAACCCGGCTCGACCCTCTGGGCAATCTCGCGTGAGGCCTATGGCGAGGGTCTGCTCTATGTCCGCGTGTTCGAGGCCAATCGCGACCGCATCCGCGATCCCGACTTGATCTATCCCGGCCAAGTGTTTGCCTTGCCACAATAATCCTTTCTGGCAATCACCCTGTCTCAGGGCTATCTCTGAGACAAGGGATTGAAAAGGCCAGCCCATGCGCCACGCCAGAATTACCACGTCAGACGCCCCCTCGAAGGGGTGGCGCACCATACGCCGGGTCGCCCCCTACCTGTGGCCCGCCGATCAACCCTGGGTCAAGCGCCGCGTGGTGCTGGCGCTCCTGTCTCTGGTGGTGGCCAAGCTGATCGGCGTGGGCACACCGTTTTTCTATAAGGCCGCCGTCGACATGCTGGCCGGAGAGGGGCAATCCGCAGCCTGGATGTTGGGGGCGGGGGCGATTGGCCTGACGGTCGCATATGGCATGGCGCGGCTGATGACGGTCGGGTTCCAACAGTTGCGCGATGTGATCTTTGCCCGTGTCGCACAACGTGCCTTGCGGGCGTTGGCCCTCAAGACCTTCCAACATATCCACGCAATGTCAATGCGTTACCACATCACACGCAAGACCGGCGGCCTCAGCCGGATCATCGAGCGCGGGGTCAAGGGGGTCGAGTTCCTGCTGCGCTTCCTACTCTTCTCCATCGGTCCGCTCGTCCTCGAACTGGCGCTGATTGGCATCGTGCTCGCGCTGGTGTTCAATATCTGGTATCTGGTCGTGGTTGTCGCGGTAATCGGCACCTATGTCGCCTTTACCTTCAAGGTCACGGAATGGCGCGTGCGCTTGCGCAAGGAAATGAACGATCAGGATACCGACGCCAACCAAAAGGCGATCGACAGCCTACTCAATTTCGAGACGGTCAAGTATTTCGGCGCGGAACGCCGCGAAGCCAGCCGGTATGACGCAGCCATGGCCGGCTATGAGCAGGCCGCGCTTCAGACGTCCTATTCGCTGGCCTTTCTCAACTTTGGCCAGTCGCTGATCATCACTGGCGGCTTGGTGATCGTGATGGTCATGGCGGCGATGGGCGTGCAATCGGGCAGTATGACAGTGGGGGATTTCGTCATGGTCAACGCCTACATGATCCAGATCACAATGCCTCTCAACTTTCTTGGCACCGTTTATCGCGAGATCCGGCAGGCCTTGGTTGATATGTCGGAAATGTTCGATTTGTTAGAGCAAAAGACTGATGTAGAGGATAAGCCGGGTGCGGAAGTTCTGAAAGTGAAAGGGGCCGCTGTGCGGCTTGAGGCGGTGGATTTCGGGTATGACGCCAATCGCGCCATTTTGCGGGGGGTCACGCTCGATGTTCCGGCGGGGCAGACGGTGGCGGTCGTGGGCCCCTCGGGATCGGGCAAGTCGACCATCGGGCGCTTGCTCTTTCGGTTCTATGACGTGCAGGCGGGGCGTGTGCTGATCGACGGGCAGGATGTGCGCGACGTCACGCAAGAGAGCCTGCATGCAGCCATTGGCGTGGTGCCGCAGGATACGGTGCTCTTCAACGACACCGTCGGCTATAACATCGGCTATGGCCGCGCCGGGGCCACACAGGCCGAGATCGAAGAGGCTGCGCGCGCAGCCCAGATCCATGATTTTATTGCAAGCTTGCCAGAGGGATATGCGACGCAGGTGGGCGAACGCGGGCTGAAGTTGTCGGGGGGTGAGAAACAGCGTGTGGGAATCGCCCGGACGCTGCTCAAAAATCCACCAATCCTTCTCCTCGACGAGGCGACCAGCGCGCTTGATACCCAGACCGAAGGCGACATTCAGGGTGCCTTGGCGCGTGCGGCCGAAGGGCGCACCGTGATCATGATTGCGCATCGCCTGTCCACCGTTGCCAATGCCGATAGAATTGTTGTTCTGGATCAAGGTGTTGTTGTCGAAGAAGGCACGCATGCCGATCTCTTGGCCCGGCAGGGGCGCTATGCCGCCCTCTGGCAACGGCAGGCCAGCGAGGCGGCAGAAGAAGCGGCCTGACCGCCTTGTCATGGGACAGTTACCTTGGCCCATTAGACATCCGAGCATCGAGCGCTACATATCGCACTTGTCAGGGTGCAATGACGATATATAGTGGATTCAGGACGGGGTGAGGTGCCCGCTCTGGCACCTGCATCCCTGACGACCGGGGTGAGAGGATAGTCTGTCAGATGGACGGCGATTTCAGGACCGAATTCGTAAGAGAACCCGCCTCGTTGCGGCATTTTCCGGCGCTCGTGCTGAACGCTGACTATCGCCCTCTGTCCTACTACCCGCTCTCGCTCTGGACTTGGCAAGAGGCGGTCAAGGCGGCTTGGTCGGATCGGGTGGACATCGTGGCGGAATACGATCACTGGGTCCGAAGCCCAAGCACGGTGATCCGCATACCGTCCGTTATCGTGTTGAAAGATTACGTAAAACCCCAAAAGCGCGTGGCCTTCACGCGCTTTAATTTATTTCTGCGCGACGAATTCATGTGCCAATATTGCGGCTCCAAGGGCGATCTGACCTTTGACCACGTGGTGCCGCGCGCCTCGGGCGGGGTTACAAGCTGGGAGAATGTTGTGGCGGCTTGCAGCCCCTGCAACCTGCGAAAAGGCTCCAAGAGCCTGCGCCAATCGGGCCTGAGCCTGCGCAAACCGCCGCGCATGCCGGGGGCAGAGCAATTGCGCAATCTGGGGCGCAAGTTTCCCCCGAACCATCTGCATGACAGTTGGCTCGATTACCTCTACTGGGATGCCGAACTCGACGCTTGAGGGCGGGCTCTTTGCCTGCTGGCCAACGCTTGCATCTTGCCCCGGTCCCGGCGCAAATATGCGCGGTGGCTAGGGCGGGGCAACGACCCTAAGGGAGAACAGAATGATTCCGGTCAGAGGATATGCAGGCGCCAAGGTTGCGGTGCTGGGGCTGGGCCGGTCTGGCCTCTCGGCGGCGCGCGCCCTGCGCGCGGGCGGTGCCGAGGTGCTGGCCTGGGACGATAGCGAAACCGCGCGCGCTGCGGCCGCCGCCGAGGGATTTGCCACTGTCGATCTGGCACGCGCGGGGGCCTTTGACGGGGTCGCCTCTCTCATCGTCAGCCCTGGCATCCCGCATCTTTATCCAACGCCCAACCGCGTGATCGCTGCGGCGCAAGAGGTGGGTGTGCCGGTCGACAATGACATCGGCCTCTTTTTCCGCTCGCTCGCCACTGATGAGTGGGATGGGTTCGACGTGACCCCCAAAGTGATTGCAGTCACCGGCAGCAATGGAAAATCCACCACATCGGCGCTCATTCACCATATCTTGTGCGAGGCAGGGCGCGCGGCGCAGCTTGCGGGCAATATCGGGCGCGGTGTGCTCGACATCGACCCGCCCGAGGAAAGCGGCGTCGTCGTGCTGGAACTGAGCAGCTATCAGACCGATCTGGCCCGGGCGCTGACGCCGGATGTGGCGGTTTTCACCAACCTGTCGCCCGACCATCTCGACCGTCATGGCGGCTTGGGGGGGTATTTCGCAGCCAAGCGCAGGCTATTCGCCGAAGGCGGACCGGACCGGGCGGTGATTGGCGTGGACGAGGCCGAGGGGCGCTATCTGGCAGGGCAGATGGCCGAAGGACCGACCGATGATCGGGTGATCCGCATTTCGGTCGATCGCAAACTTACCGGCTTTGGTTGGTCGGTCTTTGCGCGCAAGGGGTTTCTCAGCGAATATCGGCATGGGCGACAAGTGGGCGCAATTGATCTGCGCGAGGTCAAGGGCCTGCCGGGATCGCACAATCACCAGAACGCCTGTGCCGCCTATGCCGCCTGCCGGACCTTGGGTCTGGCCCCGCGCGTGATCGAGGCAGGGTTTCACAGCTATGCCGGTCTGCCGCATCGCAGTCAGCGGGTGGCGGAAAAGGATGGTGTCATCTTTGTCAACGACAGCAAGGCCACCAATGTCGACAGCGCGCTCAAGGCGCTGTTGGCGTTCCAGAATATCCGCTGGATCTGTGGTGGGCTGGAAAAAGAAGGCGGTTTGGCCGGGCTGGCCCCCGGTCTTGCGCATGTGCGCCGGGCCTATGTGATCGGGCGCGAAGCGGCACAATTCGCCATCGGGCTGGGGGCGGTTGATACCGAGGTCTGCACCACCATGGCCGAGGCGGTGGCGCGTGCGATGCGCGATGCAGAGCCGGGGGATGTGGTGCTCTTGGCCCCGGCTGCGGCGAGTTTCGACCAATACGACAATTTCGAACAGCGCGGCGAGGATTTCATGGCGCAGGTGCGCGCGCGGCTGGATCTCTAGGCCATGATGCGGCTCGATCATCTGGCGGTCGCGGCACAGAGCCTTGAGGCAGGGCGCGCGCATGTCGAAGAGGCACTTGGCCTGCGGTTGCAGCCCGGCGGTCAGCATGAGCATTTCGGCACGCATAACCTGCTCTTGGGGTTGGAGGATGGGCTCTATCTCGAGCTGATCGCGATTGATCCGGGCGCTTCGGCCCCCGCTTATCCGCGCTGGTTCGATCTTGATCGGTTCACTGGCGTGCCGCGCTTGCGCAACTGGATTTGCGCGGTCGATGATCTGAGTGCGGCGCTCTTGCGGCATCCGGGCGCGGGGCAGGCGGTGGCCTTGGCGCGTGGCGATCTGCGGTGGCGAATGGCGGTGCCGGTGGATGGTATCCTGCCGCTGGACAATCTCTTTCCGGCGCTGATCGAGTGGCAGGGTGCGGCGCATCCGGCGGCGCGCCTCACGCCTTCGGGCGCGCGGCTGTTGCGGCTGGTGGTCACGCATCCCGAAGCGGCGATCCTGCGGGCGACGGTTGGGGCCGAGTTGCACGATGCGCGCGTGGTGTTCGAGCCAGGCCCCACGGGTATGCGGGCCGAGATTGAAACGCCCCATGGGCCAAGGGTGATCGAATGATCCTGAGACAAGCAGACCCGCGCGATATTCCCCAGATCCTCGCCTTCTGGAACCCGCTTATTCGCGAGACCTCCGTCACCTTTACCACGGTGGAAAAGACGCCAGAAACTTTGGCGGCGGATCTTGCGGCGCGCGGTGCCGCGTTTCAGGTGGCAGAAGAGGCGGGCAGGCTGCTGGGATTTGCCAGCTATGGCACGTTCCGGTCGGGGCCGGGTTATGCCCATACCGCCGAACATACGGTCATTCTGGCTCCCGAGGCGCGCGGGCGCGGGGTAGGGCGGGCCTTGATGGCGCGACTGCAAGAGGTGGCGCGCGCGGCGGATATGCATGTGCTGGTGGCGGGTGTCAGCGGCGAGAACTTGGGCGCCATTGCCTTTCACCGGGCCATCGGCTTTGCCGAGGTGGCGCGCATGCCCGAAGTGGGGCGAAAATTCGGGCGCTGGATGGATTTGGTGCTTTTGCAGAAAGTCCTGTGATGGTTTGCACTGACAGGGGCGGGGAATGGGTCTAGGGTAACGCCCATGTCGATCTGGGTCCGTATCTCCGAAGCCTTGTCAGCCCTTGCCAATGGCGAGGGGCTGAGTGCCGTTTTCGACCGTCTCCGCACCCCGCCCGAGCGCAGCGTGGCCTTTACAATCGCGGTGATCGCGCTCTCGGCCAAGATGGCCAAGGCCGATGGGCTGGTCACGCGGGACGAGGTCACGGCCTTTCGTGAGGTGTTCCAGATCGCCGAGACGGATGAGGCGGATGCTGCCCGCGTCTTCAACCTTGCGCGGCAGGATGTGGCGGGGTTCGAGGACTATGCCCGCCGTATCGCGCGGATGTTCGAGGGCCAGCCCGGCACGCTCTGCGATCTGATGGAGGGGCTCTTTCACATCGCCATGGCGGACGGGGTCTATCACGCCAAAGAGGATGAATTTCTAGCGCGCGTGGCCGAGATATTCGCGCTGCCTGCGTCCTCCTTTCGCACGTTGCGGACGCGGTTCGTGCCGGATGCACCCTCCGATCCTTGGTCCGTTCTGGGGGTGAGCCCGGAGACGCCGATGGAAGAGGTGCGCAAGGCCTGGCGCGATTTGGTGCGCGAGACCCACCCGGACCGCATGCAGGCGCGCGGGGTTCCGCCAGAGGCGATCCGCCTTGCAGAGCGGCGGCTGGTGGACATCAACCGCGCCTGGGAAGAGATCAGCGAGGCACGCGCCCATGCGGATCGCGACCTATAATGTCGAGTGGTTCAACGCGCTCTTTGACGATCAGGGCCACCCCCATGACAACGGCGCATGGTCCGCGCGCTACAATGTGACACGCGCCGACCAGCTTGCGGCGCTCGGGATCGTGTTCACCGCTTTGGATGCCGATGTGGTGTTGGTGGTCGAGGCCCCCGACGACAATGGTCGCCGCAGCACAGTCAAGGCGTTGGAAAATTTTGCAAAAATCATGCAGCTTCGGGCGCGGCGGGCCCTGATCGGCTTTGCCAATGACACGCAACAGGAACTGGCGCTGCTCTATGATCCGGACGCGCTGAGCGCGCGGCATGATCCGCAGGGCGCGACCACGGGGGCCGGGGACGGGACGCCGCGCTTTGACGGTGTGTTCCGGATCGATCTTGATATCGACGACCGCGCGGATCGGGTCACGTTTTCTAAGCCGCCGCTCGAGGTGGAGTTGACCACCACCGCCGGTCGGGTGCTGCGTCTGATCGGCGCGCATCTCAAATCCAAGGCGCCGCATGGTGCTGTGGGCCGCGACGAGGCCATCCGCATCGGGATCACCAACCGGCGCAAGCAACTGGCGCAAGCCGTCTGGCTGCGGCAACGGATCGAGACGCATCTGGCGGCGGCGGACCCTCTGATCGTGTTGGGGGATCTGAACGATGGTCCGGGGCTTGACGAATACGAGCATCTTTTCGGGCGCTCTTCGGTCGAAATCATCATGGGCGAGGGGCAAGAGGCGGCGCAGACACTCTATGATCCGCATGCCCGCGGGGTGCTCTTGCGGCGGTTCGGGGCGGTGCATACTTCGGCGCGCTTCTACCTGCGTGATCAGCGGCGCTACATGCAGGCGCTGCTCGACTATATCCTGATTTCGCCCGATCTCATGGCGCGGCGTCCCATCTGGCGGATATGGCACCCGTTCGACGATCCGGTCTGCTTTGACAACCGCGATCTGCGTGAGGCGCTGCTGACCGCGTCGGATCATTTTCCGGTCAGTCTGGATCTCGAACTCTGATCTTAAAATCGTCACTTGGAGCGCTTATATGATCTGCATGACCCCGATGACCCTGATCCGAACCGTTTGTGTGCTGACCGTGCTGGGCGCGGCCCCCCTTGCTGCGCAGGACGCGACTGAGGATGAGGGACGATCCCTGATGGAAGAGGGCGCGCGGCTCTTTTTCGAGGGGATACAGCGCGAGATGGGACCGGCTCTTGAGGGGTTGCGCGACCGCGCCCAAGAGATGGAGCCCGCGCTGCGCCAGTTTGTCGAGGAAATGGGCCCGGCGCTGCGTGATCTGATGGGTGAGATTGGCGATCTCAGCGCCTTTCACGCGCCCGAAGTGCTGCCGAATGGCGACATCCTCCTGCGTCGCAAGACGCCGCAAGAAATGCAGGATGTGTCACCACTGCCAGAGGGCGAAATCGAACTCTGACTGATACGGCGCGCTTATCTTGGCGTCTTGATCACGATCCGCGCCGAGAGGGCTGTGGCAAGGGAGGCAAAGCGCGCTTGTGCCACTTCGCCAAAGAGCGGGGCTGCCTCTGCTGACAGGCGCAATTCCAGCACCTTCTTTTGCGGGAACCACCGCAATTCCCCCAAATGCGCGTTGCGCTTGAGCCAGAGCATCGCGGCAAAGCGCATGGCCTTGCCCAGAACCTCGGCTTCGTGGCGGTCCTTGTCGGTCAGCAACCCATCCAGATCGGCAAATCGGCTGCCCTCACGTTTGTTCGAATAGCGGTGCAGCAGGGCGAGGCCCAGATAGACCCGCTCCGAATGTTTGAGCCCGCCCAGATTGGCGCGGGTGGCGTTGTCGAAACAGACCTCGGCCCGGTAATCGGGATGGGCGCGCCAACTCACATCGTGCAAGAGACAGGCAGCCCGGATCAGGCGGCGGCGCTCGGGCTTGGCGGATTTGAAGAGCGGCAGGATGAAGTGATAGATTACCTTGCCAAAACCCGGCAGGCGCGCGTCCTTTTGCTCGGCAAAGCGGCAGGCCTCGATCAGCGGATCGCGGTCGCGCAGCATCTGCGGCATCTGCTCATAGAGCAGTCCCTCGCGGATACCATAGCTCGACACGGCGATGTCGCGCGGCTTGAAGGTTTTGATCAACTCGCCCAGAACCTCGATCGCCTGCGGCACAAGCTCGATCCGTGCCATCGAGACACCGGATTGCGCGCGCAGCGTTTCGGCATCCGTCTTTTCGATGTACTTGATGGTCGCCCGCACATCGGCGGGGGTCATGCGGTATTCATGCAGCACATGCAGCGGGTATTTGCGCCGCACCATGTCGATCCGGGCGATGGCCCGCCACGACCCGCCCACTAGGAAGAGGCGGTTCTTCTGCTCGCCCAATTCGTCGCGCATGGCGTTCAGGGTCTGGCGGATATAGGCGCGGCGCTCCTTCTTGCCGCCCTTCATGTCGCGCAGTTTGAGCGGGCCAAGCTGGGAGGAAACCCGCGCCCCCACCTTGCCACCGTTGATCTCGGCCAGTTCCATGGACGAGCCGCCGATGTCGCACACAAGGCCGTAAGAGCCGGGCCATCCCAAGAGCACGCCTTGCGCCGACAACCGTGCCTCTTCGCGGCCGTCGATCACCCAGAGTTTGAGCCCTGTTTCCCGCTCGACCTCGGCGCGGAATTCCTCGCCGTCGCTGGCCTCGCGCACGGCGGCGGTGGCGACGATGACCAGCGGGCCGGTATCCATACCCTCGGCCAGCATCTTGAACCGCTTGAGCGCCTCGAGCGCGCGCTTGCGCCCAGTTGGGTTCAGCCGACCACTTTCGGACATGCCTGCCCCAAGGGCGCACATGATCTTTTCGTTGTAGAAATACGCGGGGCTTCGCGCTGCACCGTCGAACACCACAAGGCGCACCGAGTTGGAGCCCACATCGACCACCCCCACGCGGCTGAGCGCGCGCGCAGAGGGGCTATCGAAAAGAGGGCGACCAAAGGGGCCGCCGTCGGGTTCTGTTGGATCGTTGGTGCCGTCCATATCCGTCCCAGTCTTTCGCGCCCCCTCTATGCGACACGGGCGCGCGTGGGTCAATCCTCGGTATGGGTCAGTTTGGGCACATCCGACGCCCCGGCAGAGCCCCGTCCCGAGAGCGATGGGTTTTCCATGAAGAAGCGGTGACAGCTAAAGGCAAAGGCCCCTTCCACGGCAGGCGGGCGGGTAAAGCTGCCATCGGGGGCCATGACCCAGCTTTGCGCCACATCGGCCATGTTGGCTGCCATGACCTGACTGACAATCTGCGCCTTGACGGTCGGATTCTCGATCTCGACAAGCGTTTCGACCCTGCGATTGAGGTTGCGCCCCATCCAGTCGGCAGAGGAAATGAACACCCGCGCCTTCTTGGACGGAAGGCCAGAGCCATTGCCGAAACAGACGATGCGGGAATGTTCAAGAAACCTGCCAATGATGGATTTCACGCGGATATTGCTCGACAATCCCTTGATGCCCGGTCGCAATCCGCAGATGCCGCGCACCACGAGGTCAATCTTGACGCCTGCCTCGGACGCGGCATAGAGCGCGTCGATGATATCGGGCTCAATCAGCGAATTCATCTTGGCCCAGATTGCCGCCGGTTTGCCCGCGCGCGCGTGCTCGGCCTCGCGCTCGATCAACTCGAGCAGGCGCGGCTTGAGCGATTTGGGCGAAATCGCGAGGTTTTCCAGCCCCTCGGGCTCGGCATAGCCCGACAGGTAATTGAACACCTTGGTCGCGTCCCGCCCCAGTTTGGTATCGCAGGTGAAAAAGCTGAGATCCGTGTAGATGCGCGCGGTGATGGGGTGATAATTGCCGGTGCCGTAATGGGTATATGTCACCAGATTTTCGCCCTCGCGGCGCACCACTGTGGAAATCTTGGCATGGGTCTTGAGGTCGATGAAGCCATAGACCACATGCGCCCCCGCCCGTTCCAGCCGCCGTGATTGTCGGATATTCGCGGCCTCGTCGAATCGTGCCTTGAGTTCCACAAGGGCGGTGACGGATTTGCCATCCTCCGCCGCCTCGCACAGCGCCTCGACGATGGGAGAGTTGCGTGAGGTGCGATAGAGCGTCTGCTTGATCGCCACCACATCGGGATCATGCGCCGCCTGTGTCAGGAAGCGCACCACCATGTCAAAGGTCTCGTAGGGGTGATGCAGCAGCATGTCCTTTTGCCGGATCGCGGCAAACATGTCGCCGCCATGATCCTGCACCCGCTCCGGCACGCGCGGGGTAAAGGGCGGCCACAAGAGATCGGGGCGGGCGTCCAGCACCAATTCCTTGAGATCGGCCAGACCGATCATGCCTTCGACCTCGACCACCTCTTCGGGTATGACGTGCAATTCCTGCATGATGACACGGCGCAGATCCTCGGGCGCGTTGGCCGAAATCTTCATGCGGACCACTTCGCCACGGCGGCGGCGCTTCAATGCCACCTCGAATTCGCGCACGAGGTCTTCGGCCTCTTCCTCGACCTCGAGATCGCTGTCGCGCAGCACGCGAAAGGCACAATGGCTCTTGTAGCGATAGCCCGGAAAGAGGCTGTGCAGATGCAGCAAGAGCAGTTCTTCCAGCGGCAAGAAGCGATGGGTGCCCTCAGGGCCGGGCAGGGGGACGAAGCGCGCGATCTGCTGCGGAATGGGCAAGAGCGCCTGAAGCGGGCGCTTGTCGGCCTTGCGCTCAAGCTGAAGGGCCAGACTGTAGCCAAGGTTGGGGATGAAGGGAAACGGATGCGCAGGGTCAATCGCCAAGGGCGAGAGCACCGGAAATGTCTTGTTGAGAAAAACATCCGCCAGATAGTCCCGGTCTGCGTCCTCGATAGAACCGTGATCGAGGATCGAAATCTTCTCGGCCTCAAGCTCGCGGCGCAGGGTATTGTAGGTCTCTTGCTGAGAGGCCAGCAGTTTACGGGCATTCTCGTTGATCAGCACAAGCTGCTCTGCCGGGGATAGGCCATCCGCGGCCGGGGTCGTATTGCCCGCCTGCGCCAGTTCCCGCAGGCCCGCGACGCGCACGTTATAGAACTCATCAAGATTGGTGGCCGAAATCGACAAGAAGCGCAGCCGTTCCAGCAGCGGCACACGGGTATTCTGGGCCTCTTCCAATACGCGCCAGTTGAAGCCAAGCCAGCTTAGCTCACGGTTATAGAACCGCCCCGGACCGGTGAGGTCCAGATCGGTCAGATCGACAGCTTCGGGCGTGGGGTGTTTGAGAAAATCTGCTTGGGTCATGGGGGGCTTATGGCGCTGACTTGTAACGGAACGGTGACGCAGCGTGGCTCTATTGCGCCATTTTGTCCAGCACTTGCGCGGCGAGGGCGCGGGTGATTGCGCGACCTTCCGCAAGGGCCAGGGAATCGAGTGCGGCAACCACCTCTTGTGCCGCATCAAAGGAGCGGTCCATTCGCCGCGCGAGATAGGGAATCGTGTCCGGGCTTGGGGAAATCTGGCGGTCGGCAAAGAGCTTGGTCAGCACGGCGGCCAAAAGCGTGTCATCCGGCGCGCGGAGTTGGGTCAACAGCGTGCCCTGCATGCGGCTGTGCAGATCAGGCAGGACGAGTGGCCAGAGGTTCGGTGGGCGTTCGGCCGTGAGCAAGAGGGTGTGCCCTTCGGCCAACACGAGGTTGTGCAGGTGAAAGAGCGCCTCTTCGGCGGGACGATCCCCTGCCACCCGATCTGCATCCTCAACCGCGACCGCACCGCTTGCGAGCGTGGGGATATCGGCATGGGAGAGGCGATTGGCTGCAACGATCCGGGCACCCGAGAGGGAGGCCCAGACATGCGCCAGATGCGTCTTGCCGGCACCTTTCGGCCCCGCGAGGATCAGTTTGCGTCCGGGCCAGCCTTGCCAGCCTTCGATCATCGCCACCGCTTCTGCATTGGCGGGCGAGACAAAGAAATCCTCGCGCCCCAGTGCGGGACGCACTGGCAGATCAAAGCTGAGTTGGCGCGGCGTCATTCGCGATCAATGCTTTCCAGCCCACGATAAAGGCGGCTTTCGCGGTATTGTTCAAGGGCAAAGCGGGCGATCACCCCAAGCGACGCCGCGACCGGCACGGCCACCAGCATACCGACAAACCCGAAAAGCGCGCCAAAGGCCGAGAGCGCGAAAATGAGCCAGACGGGATGCAGACCGACCGAAGAGCCCACCAGCTTGGGCGTCAGGAAATTGCCCTCAATCACCTGTCCCGAGACAAAGACAGCGGCCACGAGACCGACACTGAGCCAATCGCCCCAGAACTGAAAGAGCGCAAGGCCAACGGCCAGCACGCCCCCGACAATCGAGCCGACATAGGGGATAAAGGTGATGAGCCCGGCAATCGCGCCCACCACGAGGCCGAATTGCAGCCCAACCAGCATGAGGGCGACCGCGTAATAGGTGCCCAAGATCAAACACACGGTGCCCATGCCGCGGATGAAACTGGCCAGCGTATTGTCGATCTGGCCTGCAAGGCTGCGGATCACGGGCGCATGGTCGCGCGGCAAAAGATTGTCGATCTCGGCGACCATATGATCCCAATCATAGAGCAGATACACCGCCACAACGGGAACAATCACCAGCAGGATCAAGATATTGACCATGGAGGCCGCAGAGCTGAGGATCGTTTCGAGCAATTGGCCGCCACGTTCGCGAATGGTCTCGCCCAAGGACAGCAGCGTCTTGTTCAGCGCCGAGTCAGGTTCGAAGAGCGTTGGGAAATGGGTGCTCAGAAATCCATGCAGATCGCGCGCCAGTTCCGGTGCCACGTTGAAGAGAGCCACCGCCTGATTGACAAGCGTGGGCACGATCAGCAGCACAATCACGACAAAGGCCAGAATGGCGATCAGGGTTATGACCACGACCGATGCCGCGCGGCTCAGTCCCATACGTTCCAGCCGGTCGGCCACGGGGTCGAGGAAATAGGCAATCGCACCGCCCAGAACGAAGGGCAGGATCACGTCGCCCAGAAACCAGAGCAACACAAAAAACACGGCCATGGCCGCGCCCCAATACTTCATCTGATCCCGGACGGGGAGCGCCATGGTTCGCCTCCTGATACGCGCCCTATGTCATGGTTTGGGCGTTCGGTTTCAAGAGGAAAGGCGCGTGCTGCGCAAATCCTGTGCGGCGGTGTATCGCGCCCTCAGCGGGCGCGATGATGGTTTGCGGGGTGTGTTGGCAATCCCCGACCGCGCGCGGTCTGCGTTCAGGCGAGAACGATATTCGACGCGGATTCACGACCATCACGGCCGGATTCGATGTCAAACTTGACCTTTTGATTGTCGGCAAGGCCGGTGAGGCCCGCGCGCTCGACCGCGCTGATGTGGACGAACACATCCTTGCCGCCGCCATCGGGCGCGATAAAGCCATAGCCTTTGGTGGCATTGAACCATTTCACGGTGCCAGTCGCCATCTTGCTGATTCCTTTTATAATTGTTGCCCGCGGGAGTGCGGCAACCCGGCAAAGTCATGCAACATCGAGTGACTGAGCCGAAAAGGACAGATGGTCGATAGTGGTAACGTCGCACGGGGAAATATGCCGGTTCCCCGTGCAAAAATCAAGATTACAGAACTGTAACGACTGTGCCGATCGGCACGCGTTCGTAGAGATCCTGCACATGTTCGTTAATCATCCGGATACAGCCGTTCGAGACAGAGCGCCCGATGGACGAGGGCTGTGTCGTGCCATGAATCCGGTAATAGGTGTCGCGCCCGTTCTGAAAAAGGTAGAGCGCGCGGGACCCGAGCGGATTGTCGGCGCCGCCGGGCTGCACATAGTCATTGCCCTTGAACCGCCCATAAGTATGCGGATCGCGTTCGATCATCTCGTCGGTCGGGCGCCAGGTCGGCCATTCTTTCTTGACGGCGATGGTGGCGGTGCCGGTGAATTCCAGCCCCGCCTTGCCCACGCCCACGCCATAGCGGCGGGCGCGGCCCGGTTGGGTCACGAAATAGAGAAAATGCGCGCGCGGCAGCACGATGAGCTGACCGGGTTGATAGACCGGATCGAAAGAGACCTCCTGCGGCATGAACCGCGGATCAACCTCGAAGGCATTGGCAAGGGATGCTGTGCCCATGGCGGCGAGGCCAGTGGCCATGAATGTGCGGCGATGGATCATCGGGAACCTCCTGAACTATGGGCTCGTTTATAGGACGGGTCGCGGCGGTGGTAGAAATCAAAATGCGTTCACATCTCGCGTTCTGGCCGGAACTGTTGCGATCCGGTCGCGCGCGCGCCTCAGATCGCGGCCCAATCGGTGAAGCGGTATGGAAAGGGGGAACGGTGGACCGGCACGTTCGAATGCAGCGGCGGGGTGTTGCGGCGTATCATAGTGGCCTCCTGTGCTTGTTCTCTCAAACACGTGGGGGCGGTGGGGGTCAGTGGCCAGAGGCGCTAAAGCAATCGTGAACCTCAGTGAGTCATTTGGGCGACAACCCCAGCCTCCGTTCGCGGCGGATGACGGCGAGGATGGTCACAATCGCCGCGAGCGCCGTCGAGAGCATCAGCCCCAGCAAGGCATAGGCCCCGCTGCCGGGGGTGAGAAGCGTGCCCGCAAGCGCCGAGAGGCCCGCGCCGATGCCAATCATAAGCGCGCCCGACAACCCGCTTGCCGTGCCTGCAAGGTCCGGGCGGATCGACAACGCGCCGGCGGTGGCATTGGGGATCACCATGCCATTGCCAAGCCCCATGAAGGTCATCAGCCCAAAGAACGTGAATGGCGTACCCAACCCCACGAGAAACAGCGTGAGATTGAGCGCAATCCCCCCCGCGTTAAAGAGCGTGCCCCAAAGCACCATGCGGTTGACGCCGATGCGCATGGAAAATCGCCCCGAGGCGAAATTGCCGAGGAAATAGCCAATCGCCGGGGCACCGAACAAGAGCCCAAGTGTCGATGGAGGCAGGCCAAAGACCCGATCCCCCACAAAGGGCGCACCGCCCAGATAGGCAAAGAACGCACCCGAACTCAGCCCCGCCGCAAGCGCATAGCCCCAGAACCTGCGCGAGGTCAGAAGCGCGGGATAGTCGCGGAACTGCTGCATCAGGGTCCGGCCCGTGAGGGGGGCGGTCTCGCCCAGATCACGCCAGCAGACGACAAAGAGCGCGGCCCCCAGCACGAAGAGCGCCCAGAAATTCGCTTGCCAGCCAAAGGCTTCGTCCAAGAGCCCGCCAAAGGCCGGGCCGATCATCGGCACCACCGCCATGCCCATGGTCACATAGCCGATCATCGAGGCGGCCCGGTCCTGAGGAACCATGTCGCGCACGATGGCGCGCGACAGGACCATGGCGACCACAACGCTGGCCTGCACCATGCGAAACGTCAGGAAGACCGTGATATTGGGGGCAAAGATGCAGCCCAAGGTCGCCACTAGAAAGAGGCCAAGACCCCAAAGAATGACCGGCCTCCGCCCCCACCGGTCCGAGATTGGCCCCATCAGCAGTTGAAGCCCGGCATTGACCCCGAGGTAGAGGGCGACGGAAAGCTGAATCAGCCGGTATTCGGTGTTGAAATAGGCTGTCATCCCCGGCAGGCTGGGCAGGAAGATGTTCATTGCAAGCGCCGATAGGCCCGCCAGCAGGATCAGCGTCGAGATATGCGGCGGGGTGGTGCGGTCGAGATAGTTGGATGTCTGTGCGCGGGTCATGGGTCATGGCTAGGAGTGGCCTGAGGGGAAGTCCATCGGGCGCAGACAGGTTTTGCAAGTTTACAGATTTGCGAAATATACTTTGCGATGATTTGCAAATTTGCCTGATTCTGCTTTGCGCTCTGCCTTGTAAACCCTATGCTGCGCGCAACATCGCAAGGGGAGTGCCATGAAAGACATCCTTCAGGAATTGGAGAACCGCCGCGCCGAAGCACGCAAGGGCGGTGGCGAGCGCCGGATCGAGGCTCAGCATGCCAAGGGCAAGCTGACGGCCCGCGAGCGGGTCGAATTGTTGCTCGACGAGGGCAGCTTTGAAGAATTCGACATGTTCAAGGCGCATCGCTGCACCGATTTCGGGATGGAGAAAGAGCGGCCCTATGGCGATGGCGTCGTCACCGGCTGGGGCACGATCAATGGCCGCATGGTCTATGTCTTTTCGCAGGATTTCACCGTGTTCGGTGGGTCTTTGTCGGAAACCCATGCCGAGAAAATCTGCAAGATCATGGATATGGCCATGCAGAACGGCGCGCCGGTCATCGGGATCAACGATTCGGGTGGCGCGCGGATTCAAGAAGGCGTAGCCAGCCTTGCAGGCTATGCCGAGGTGTTTCAACGCAACATCATGGCGAGCGGTGTGATTCCGCAGATTTCGCTCATCATGGGCCCCTGTGCGGGTGGCGCGGTCTATAGCCCGGCGATGACCGATTTCATCTTTATGGTGCGCGACAGCTCTTACATGTTCGTGACCGGCCCCGATGTGGTCAAGACCGTCACCAACGAAGTGGTCACGGCCGAGGAACTCGGGGGCGCATCGACCCATACCAAGAAATCGAGCGTGGCCGATGGGGCGTTCGAAAACGATGTAGAGGCCTTGGCCGAAGTGCGGCGTCTGGTGGATTTCCTCCCGCTCAACAACCGCGAAAAGCCGCCTGTGCGCCCGTTCTTTGACGAGCCGGGGCGGGTGGAGCAGAGCCTTGATACGCTGATCCCCGACAATGCCAACACCCCCTATGACATGAAGGAACTGATCCTCAAGGTCGCGGATGAGGCGGATTTCTACGAAATTCAGGCGGAATTCGCCAAGAACATCATCACCGGCTTCATTCGCCTTGAAGGGCAGACCGTGGGGGTCGTAGCCAATCAGCCGATGGTGCTGGCAGGGTGTCTGGATATCGACAGCAGCCGCAAGGCGGCGCGGTTCGTACGGTTCTGCGATGCGTTCGAGATTCCGATCCTGACCTTTGTCGATGTGCCGGGGTTCCTGCCGGGTACGGGCCAGGAATATGGCGGCGTGATCAAGCACGGCGCGAAACTTCTCTTTGCCTATGGCGAGGCGACGGTGCCCAAGGTGACGGTCATTACCCGCAAAGCCTATGGCGGGGCCTATGACGTGATGGCCTCCAAACATCTGCGGGGCGATTTCAACTATGCTTGGCCCACGGCGGAAATCGCGGTGATGGGGGCAAAGGGCGCCACCGAAATCATCCACCGCGCCGATCTGGGGTCGCCCGACAAGATCGCGGCGCATACCAAGGATTACGAGGGCCGCTTTGCCAATCCGTTCGTCGCCGCCGAGCGCGGCTTTATCGACGAGGTGATCCAGCCGCGCAGCACGCGGATGCGCGTAAGCCGGGCATTTGCGTCGTTGCGCAACAAGAAGCTCAGCAACCCTTGGAAAAAGCACGATAACATTCCGCTCTGAGGGGGGCGAGGACTGGGGGCGCTGCCCCCAGTCCCCCGAGGTATTTAGGGCCAGATGACGCACGGAGGAGCAGGATGGGGCGCAGCCACTGGCATGTGATCGAAGACGAGGAGGGCGGCGCACTGACAGTTGCGCGGCGGGTGCCTGTGCGCTTCGATTTGGCGGTGGAGACGGTTCTGGCGGGCACGACCGGGCGGCGGCGCTTGGCGCATCTTGTGCGGCAAGACCTGTGGCGGGCGCTGCAATCGCTGCGCGGTTATGCGCCCGCGGTGCGCGTGCGCCGGGACGCGCAGGCGATGCATGTGCAGGCCGGGGGCGCCGTCATGGGCCGGTTTGATCGCGCCGGGTGCGAGGCGCTGATTGCACAGGTGTTGGAGGACGAGGCGAATCGCGTGCGCTGGATGGGCGGCGCGCGATGAGACGGGTGAGGTGGGCTGTGGCGCTGAGCGTCGGGCTGGCTCTCGCCCAAGGGGCGGCAGCGCAGGAGGAGGCGCTGCCGCTGCCCTCGGGCCTTAGAGCGCGGGTGCAGGAGGTGCTGACCGACCGGCCGGGTCTGGGTCTGACCTATCGCTTTCGGTTTGTGGCAGAGGGATTCGCCGGGGTTGGCGATACGGATGCGCAACTCGAAACGGTGCTGGCTGATCTGGTCTGGCTGTGCGAGAGCTACGCCCTGCCGCGACTGGCGAACACGGGGCCGATGCCCGCTCAGGTTGTTATTTCGCTGGCGGATCGACCGTCAGAATTCGGGGTTTTCGACCCCGATGTCATTCAGGTCTTTGAGGCCTACAGGCCGCAGGAAGGCGCCTGCATCTGGGAGATGTTCTAATGAAAACGCAAAATCTTGCGTCGCGAAATCAAGACCTTGGCGGGACTGAGGCTTTGGGGACACAGGCGCACGGGATTGGTGATGACCGATGTTCAAATCCTAAAAATTCCGATAAGCTGCGTCGAGGTTGCACCCAAGCGACCTTTACCTCGCCCTTGAGACGGGCAGGGACATGGTGTCCTTGCGCGTCTCTTCATGAAGTTACGAGAGACAGGAGATATACATGTCGAAGAGCATCAAGAGCATTCTCGCAATCGGTTTCATCGCCGTTGTCGCAGCATGCGCCCAGCCTGCCGAAGAAGAGTTCGTTGTGGTCGAGCCGATCACGACCGAGCCCGTTTCGACCGGCAAGTACAAGTAAGCCCATCGGGCTAGGCACGGGACGGACCACATGGTCCGTCCCGTCCACCACACACTCTGCCGCGCCGCGCCCCTTTGATTCGGAGGGCGCAACATGTTGAAACATCGCGGATTTCCCGGTCGTTTGCCGGGCACGGATTTCCAATTCACCATCAGACGCGCGAATCCCAAGGGGGCCACCCCTCTGATTGCGCGCGAGCGGTACCGAGACCGCAAGGCCGCCGACAAACGCGCGGACGCCGCCTTTGTGCGTGCGATATGGGAGTGTTTTGGCGAAGAGCCGTTCGAGCGTGGCAATCTCGATGCCGGGCGGTTGAGCTGGCTTTTGGGCCGCGAGGTCAAGCCGGTTGATGACCCCTTTGACTCCACAAGTTACGAGGCGCTGCTGGTTCTGGATCTCGCGCTCGCGCGCGAGTCATTTCCCGAGGTGTTCGTGTGAGCAGGGCGCGCGTGAACCGCTCCAGAACCGCGGTTCAGAGCCGCAGCATGCGCGGCGTTCTGCCTATGGCGGATGAAAATAGGCAAGGCTCTGCTCATGCGGGTATCGCGCGGAAGCTGTGCTTGGTGCGGTCGAAAGATGCTGCCAAGGTGGAACGAGTGGCGGGAGTCCTTTCCCCAGAGGTCGTGACATTGCGTCTGTCCCGCCGCCCTTCCCCCTGGGGGCGATCCTGTGCGGGCGTGCAAGGATCGCCCTCTTTTTGTGTTGAAAATAGGATAGTTGCAAAGCCTGCCGCAGATGCGCGGGCCTTCGCCGATGATGCAAGGGCGCTGCGCAATCGCTTTGACCTTGCCCGGTTCGTGACGTTTTATGGCGTGGATTTTACATGTGACATCACAGAAGGACGCCCATCATGCAAAGACTTCAAACATATCTCGCTCCGCGCAGATTCGCCCAAGCACTTGGTGTTCTGGCACTTGGCGCTTTGGTGGCCTGTGGCGACACGGTGCCGGAGCAGGCGCTTATCGGGGGCGGGGCTGGGGCCCTCACGACGGCTGTCGTCGGCGGCAGCGTCATTACCGGTGCCGCAGTCGGGGCCGCGGGCAACGTGGTATTCTGCCAGGCCTATCCGAACCGCTGCTGACGACCTGAGCCAGAGCGCGCTTTCGGACGCTCTGCCCGTCATCCAAGACCAAGTCATTCGAGCCACCGGCACCTTGCGCGCCGGTGGCTTTGTTGTTGTGCCAGAAGAGATCCGGCGCGCCGCCTGAAGACCGCGCCGACATGAGAGGAAGGGACGGAAGATGTTCAAGAAAATACTGATTGCCAACCGGGGCGAAATCGCCTGTCGCGTGATCAAGACCGCGCGCAAGATGGGGATTGCGACGGTGGCGATCTATTCCGATGCGGATCGCAACGCGCTGCATGTGCGCATGGCCGACGAGGCTGTTCACATCGGACCGGCACCCGCCTCTGAGAGCTATATCGTGATCGACAAGGTGATGGCCGCCATCAAGGCCACGGGGGCCGAGGCGGTGCATCCCGGATATGGCTTTCTGTCCGAGAACCCCAAATTCGCGCAGGCGCTCGAGGCGGCGGGTGTGGCCTTTGTCGGGCCGCCGGTGCGGGCCATTGAGGCAATGGGCGACAAGATTACCAGCAAGAAGATCGCGCAGGAGGCCGGCGTCAGCACCGTGCCCGGCTACATGGGCCTGATCGCCGATGCCGAAGAGGCGGTGACGATCTCGAACCAGATCGGCTATCCGGTGATGATCAAGGCCTCTGCCGGGGGCGGCGGCAAGGGGATGCGTATCGCCTGGAATGACGAAGAGGCGCGTGAGGGATTTCAATCCTCCAAGAACGAGGCCGCGTCGAGTTTCGGGGATGACCGCATCTTTATCGAGAAATTCGTCACCCAACCGCGCCATATCGAGATTCAGGTGCTCTGCGATACCCACGGTAACGGCATCTATCTGGGCGAGCGGGAATGCAGCATTCAGCGCCGGAACCAAAAGGTCATCGAAGAGGCGCCGAGCCCGTTTCTGGATGAGGCCACGCGCAAGGCGATGGGCGAGCAGGCCGTGGCGCTGGCGCAGGCGGTGGGCTATGCCAGTGCGGGCACCGTGGAATTCATCGTCGATGGCAAAAAGAATTTCTATTTCCTCGAGATGAACACGCGCCTTCAGGTGGAGCATCCGGTGACGGAATTGATCACCGGCGTTGATCTGGTCGAGCAGATGATCCGGGTGGCCAATGGTGAGGCGCTCAGCCTCACGCAGGCCGATGTAAAGCTCAAGGGTTGGGCGATGGAGAGCCGCCTTTATGCCGAAGACCCCTATCGCGGGTTCCTGCCGTCGATCGGCCGTCTGAGCCGCTATCGTCCGCCCGAGGAATTGGCCATCGAGGGGCCGTGGTGCGCAATGACACCGGCGTCTTTGAAGGCGGCGAGATCAGCATGTATTATGACCCGATGATCGCCAAGCTCTGCACCTGGGGCCATACCCGCGCCGAGGCGATCGAGGGCATGCGGGTGGCACTCGACAGCTTTGAGGTTGAGGGGATCGGGCATAACCTGCCGTTCCTCAGTGCCGTGATGGATCATCCGCGCTTTGTCAGCGGCAATATCACCACGGCCTTTATCGCCGAGGAATATCCCGAAGGCTTCACTGGCGTCACGCTGCCGGAAGAGGCGTTGCGCGCGATTGCGGCAAGTACGGCGGCGATGCACCGTGTCGCCGAAATCCGGCGCACGCGGGTGTCGGGGCGGATGGACAATCACGAGCGGCATGTGGGCGAGGATTGGGTCGTGAACCTGCAAGGCCACAGCTATGCCGTGGTGGTGGCGGCGGATCGCGGGGGGGCGACCGTGCGGTTCGACGACGGCGACACCCTGCGCGTCACAAGCGACTGGACACCGGGCGATCAACTGGCGCGGCTCGATGTGGATGGCCGGGCGCTGGTGCTCAAGGTCGGCAAGATCAGCGGCGGGTTCCGCATCCGCACACGCGGCGCCGATCTCAAGGTGCATGTGCGCACGCCCCGTCAGGCGGAATTGGCGGCGTTAATGCCCGAGAAACTGCCGCCTGATACATCAAAGCTGCTGCTCTGCCCGATGCCGGGGTTGATCGTGAAGGTCAATGTCGCGCCGGGCGACGAGGTGCAGGAGGGGCAGGCACTCTGCACGGTGGAGGCGATGAAGATGGAAAACATCCTGCGGGCCGAACGCAAGGGCGTGGTGGCAAAGGTCAACGCCGGACCGGGCGACAGTCTGGCGGTGGACGATGTGATCATGGAGTTCGAGTGAGCGGATGATACCTGATTATCAATCCTTGATGAAGCCGGTGCTTGAGTTGGCGGCGTCCGGAGAGATGAAAATCTCGGACGCGGTCACTCAATTGGAGCGAGCATTCCGTCTCACTGAGGATGAGAGATCAGAGTTGTTGCCAAGCGGTAAGCAGACGAAGTTTGCCAACCGAGTACATTGGGCACGCAGTTATCTAAAGCAAGCTGGTCTTCTTCGAAATACGCGACGTGGACATTTCGAGATTACTGAAGAAGGACGCCGAGTACTGAACGCGAAGCCCGAGCGGATCGATGCAAAGTTTCTCTCGCGTTACGATGCATTCTTGGAGTTTAAGGCGCGATCAGGCTCTACAGGTGATGAACCACTAGAAATAGTGCCTTCAAGTGCGACAACACCGGACGAAGCGATGCGCGTGTCTTATGAGCAAATCGCAAATGCGTTGGCGGCGGATATCCTGTCGCGCCTGCGCGAGGCAGAACCCGCATTCTTCGAGGGGGTGATTGTCGATCTGCTCTTGAAAATGGGCTATGGCTACGGAACGGCAGCGGGTAACGTGCTCGGCCAATCTGGTGATGATGGGGTGGATGGAGTGATCAACCTCGATCCCTTGGGCGTTGATCAGGTCTATGTGCAAGCCAAGCGCTATCAGGCTGGGAGTCCTATCGGATCAGCGGCGATCCGGGATTTTTACGGGGCGCTGGGCCTGAAGGACGTAACTAAGGGTATATTCGTCACTACCTCGTCTTTCAGTCCGAATGCCCGAGCGACAGCGGAGAAGTTAGGCGCGCGGATCGTGCTCATTGATGGGCCTCAACTTGCGCGCTTGATGGTGGCACATGAAGTCGGTTGTCGTGTGACAGAGATCTTCAAAGTTTCAGTGGTCGAGGAGAGCTATTTCGAATGAGCCACTTTGGCCCTCATGCGCGCGCGTGCGGACTGTTCCTCGCGGTGATCGCTTTTGTGTCCGCCTGCGCGCGCGATGCCGAGGCGGAGCAGCGGGGACGGTTGGGGGCGTGGTTTGCGCTAGGGGAAACGGTGGTCTTTACCGCGACGATGCACTGTGCCGTGGGCCTTTACCGGGTGGCGGATGGGCGGATCAAGGCGGCGATGCCCCTGGTCGGATCACCGCCCGAAATGGTGCGGGTGCTGGCCGCACGGGGGCTTGCCGCCTTGGTCACGCCGGGACTGGCACCTGATGCCGCGATGGTGGCCATGGCCAATCTCGACCGTCCCACCGGCATGGCCATGCGCCGCGCAGGGCTAGAGGCGCGCGCCTGCATGGAGGCCACAAGCGAGAGCGCGTTTCATCATCTGTTGGGGCAATCTGGTGCGGTTCTGGCCTGGGAGGCAGAGACAGGCGCGCTCATGCTGATGGACCCCGGAGCCGGGCTCTTGATCGTGGCGATGGGGGCCGGGTGATGGCGCGCCGGGATCAGCTATCGCCGGGACGCTCTCGCAATTCCTGCTGGCGCATTGGCAGCTTGTCGATGGTGCGGATGATCTCGCGCACATGCCAGGGCGCGGGTTTGCGCAGGTATATCACCCCGTCCTTGCCAATGAGCACGAGGCCAAACCCTCGGGGCCGCAGCGTCTTGCGCAGGGATGAGCGCGCGGCGGGGTCGGTATCGGTGATCACCACCACATCGAGCGCGGTCAGCACATCAAGGCGCTCGGTGATATACCCCATCTGTTCGATGTATCGCGGATCGGCGGGGGTATCGGCAAAGATCACCAGCGGGCGTTTGAGCCAGAGAAAATCATTCAAATTGACCGTATCGGCCGAGAGGATCGCGGCGGATGCGGGGCCTGTATCGCTGTCCTGCGCGGTTGCGGATGAGGCGATAAATACTGCCAAAACAAGGGATAAGAGTGTTTTCATAGGGTCTCCTGCTGGTCCAGATATAGGCCTGTTGGGGGCGATTGCGAAGGGCGAATGGCGGGCGCGTGGAATTTTTCCGCAATTAAGCGCATGGTCAGGAATGACAGTCAGGATCAGGGCCAAGCGTGTGTGGTCGCAGAGTGCGGCCAATCGAAAGGTCAGACCCGTCATGGACATCATCCTGCATCTGGGGGCGCATCGCACCGCCTCCACCTCGTTTCAGCACTATATGCGTGCCAATGCGGGCGCTTTGGCGACGCAGGGATTGGGATACTGGGGCCCTGAGGCGACGCGCGACGGGGTGCTGAGTGGGGTTGTTCCGGCACCTGGCCTGCCACGCGCGGCGGACCAGCTCGAGCGCGCGCGGGGTCGCATCGCGCTCCGTCTGGAGGAGGCGCGGAGACAGGGGATAACCCGAGTTCTTATCAGCGATGAAAACATGATCGGGGCTACCCGGCGCAATCTGCGGCGCGCGCGGCTCTATCCCGGGATCGGCGAGCGGATGGCGCGGTTTGCGCATGCCTTTGACGGGCGCATCACCCGCGTGGTCCTGTCGATCCGGGGACAAGATAGCTGGTGGGCGTCGTCGCTGGCCTATGGCGTGGCGCGGGGGCATGGGGTGCCGGGGGTTGATGACCTTGACCGGCTGGTGACGGTCAACCGGCATTGGCGCGAGGTGATCGGTGATCTGGCCTGTGCATTGCCCGGTGTGGACATTGTGGTCCTGCCGCATGAGGTGCATGCCAGTCGGCCCGAGGCGCGGTTGCATGCGATGACCGGGCTGGCGGAGGTGCCGCGCAAGGCGGCGCGCCTCTGGCTCAACCGTGCGCCAGATCTGGCGGCCTTGCGCCGTGCTGTGGCGGCGCGGGGTGGCGACGTGACACAATTGCCCGAGGGCGAGGGGCGTTGGCAGCCCTTTGACCGGGCGCAGCGATTGGCCCTGCAAGAGGCCTATGCCGACGATCTGTTCTGGCTCTCTGCCGGGGCAGAGGGTCTGGCGCGACTATCAGAGGAAACCGGACCGGATGAGGCAGGGAGACATCTGCCCTCTGGTCAGACTGAAAGAGGACATCGGAATGGCGACGAAGAAAGACGATTGGCGTAAACTCGCGGCGGCGGAACTTCGGGGGCGTGCGCCCGAGACCCTGACGTGGAACACGCTCGAGGGGATCGCGGTGCAACCGCTCTATACCCAAGAGGATGTGGCCGACCTTCCGCATCTGGGTAGCATCCCCGGACAGGCTCCGTTTACCCGTGGCGTCAAGGCCACGATGTATGCGGGCCGCCCCTGGACTATTCGGCAATATGCCGGCTTCTCCACGGCAGAGGAATCGAACGCCTTTTACCGCCGCAATCTGGCCGCCGGGCAGCAGGGTGTCTCGGTCGCCTTCGATCTGGCCACGCACCGCGGCTATGACAGCGACCATCCCCGCGTCGAGGGCGATGTGGGCAAGGCGGGCGTGGCGATTGACAGCGTCGAAGATATGAAAATCCTCTTTGACGGCATCCCGCTCGACAAGGTTTCGGTCAGCATGACCATGAACGGTGCGGTGATCCCGGTTCTGGCCAGTTTCATCGTTGCAGGCGAAGAGCAGGGGCACGACAAGGCGCTGCTGTCGGGTACCATCCAAAACGACATTCTCAAGGAGTTCATGGTCCGCAACACATATATCTATCCGCCCGCGCCTTCGATGCGGATCGTGTCGGACATCATCGGCTACACGGCCAAGCACATGCCGAAATTCAACTCGATCTCGATCTCGGGCTATCACATGCAAGAGGCGGGCGCGAACCTTGTGCAGGAATTGGCCTATACGCTGGCAGACGGGCGCGAATATGTGCGCGCGGCGATCGCTGCGGGAATGGATGTGGACAGCTTTGCGCCGCGCCTCTCGTTCTTCTTTGCCATCGGCATGAATTTCTTCATGGAGGCCGCCAAGCTGCGCGCCGCCCGCCTGCTCTGGCACCGGATCATGACGGAGTTTGGTGCCTCGGACGAGAAATCCAAGATGCTGCGCACCCATTGCCAGACATCCGGCGTGAGCCTTCAGGAACAGGATCCCTATAACAACGTGGTGCGCACCGCCTATGAGGCGATGAGCGCGGTTCTGGGCGGCACACAGTCGCTGCACACCAATGCGCTTGACGAAGCGATTGCCCTGCCCACCGATTTCAGCGCCCGCATCGCGCGGAACACACAGCTTATCCTGCAAGAGGAAACCGGTGTGACCAAAGTGGTCGATCCGCTGGCGGGCTCTTATTACGTCGAGAGCCTGACGCATGAGTTGGCCGAGAAAGCCTGGGCATTGATCGAAGAGGTCGAGGCCATGGGCGGCATGACCAAGGCGGTGGAATCGGGCATGCCCAAACTGCGGATCGAGGAAACGGCAGCGACCCGTCAGGCCATGATCGACCGGGGTGACGAAGTGATCGTCGGCGTGAATAAGTATCGCAAGGACAAGGAAGACCCGATCGACATTCTCGACATCGACAATGACAAGGTGCGCGAGTCCCAGATCGCCCGGTTGGCGCAGATCCGCTCCAGCCGTGACGAGGCCGCCTGTCAGGCTACGTTGGACGAGTTGACGCGCCGTGCGCGCGAGGGGGGCAATCTGCTTGACGCGGCGGTGGATGCCGCGCGCGCGCGCGCCACGGTGGGAGAGATCAGCATGGCACTGGAAAAGGAATTCGGGCGGCACCGCGCCGAGGTCAAGACGCTGGCTGGCGTTTACGGCGCGGCCTATGAAGGCGATGCAGGTTTTGCCGCCATTCAGAAATCGGTCGAGGATTTCGCCGAGGCCGAGGGGCGGCGGCCACGGATGCTCGTCGTCAAGATGGGGCAGGACGGCCATGACCGGGGGGCCAAGGTGATCGCCACCGCCTTTGCCGATATCGGGTTTGACGTGGATGTGGGGCCGCTGTTTCAGACACCGGAAGAGGCGGCGCAGGACGCCATCGACAACGACGTGCATGTGGTGGGCATCAGCTCTCAGGCGGCGGGGCACAAGACGCTTGCGCCCAAACTGATTGCGGCCCTCAAGGCGCGGGATGCAGGCGATATCATCGTGATCTGCGGTGGGGTGATCCCGCAGCAGGATTACGATTTCCTCAAGAAGGCGGGGGTCAAGGCGATCTTTGGCCCCGGCACCAATATTCCCGAGGCCGCCAAGGATATTCTGCGGCTGATCCGCGAGGCGCACGGATAGGCAGGCCCGCCGACACAGGGACATCGCTGACCTCGTGCAGACATGCGCGGGGTCAATCTCTGTATTAGGCACCGCACAAAAGGTTTCGCCCGGACGCGAGAGCGACCGGGCGACAACACTTTGCAAGCTCTGGAGGGAGGCTTAGCCCAAAACCGAGAGAAGCGCGGAAATGATCCAGTACCACATCGCGATACCGAGACCAAGCATGGGGGCAAGCCACCATCCACTGGGGAGATGGAGGGGGGTATTGGTGTCTTGCCCAAACTGATGCGTATGGTTCACGGTCATATGCGGTGCCAACTGTTTCATTTCCGTATCTCCTGGCAGCCTTGGAAGTAAAGTCACAATCCCATGATCTGACTGTAATTGAAAGCGCGCGAAGGTATCTGCGCGTGGGCGAAAGAGAGGGCTGTTATCCAAAGATAGCGACCCTCACGGCGCTCAGTCATCCCCGAAGAAGTCATCCTCTGCGTCTTCGCCGCTGCCCAACTCGCTCATCATCATCGACAGCGCACCGCCTGCCAGATCGAGGCTGACGAGCTTGGGGGTCTTGGCCGGTTTGGGGGGCGGGGCGGGTTCGGGTTCAGGCTCCGGTTCCGGCGCAGGCGGCGGCAGAGCCTCGGGTTCGGCCTTGGCTGGTGGAGCGGGTTTGCGCGGTGCGTCGAGCGCCTCTTGCAAGAGGCGCAGGCGCAGACGCAGCACAAGCGCACGCTGCACCGGATCGCGGGTCTGCGCATAAACGCTGTTCGCCAATGGCAGGCTCTCGGTGGCGGGAAGCGTCAGCAGCCGCCCCAGCACACGGCTAAAGCTACGGGGCAGGGTGAGCGGTCTGCGCAGGGCGGGGCGAGGGGCGGTCTCTGACATGGGTGTTCCTTGGTCTCGGGCCGGTTGGCACCGGAATTGCAGGGATGCGGGCAGGGCCGGGGCATCCACGATGTCTTTCGCCCTGCAAGGACTGGACCAACTGCGCTCAAGACCCCCGAAAGGACCCCGCGCCATGACAGATGCGTTTCGCGATCACCTGAGCCTCTTTGCCTCGGCGCTGACCCTGCGCGAGCAGCGTGGCGGGATGCTGGCGTCAAACATCGCGAATGCGGCGACACCGGGATTCAAGGCGCGCGACATGGATTTCGAAACGGTGCTCAACGCCGAAACCGGTGGCGGTGCCCTCGCCACCAGCAACGGCCGCCATTTCGCGACCAGCGGTCCAAACGGCGGGCACGCGGGATACCGCGTGCCGGTCAACCCCTCGCTCGATGGCAATACGGTCGAACTGGCCGTGGAGCAGATGGAGTTTGCCGAAAACAGCCTGCGCTACCAGACCAGCCTCACGCTGCTCAACCGGCGGATTTCCGGATTGAGCCAGGCGATCAAGGGAGAATAAGCCATGATGATCAAGAATATCTTTGACGTCGCCAGTTCCGCCATGTCGGCGCAGATGGTGCGCTTGAATACCGTGGCCTCGAACATGGCGAATGCGCAGGCGGTCAGCACCACCAAGGAAGACGCCTATCGCCCGCTGCGGCCCGTGTTCGAGACGATCTATGCCGATCAGACCGGACAGCAGGGCCTATCGACCACGCATGTCACCGATGTGGTCCAACTCGACCGAGAGCCGGTGCGCGCCTACCGGCCTGACCATCCGATGGCCGATGAAGAGGGCTTTGTCTACGAATCCGTGGTCAACCCCGACGAGGAAATGGTCGAGATGGTCGAGGCCAGCCGCCAGTATCAGAATGTTTTGGAAACCGTCTCGACCCTGCGCACGCTGATGGCGCGCACGGTCATGATGGGTCAGGGTTAAGGAGCGCCGTCATGCCCGAAATCAACACAGCAACCGGCGCAAGCGCCACATTCACCGCCGCTGCCGCTGCCAATGCGGCCCCCAAGCGAACGGGGAACGGCGATTTGGGACAGCAGGATTTTCTGTCCCTGATGACCGCACAATTACAGAACCAAGACCCTTTCGCGCCGATGGAAAATGGCGAGTTCCTCGCACAGATGGCGCAGTTTTCGACTGTGGCGGGCCTCGACCGGGTAAACACAACCCTGAGCGATATCGGCAGCCAGATCGGGGGCAACCGGATTGCCACCGCCTCGTCGCTCTTGGGGCAGCAGGTGCTGGTGCCCGGCACGCTGGCGCGGCCTGATGCCTCGGGCGGGGTGCATGGCGTGGCGGATTTGCCAGAGGCCGCAAGTGCCGTGAGCGTGATCTATTCCGATGCCGAAACCGGCGTGGAGCTGCATCGGCAGGATATGGGCGCGCAGCCCGCCGGGCTGATGGGCTTTGACTGGGACGGCCTGCCGCCTGAAATCGTTGCGGCCCGCGGTGCCGTGCGGGTGGCGATCGAAGTGGATGGCGACACCCCTGCAGAGCCCTTTGTCTATGCGCGGGTGGTGGGCGTCCAGATGCCCGAAGGGGGGCAGGACATGACCCTCCGGGTCGAAGATTACGGCCTGCGCAGCAGCCTGGAAATCACCGACATCCGCTGAACCCAACCCAACAACAGACCCTTCAACGACCTGACAGGACCAGATCCATGAGCTTTCACACTGCACTTTCCGGGCTGAATGCCGCGCAGACCGATATTTCCGTCACCTCCAACAACATCGCCAACGTGGGCACCCTCGGGTTTCACGGCAGCCGGGCGGAATTCGCGGATATCTATACCACCAGCCCCTATAGCCGCCCTGCGTCGCAGATCGGATCGGGCACCGAGGTCAGCCGCATCGGAGTGGATTTCAAGCAAGGTTCGTTGACGGCGACCGGCAATGTGCTCGACCTTTCATTGCAGGGTCCGGGCTTTTTTCAGGTGCGCACAGGGCCGGATGCGGGGGCCGATGCCGGCTATACGCGCGCCGGGGCTTTTGGCATGAACCGCGAGGGTTTTGTGACCAATGCCGCAGGGCATTTCCTGACGGTTTTCCCAACCTCGGAGAATGGCGACACGCTGTCCACGACGCAGACCCAACGCCTGCAAATCCCGCAGCAATTTGGCACGCCGCAGCCGACGACGTCGGTTGATCTTTCGTTCAACCTGTCGCTGACGGATAACGGCGGGTTGGGGACGCAAGCGGCCATTCCCGCCCCGGCCTTTGATCCGGCCGATCCCACCACCTATGCCGCGACCACGCAAATCCCGGTGCTTGATGGGTCAGGGCGCGCGGTGCCTGCGCAGGCGTTCTTTGTCATGTCGGATGCGCCCGACGCGCTCGATGGCGGGCTGGCCTACACGGTCCAACTGGTTGTGGACGGTGTCACAGCCACGCCCGCCGATCCGCTGGCCACCTTGTCCTTTGATGCGGGTGGTGCGCAGACCGGGGGGCTTGAGGCGATGAGCTTTGCCCTTGGCTCTCAGGCGCTCTCGGTTTCGCTTGGCGGATCGCGCGTGTCGGATGGCCCCTTTGGCGCGATTGCCGTGTCACAGAATGGCACCCGCCAGCTTGACCTCTCTTCGGTCGATGTGCGTCAAGATGGCACCGTCTGGGCCAGCTACGGGGCAGAGCGTTCGGTTGCCGTGGGGCAGGTGGCAGTCGCGAATTTCTCGGATATTCAGGGCCTAGGCAGTATCGGCAGCGCGACCTACCGGGCTTCGCGTGAATCGGGCGAGGTGCGTTTGGGCGTGCCGGGGACAAGTGGCTTTGGCGCGATCCGTGCCGGTTCGGTCGAGCGGTCGAACGTCGATCTGACCGAGCAACTGGTCAACCTGATCATGGCGCAACGGAATTATCAGGCCTCGGCCAAGGCGCTCGAGACCAACGGCACCTTGGCCGACACGGTCCTGAACATCCGTAGCTAAGGCAGGGCGCCACCATGGACCGCATGATCTACACCGCGCTCAACGCATTGGGCGTCAATCGCGACAGCCAGGTGGCGCAGGCGCAAAACCTCGCCAACCAGACCGTGCCGGGCTATCGCCGCGACCTGCCGAACGAAGGCGGGGTGCGGTTTCTCGAGATGATGGAGGGGTTGACCACCCGTGCCTTTCAGGTCGAGACGGGCCCTGCCGGGTTTTCGCAGGAAACGGGCAGGCTCTCGCGGACCGACGAAGAACTCGATGTCGCAATCGCCGATCAAGGGTTTTTCTATGTCATGCCCGACTCTGGTGATCCCGCCCTCAGCCGCCGTGGCGACCTGCGGCGTGACACCGATGGCACGCTGCGCAATGGCGCGGGAGATGCGATGCTGGGGCCGGATCTGGCCCCTATTCAGGTGCCCGCCTATCGCGATATCCGGATCACGGATATCGGCGAAATCTATATCCAGCCGATTGATGATCCCGAGGGCGAGCCAGTTCTGGCCGGGGTCTTGGCTACGGTGGTGCCTCCAGCGGAGATCGCGCTGACCAAGGGCGCGGATGGCCAGATCAGGACCGTCGAAGGGCCTCTGCCGCCGCCCGATC